>CAZZDO010000083.1:2181-15338 GCA_964653205.1 uncultured Armatimonadia bacterium | reverse complement strand
GTGAAGGGGCGGGAGGAAATGCAGAAGGCCATCGCGGCGCTGGAGGCCGGCGTGAAGGCGGAGAGGCTGCCGGAAAAGGCGTTCTGACGGCAACGGCTTGCGGGCTGGAAGCCCGCGGTCCTACGGCAACGGCGATGCCGGCAGGATGCCGGCGGTCCTACGGCGACGGCTGCCGGCTGGAAGCCGGCGCTCCCAGGAACGGCAACGGCTCTTTACGACACGATCTTCGGGCGGACCGGGCACGTCGGGCAAAGCTCCTGACAGAGGCGGACTGTGGCGCCGAGGACTTGCGCGCCCGGCATGAGGTGCGTTTCGGCGTTGCCGATGCGGCCATCGCGGATGAGGCCCTGCCGGCGCAGTTCCGCCTCGAGCGCGTCCCACTCCACGCGGCACTTCCCGTCACGCCAGTAGAGGCCCGTCGCCGCAACGACGTGGCCGAGGCCGTCGGTCATGCGGCGCGGCCAGCCCTCGATGAAGCACGGCGCCCCGTACAGCGTTTCCCCGATATGCGCCATCGTGTTCACGTTCATCCCCACGCCGAGCAGCAGGATCTTCCCGCCCATCGCCGCGAGCTTGCCCAGGGGCGAGGTCAGGCCGAACGTGCCGGCGGCCGGGTGATCGCGCGTCAGCAGTTCGGCCAGCGGACCGATGGCGGCGGTCGGGTGGGTGGGATGGAGGCTGCGATGGGCTTCCGGGCGCTGGCGGAGGGCCTCGGTGATCGCGCCATTGGTCGAAGGCGTCGTGCGCAGGTCGAAGAGATCGGCGGCGCCGTGATTGAAGGTCGGGACCATGACCGTGCCCCCGGGGCCGACGGCTTGCAGGAGGGCGTCCACGACGGCCTCGGCCCCGCCCTCGACGGTGCCGAACGCACTCAACGACGAGTGGACTTGCACGAGGTCGCCCTCGGTGAGGCCGAGGTCGCGCAGGCCGAGCACGATGTCGGCGTGGGTGACAGTGGGTTGGGCGGAGGGGTCAGGCATGGGTTGTTGCGGCTCGGGCGAGCCGTGCTCCAACGGTCTCGCGGCTGGAAGCCGCTCGTACGACTCCCCCGGTCAGACTTCCCCGCTACGCCGTGCGTCGCCGTAGAGCGGCGACATCTCGCGCAGGCGCTGGATGATGCCCGGCAGGACCTCGATGACGCGATCCATCTCCGCCTCGGTGTTCTCGCGGCCGAGGCTCAGGCGCAAGCTCCCGTGGGCGATGGCGTGCGGGAGGCCCATGGCCAGGAGGCAGTGGCTCGGGTCGAGGCTGCCCGAAGTGCAGGCCGACCCGGAGGAGGCGCAGATGTCGTACGCGTCCAGGCTCAGCAGGATGCCCTCGCCTTCGATGTACCGGAAGCAGAAGCTGGCGATGTTCGGCAGGCGCTTTTCGGGATGGCCGGTGTACAGCAAGTACTCGATGCGGTCGGTGATGCCCTGGCGCAGGCGCTCGCGCAGGGCCAGGATGCGGGCGTTGTCCTCGTCCATGCGCTCGCTCAGCAACGCGCAGGCTTTGCCCATGCCGACGATGCCGGCGACGTTCTCGGTACCCGACCTAATGCCCCGCTCCTGGGCGCCGCCGTCAATGACCGGCCACACCCGTGTGCCCTTCTTCAGGTACAGCACGCCGACGCCCTTGGACCCATAGATCTTGTGGGCCGAGAAGGCCATCATGTCCGCGCCCATGGCCTTCACGTCAATGGGGAGGCGGCCGAGGGACTGCACGGCGTCCGTGTGGAAGGCGACCTTGCGCTCCCGGCACAGGGCGGCGATCTCCTCGACCGGCTGGATCGTGCCGACCTCATTGTTGGCGTGCATGATCGTCACGAGCAGCGTGTCGTCGCGCATCGCGTCGGCGACTTGCTGCGGGTCCACGAGGCCGTACTGGTCCACGCAGAGCGTCGTGACCTCAAAGCCCATCTTCTCGAGCCGGTCGCAGGCGTGCAGGACGGCATGGTGCTCGACGGCCGAGGTGATGATATGCTTGCCCCGGTCCTGGTGAGCCCAGGCGTAGCCCTTGATGGCCAGGTTGTCAGCCTCGGAGCCGCCGCCGGTGAAGATGATCTCGCGCGGGTCGGCGTTGATGAGCGCGGCAACCTGCTCACGGGCGCGGTCCAGCGCTGCGCGCGATTCGCCGGCAAAGCGGTAGACACTGCTCGGATTGCCGAACTGGTCCTGCAGGTACGGCAGCATGGCCGCCAGGACTTCGGGGTCGGTCTTGGTGGTTGCCGAATGGTCGAGATAGATCATCGCACGTCCTCGCCTCGTGGTTCGCCCGTTGGGTGCTTAATGATAAGCAGGTTATGCAGTTGGAGTCAAACGTTTGTCGGCCGGGCGCAGGGATTGGGCCGGACGGCAGCGAAAGGACGGGCGGGGCGGACAGGCCGGCGATGAGCCGGCGCATCCTGTGATACGAGCCCGGACTCCCATGCTGAAGCAGACCGCACAACTGGTTCTGGCGCTGATCCTCGCCGGCAGCATGGCCGCAGCGGCGACGCTCGTCGGCTGGGACTTTGACAAAGGACCGTCGGGCTGGCGTGACGAGGCCGGGTCCGCGCCCGAGACGACTAGCGACGGCACGTTGTGGCCCGGGTCGGCCGAGGGCGTGTCGCTGCGTGCGCCTGCCTTCAGCGTCACGACGCAGGCCTTCCAGACGATCGAGTTGCTGCTGAGCGTGCGCGGCGGCGGGCCGATCCACCTGGTCTGGCAGGGCGAGAGCCGCACCGGCACGGCGACCGGGTGGCAGGGCGCGCTGCCGGTGCAGGTGCCGGCCGACGGGCAACTCCACGCCCTGCGGCTGCTGCCGCTGTGGCAGAACCTGCGCCTCATCACCGGGCTGCGCATGATGGGGCCGCCCGGCCTGCAGTTGCGGCTGCGCAGCCTGCGCCTCATGGGCCCCAACACTGATCCGGCCGAGCAGACAGGCTGGCAGTTCGGCAACCCCACGCAGGCCGGCCAGTGGCTGCCGCTGCTGGGCATGGCCGTCTTGCGCCCGCAGCCCGACGGCACGCTGCTCCGCCTGATGGACCGCGAGGTCATCGTGGCCTCGCCGCCGCTGGTCGTGCCAACCTACCGCTACGAATGGTTGAGCCTGGACCTCACCGTGCGCAACCTGGTGCAGACGCAGGTGCAGTGGGCGACGACCGTCCAGCGCGGCCTGCATGGCCCGACGCTGGACCTTCGCCCCGGGCGGCACACGTACAGCGTGCACTGCGGGGAGGAGGAGTCCTGGAACGGGGAGTTGTCGGGCCTGGCGTTGACGCTGCAGGGCAAGCCGCCGGCCGAACTCATCCTCCACGACCTGCGGCTGAGCAACGCGCCCCAGGGCCCAGCGGACTTGCGCACGATGTTCGTGGGGGCCGTGGAGCCTGTCGTGGACGTGGACCAGGCGTTCCGGTTCGTGTGGGTGCTGCGGAACGACGGGGGTGAGACAGCGCGCGCCATCCGCGTGAGCGTGACGGCCGATGACACCATCTCCATCCCCACGAGCACCATCGCCATCGAGCGGCTGGCGCACGGCATGCCCGAGCCGGTGACATGGCTGGCGAAGGCTGCGGGGCCTGGCACGGTGCGCCTGCGCGCCGACTACGGGGAACGCTTCGTGGAGGAGGAAGTGCGCCTGACGCCCGGCCCGGCCATCGAGCCCATGGCCGGCGGGCGCGTGCCGGCGCCGGCGGCCCGGGGACAAGCCCCGATGTTCGTGCATTTGCATGCGGCGCCGCCGGCGGGCCTGGGGCCCGTCGTGCTGGACCGGATGCTCTACCACCGGCCGTACCTGGGCGACTACGACCTGCAGCCGGAAGTCGTGGACTGGCAGGTGAAGTGGGCGCTGGAGCACGGCGTGACAGGCTTCATCGTGGACGTGCGGCGTGACAGGGCCCAGGCCCTGGACGCCTTCCTGGGGTCGCGGCTGGCGCGGCAGGTGAGCCTCTGTCTGCGCTGGACCGACCCGGTGCCGACGGTCGAGGCGGCGCGGGAACTCCTGGCCGAGATGGCGCCCATCATGGCCCAGCCCAACTATTTGCACTGGCAGGACAAGCCGGTGCTGCTCGTCGGGCGCGCGTTGCAGCGCGGCCGCGAGGGGTGGGGCCTGAGCGACCTGCAGGCCCTGGCCGCCGAGGGACAGACCGCGCTGATTGCATGCATGCCGCTGAACATGGCCGGCCCGGACCTGCTGCAGAAGGCCGGCTACGCCGCGGCGGCGGACATGCACACCGAGGACCTCGTGGCGGCGTGCCAGCCGGTGGTGGAGGCCTGGGAAGACGCGACGCAGCGGCAAGTCCCGCATGTGATGTGTCTGCAGCCGGCCTGGCAGACGGAGCTGACCCCGGAGCGGCTGGCGATGCTGGCGCGCATCGCCCTGCTGCGGTCCCAGCGCAAGGACAGCCTGGCCTTGCCGCTGGTGATCGTCGGCGATTGGAACGGTGAGCACGGGCTCGAGCCGCGGCGGCCGGAGGGGGCGCAGTGGCTGGAGGCGCTCAGCGTGGCCACCGGGGTCGGCGGCGGCGCCCCACTGCTGCCGGTGCAGGTGGGCCTGGGGCCCTACGACCGCGCGCTCCCGGCGGCGCCGCGCAACTGGGAGTTTGAGACCAAGGAGACGTGGACGTCGGCGATGGGGATGAGCGTGCTACGCATTCTGGACGGTCAGCTCACCGGCCGCACCGACAGCGACCAGCCGGCGATGTTCGGCGGGGACACGATGCTGGACACCCGTGCCTTCCCGACCGCGGTGATCGGGCTGGCGGCCTCGGCGGGCAAGCAGGGGCGGCTGTGGTGGCGCACGAGCCTGCGCAAGTTCACTGTCGAACACAGCCTGCCATTCGATATCATTGCCGATGGGGCCGTACATGAGTACCGGCTGGACCTGAGCCGGGCCCCGGGGTGGGAGGGCTACTTGAAGGGGCTGCGGCTCGACCCCACCGATGTCGCGGGGGCGGCGGTGGCGCTGGACTACGTGCGGATCGTGCCCTGAGCGAGGAGCCCTGACATGGTCAACCTGGCCTTCCGCTCAGTTGTGGTGCTGGGCATACTCTTCGGGCTGATGTTCGCCGTGCTGATCGCGGCGCTGTATGCCGCCGACTTGCCCTCGGGGGTGGCGCTGCCGCTGGCGCTGGGCCTCGCCGTCGGCATGGCGGCGCTGCAGTTCGCCATCTCGCCGGTCATTCTCCAGTGGATCCTGAAGATCAACTGGATGGAGCCGGAGATGGTGAGCCCGCGGTTGGGGAGCGCCCTGCGGCAGATGTGCCTGGAGCGGCGGCTGCCCGTGCCGCGCTTCGGGATCATCGAGGACGGCAACCCCAACGCCTTCACCTTCGGCCACTGGCCGAGCGACGCCCGGCTGGTGCTGACGCGCGGCCTCGTCGAGATGTGCGACGAGGAGGAGACCGAGGCGGTGATGGCCCATGAGCTGGGCCACATCGCGCACTGGGACTTCGTCGTGATGACCGTGGCGGCGACGGTGCCGCTGGTGCTGTACGTGATCTACCGCTTCGGCATCCGGGCCGGCCGCGGCCGGGGCAAGAGCTCCGGGGCGATCGTGCTCGTGGCCCTCGGCGCGTTCATCGCCTACCTCATCAGCGAGTACGTGGTGCTGTTCCTGTCGCGGGTGCGGGAGTACTACGCCGACCAGTTCTCGGCGGTGGTCACGCGCAACCCGAACGCCCTGGCGTCGGCGCTGGTCAAGATCGCTTACGGTCTGGCGCGCACGCAGCCGGCGGTGGCCGACAAGCAGCACGCGGAGAAGTCGCTGGTCGCGGCCGGCGGCGCGAAGATGATGGGCATCTTCGACCCCAAGTTCGGCAGCTCGATGGCCCTGGCGGCCGCGGGGTCCTATCGCGAGAGCACGCGCTCGTACGACCACCAGACGACGCTCAACGCCATGCGCTGGGACCTGTGGAACCCGTGGGCGTGGTTCGCGGAGGTCAAGTCGTCCCACCCGCTGCCGGCCAAGCGGCTGAAGGCCCTCGACCGGCTGGCCGAGATGATGGGCCAGCGGCCGATGTACGACCTGCCCCAGCGCCAGCCCGAGAGCTACTGGGACGAGTTCGCCACCGACCTGTTCTTCAACTACGTGCCGGTGCTCGGTTTGTTGCTCGGCGGCGGCGCGGTCCTGGCCTTCGCCGGGGTCAAGGAAGAGAGCTTGCTGCTCGTGGCCGGGGCGGCGCTGGGCGGCTGGGCCCTGGGCAATCTCATCCACCTGCGCTTCGCCTACCCCAAAGACGAGTTCCCCTCACGGGAAGTCTCCGACCTCGTCGGCGAAGTCAAGGTGTCCTACATCCGCTGCAAGCCGGCGACCTTGCGGGGCAAGATCATCGGGCGCGGCATCCCGGGGCTGTACTGGAGCGAGGACCTCGTCATTCACGACGGCAGCGGGTTCATGACGATGGACTACCGCCAGCCGCTGCCCATCCTGGAGTTCCTGTTCGGGCTCTTCCGCGCCGACAGCTTCGTCGGCGAGAACGTCGTGGCGCGCGGCTGGTATCGCCGCTACCCGGTCCCCTTCCTCGAGCTATGGAAGGTGCAACTGCCGGACGGCACGACGCACACGTGCCACAATTGGGCGCTGAAGTTCTGGGGGACGATCGTGGCGCTGGTGGTCGCTGCCTTCATCGTGCTATTCGGGACGGGGATGGTGTTGGGAGGCTAATGCAGGTTCGCACTGACGTAGACGCCATAGCCGAGTTCGCGACCGACGAGGGCGGGGCATTCCATGCCGCCGGCATCGAGGCCGTGTACTTCCCCGAACACGCGGATGATGTCGCCCAGGTGCTGCATGAGGCGAACCAGCGCGGCGTGACCGTGACCGTTTCGGGCGGAGGAACGGGGCTGACCGGGGGCCGCGTGGCCACCGGTGGGGGGTGGGTGCTGAGTACGGCGGAGTTGCGGGAAGCGAGGGGTCTGCCCCCGGAGGGGCCTGACTGCACTGCCATCGAGCGCGACCAGTTCAGCCGCAACTTCCGCGTCCTGCTCGACGAGGCGGGGGAGGAAGTCATCGCCCCGGCCGGGATCACGCTGGAACTCCTCGGGGCGATGCTGCCCGACGGGCTCATCTACCCGCCCGACCCGACGGAGCGCACCGCCACCCTCGGCGGCACCATCGCCACCAACGCCTCCGGCGCGCGCACGTTCCACTACGGCGCCACGCGCAACTGGGTGCAGGCCCTGGAGGTCGTGCTGCCGACCGGCGAGCCGCTGGTCATCGAGCGCGGCGACGTGACCGCGCAGGAGGGACGCCTGCGCTTCGCTGTCGGCGGCCGCGACGTGGACCTCCCCGTGCCGACGTACGCCATGCCGCCGGTCAAGAACGCGGCCGGGCTGTACGCCGCGCCCGACATGGACCTCGTGGACCTGTTCGTCGGGGCCGAGGGCATCCTGGGGGTCGTGACGCAAGCGCGGCTGAAGCTGGTCCGGCTGGACAGCGAGATCCTCGCCGAGATCGCCTTCTTCGACACGCTCGACGACGCCTTCGGGTTCGTGGCCGACTTGCGGCAGGCGAAGACGGAGGGCCTGCCGGTGCTGTCCATCGAGTATTTCGACGGCCACGCGCTGAACTTCATGCAGCACCCGACAGTGCGCGGCAGCTACGCGGCGGCGATCTACGTCGAGATCGCCGGGAGCATGGACGACGCCGAGGCGCTGCTGGTGGCGCTCGAAGAGCACAACGTCGCGCAGGACTGGTTCGCCGAAGACGCGGCCGAGCGGCAGGAGCAGAAGGACTTCCGCCATTCGCTGCCTGACGGCGTGAACGCCTACTTGCGGCGGCAGGGCAGCTACAAGCTCGGGACGGACTTCGCGGTGCCGGGCGAGCAGTTCCCGAAGCTGCTGGCCCTCAGCCAGGAGGCGGCCGCGACCTTCCGCGAGCAGTTCCCGCACGATGGCGAGCACACCGCCACCTGGGGGCATCTGGGGAACTACCACCTGCACTTCAACTTCCTGGCCCGCAACACGGAGGAGCTGACGTTGGCGAAGCGGCTGTACGCCGGGCTGGCGCAGCAGGCGGCGGCCCTGGGCGGGACGGTCTCCGCCGAGCACGGGGTGGGGAAGAAGACCGCCGAGATTGATGGCGTCGTGATGCCGTATCTGCAGATCATGTACGGGGAGGCCGGCCTGCGCGAGATCGTGGCGGTCAAGCAGGCGCTGGACCCGAAGTGGATTCTCAACCCCGGCAACATGGTGCCGGGGCCGATGTAGTCGCGGTCGGTGACCGCTCGTACACGGCTCCCTCATCTTTGCTGGGGTGGGGTGTACGAGGGGTCACCGACCCCGACCTCTGCCCGACTCTCTTCACGAAAGGCCTGTCCTAATGCCCGCGCCCTACGACTTCCACATCCACACGACGTACCTCAAGTGCGCCAATGAGACGATGACCGTGCCCGCGTTGGTGGAGCGTTGTGAGAGCCTCGGCCTCGAGGCCATCGCCATCACGGACCACCTCAACGCTCCGGAGTTCCTGCCCCAGCACGCGCTCATCAAGCAGGACCTCGCCGCGATCCACAGCGACATGAGGATCTACTTCGGGGCCGAGGTCAATGTGATTGACAAGGACACCGGCGCGGTCTCGATTGACGAGGCGCAACTGGCCGAGGGCGGCTTCGAGCTGGTCATCGGCGGGCCGCACACGTCCTACTTCAGCGAGCCGGACAAGCCCGCGATCATTGACCTGCAGCACAAGCTGATGCTTGCCGTCATCGCCAACCCGCTGGTGGACGTGCTGGTTCACCCGTGGTGGTTCGGCGCGGGCGAGTTCAAGCCCGGCGGGCCGATGGAGTGGCTGACGGACATGGAGCAGATCCCCGACTGGCACGCCAAGGAGATCGCCGACGCGGCGCTCGCGCATGGCTGCGCCGTCGAGGCGAACCACTCGGCGTTCTTCACCGAGAACCAGTATGGGCCCGCCTTCCGCGAGACGTACCCGCACTACCTGGCGAGCTTCGCGCAGCGCGGCGTGCCGATCAGCATCTCCACCGACGCCCACGACATCAACCGCCTCGACGGCATCCACGAGATGATGGACATCCTCGAAGGGGTCGGCGTCACGCGCGAGCAGCTCTGGACGCCGGAGATGAGGAAGCCGCGGTAGGGCGAGGCGGGATCCGGGGTTCGGGAATCGGGAGGCGGGTCATGCGGAGCTTTCTGGCGCTCATGGCCCTGGCAGCGTGCCTGCCGGGGTCGGCCCAGCCCATCACGCAGCTCAAGCCGCTGTACCCGCGCACGGAGTTGATCGCCGGGGGACAGGCGCGCTGCGTGATCGTTTGCCCCGAGGCGCTACGGCCGCTCGGCGACGAACTGGCGGGGGCCCTCGCCAAACATGGCGCGAAGCCTGAGATCCTCCGCGACAGCGACCTCGTCTCGGCGCGCTGGGAGCTTGACCTGCCGCGCGTCGGGAAGCGCCACCTCATCGCGCTGGGCAACATCAGCACCAACCGCCTGCTGGCCGTGCTGTGGGGCGAGGGCTATGTGGTCGAGAACTCGCTCTTCCCCGGCCCGGGCGGGTACGTCGTGCGCACCGTACACGATCCCTTCGCCAATGGCACGAACGTGGTCGAGCTGGCCGGCTCCGACGAGGCCGGCGTGCGCCTCGCCGTACAGCGATTCCTGACGCACCACGTCCCCGCCGCCGGTGACGTCGTGCTCCCTGCCCCCATCGTGGACGTGCAGTTCGTCCCTGTCGAGCAACGCTTCTTCCCCGCGCCGCCCCAGCCGCTGGACTCCAAGCGCCAGCCGCAGTACAGCAACATGGACTACTTCCGCAAGCTGCTGCGCGACGGCGGGTTCATGGACGAGCAGGGGCGCGTGATCGCCAACCCGTCCGCCGACTTCGCGGGCCTGATGGGCACGCTCGCTCGCATCGGCGAGACGTGGCAGCGGACCGGCCAGGCTGACCTTCCGCCGCTGATGAAGCAACTGCTCGACGCCAACCGCGCGCTGCTGAGCAAGGCGCCCTTGGGCCCGGAGCGAGAGGGCGTCACGGCGGCGCTCGCGCCGATGTGGGATGTGCTGGAAGAGCTGCCCGTCTGGACCGATGAGGACCGCCTGGGCATCGCCAACGCCCTGCTCGCCGACGCGCGCGTGGGCCCGGAAAAGCGGGCCGTGCACGAGCTGGTCAAGCAGGGCATGGTGCAGGTCGTGGACGAGAACCACGGCACGACCTCGGCGCTGCGGACGCATGAAGCCTGGCGCTATTTCGACAAGTACTACGACCTGCCGGACGCGGAGTATTGGATGAACGTGGCGCGGGCGACGTTCGCCGGCCAGTGCCACAGCCACCAGATCCTCGAGGACGCGTCCGGCTACCTGTGCTATTGCCCGTACGCCGCCATGCGCTACGCCTTCGCCGCCCGCGACTTGCGCTTCTTTGAGCTGGGCATCGCGCGCACGTACGCCGAGTACATCGCCCAGTGCTCGCTGAACAACCTCGGGCTGTCCACCGGCTTTGGCGACTCGCCCTCGCTCGCCTGCCCGGAGTTCTTCGAGGCCATCGCCCCGGCGGCGTGGTTCCTGCGCGACCCGAAGCTGACGTGGGTGTCGCGCGAGATGCTCCCCGCCGCGTGCGGACTGCGCGTCTACCAGAGCAACCTGCCCGTGGACCTGACGGTGCAGCCACAGGAGCCGACCGACTGGATCGGCATGAAGCGCTTCCCGATCTTCCGACAGACCCTGCGCAAGGGCGAGGCCAGCAAGACGTTCGTGACGGTGCCGGCCGAGAGCGCCGGTGATGAGTGGTTCAGCAAGATCGTGTTCCGCGACGGGTTCCGACCCGATGATCAGTATCTGCTGCTCGACGGCGGCGGGAAGTTCAGCCATACGGACGGCTACCCCGACGGGCCGGCCGGGCACATGCACGAGGATGTCAACACGATCGTCAACTTCACCGCTCGCGGGCGCATGTGGCTCGTGGACCACACGTACGCCGAGCGCAACATCAAGGACCACTCGGGCCTGTACCTCCTGCGCGATGGGCAAGTGTCGTATCAGGTTCACGAAGCCAAGCTGAAGCAGTTCGTCGCCGGGCCTCGGTACAGTCTGTGCCAGACGGTCTTCGAGGGCTTCTCGGGCGCGGATTGGGAGCGGACGATCATCTGGCATCGGGGTGGCAGCTTCATCATCGTGGATCGCGTGGTCGCCCGCACGCCGGGGCAGTATGTCGCGCGGCGCAGCTTCCGGGGGCTGGGCGGCTACGACCTCAAGACCGATCGCCTGCGGCTCAAGCAATCCGGGAAGGCCTGTGACCTCGTCTTCACGCCCGGCGCTACGGTGGATGTCGCGCAGGAGCCGTTCCAGAACGCCGAGGAGTGGACGCTGTGGTATCCGCACGCGCCGGGCGTGCGGACCGTGCTGCAGGAGGACCAGGTGGCGGACCTGCAGGCGGGGCAGGCGCTGAGCTTCGTGGGGATGCTGCGGGCGGAAGACAGCGAGGCGGCGCTGGACGCGGCGCCGTCATGGCGCGAGGAGCTGATGGCGGCGCTCAAGGAGCTGGCGAAGGCGCCCGCCCTGGCGAGCGTGTGCGCCGACCTCACGGCGCTGGCCACACAGCAGGCCCCTGTCGCGACGACGCGACCGGCGGACTCCGGCCTCACCGTGGCGACGACGAAGCTGCCGCAGGCGCTCAGTGGTCTGCGCCGGGCTGATGTGAACGGCGACGGGCAGCCGCAGCGGCTGGCCTACGGCGCGGCCGGCGTGACCTGCCTGGCTGCCGACGGGCGGGTCCTGTGGCAGCACGACCTGCCCAAGCCCTGCCGCGCGCTCGATGTCGGCAATCTCGACGACGACCCGCGCCTGGAAGTCGTGGCCGGGTGCGACGACGAGAAGGCCTACGCACTCGACGACGATGGGCACGAGCTGTGGCAGTTCCAGTGCAAGCCTGCCACCGCCAGCTATGCGGCGCCCGCGGTGGACTGGGTGCGCGTGGCCGACCTGGAGCATGACGGGCAGCCGGAAGTCGTCATCGGGGCCAACTACATCCACTGCCTGGACCGCACCGGGAAGCTGAAGTGGGAGAAGTACCTGCGCTACTGGCGCAAGATGATCGTCGGCGACTTCCAGTCCGGCGCCATCGGGGACGTCAATGGCGACGGCAAAGACGAGATCCTCGCGCTGTTCAACTACACGTACGCGGTGGCGCTCGTCCTCGACGCCGGCGGCAAGGTGATCGTGCCGACCGACTACAACGAGGACAAGCACTACGGGATGAACATTGACCGGCCGCACTGCGGTCTGCTGGTGGACCTGTTCGGGTCGGGCCGGCCGCAACTGCTCTTCGGGACCGACAAGTACCTGTATGGCTTCTGGGGCGACGGGCCGCACGCGGGGACCAGCGGCGTGCGCCGGGCGGGGTGCCACGTGGCGCTGGCGAGTTGGCAGCCGGCCGAAGGCTTCCCCTGGGTCTTCGGGGCCACCGACATGGGGGCGGTCATCGCCTATCGCTGCAAGGCGGCGCCCCACAACGAGTGGATCGGGCTGGACGTGCAGTGGAGCCGCGTCCCGGGCGGGCGCGTGACGGCCCTGGCCGTGGCGACGATGGGCGTGCGGACCATCGTGCTGGCGGGAACGAAGCAGGGCGACGTGTGGGCCATGGATGCGACCAGCGGTGAGGTGGTGGGGCGGTGCCGCGCGGCGGAGGCAGCGGTGGTCAGCCTCGTGGGCGAGGGGACGGC
Organism: uncultured Armatimonadia bacterium; assembly: GCA_964653205.1. Classification (GTDB taxonomy): domain Bacteria; phylum Armatimonadota; class Zipacnadia; order Zipacnadales; family UBA11051; genus JAJFUB01. The sequence continues at coordinate 2,707 of CAZZDO010000083.1, read as the reverse complement.
GGTGCTGGCGGCGTGTGAGGACGGGACGGTGGCGAAGGTGATGCTGCCGTAGCGACTATCGCACGAACCAGCGCACGGCGCACTGCATGGCGCAGTCGTCGAACTGCAGCGTGTACGGATCGCAGCGGCGGTAGACGACGTGGCCGTCGGTGCGCGCGAACAGCCAGCCGAAATCCCAGTTGTTGGTGGCGTAGCGCATCGGGATGGCGGGCCGCACCCGGATGACCGGGTGTGAGCCGACCATGAGCAGGCGCTGCTCGGTGTAGTGATACGCCGAGCCCGTCTGCACGAACACCTCGTGGGGGAGCGGCGCCTCGCCCTGGGGCACGAGATCATCGCACAGCCCGCTTACGCCGATCTTGATCGCGCAGCCCTCGCGGAAGACCTCCACGAGTTCCTCGTAGCCCACCTCCAGCCAGTCATCCCGCACGCAGAACCGGAAGTGGTCGAAGTCGTAGACGAAGTTGTGGCTGGGAGCGTTGCTCAGGGCGTCCCAGTTGTCGAGGGCGTGGTAGCGCGGCATGTT
>CAZZDO010000083.1:0-2081 GCA_964653205.1 uncultured Armatimonadia bacterium | reverse complement strand
TGGCGCAGGCTCATGATCCCCGCCGCCCAGCGGCCGTCCACGACGTACGTGACGCCGAACTCCGCGACCTCCTCGATCAGCTCGTCGCTGTCGGCGGAGGTGTCAATGTGCTCGTTGTGGCGGAAAGCCGTGGCGATGCGGAGATCGGCGGCGTCGCCGATGGCCGCGACAAGCGCCTCGGCGCTGCCAGCGGTGGGGCAACGCTGCTCGTCAAGGGTCAGGGCGCAGTGCCAGTCAGCCACGCGGCGCCTCCGTCACGGGCCCAGGACCGCGGGCTTGTCGCGGCCATAGGCATTGTCGCGGCATTGCACGTGCGTCTCCCCGCCGACGGGCCACGGGCGGACGGGCTTGTCCGGCGCGGGGTGGGCGAACCAGTTGTGGTGGATGTCCGCGAGCTGCTGCGGCACGCCGCGGATGACGACCGCCGCCTGCTCGCTGAGCACGAAGGTGTTGTGGTGGACCTTCATCCAGTCGCCCGCGATGGTGGTGCCGTCGCCGCGGTCGGCCCCGCCGTGCATGTCGAAGTAGTGCCCGTTGGCGTGCCCCAACTCGACGTTGTTACTCGCCTCGTACGCATTGCCGGGTTTGCCCGGTCCGGCAATGGAGTGGCGGTTGTAGTCGAACACGTTGTACTCGATCAGCGAGACCGAGTTCGCGCCGTAGCCGTGGACGACCCCGTACCCCAGCCCGTGGTATTGGTTGTGATGGATGTAGTTGTGGTGGATGTGGTGCCGGTCGCCGAGGCTGAGGTGAATGGCCCCGTGACTCCAGCCCGACACGTCGCAGTTGTCCACCTGCAGGCCGGGGTGGTCGGCCCGGATGCCCTCGGACACGGGGAAGGCGTAGTAGTAGGCGCTGGCGTCTTTGGCTTCGCGGCCACTGCTGAAGGAGCGGCGGTGGTGGTCCATGCGGCGCTTGGGGTCGGGCCCGCGCAGGCGCAGGCCGCTGAACCGGACGTCGGGCCCGAGCGTGACGAACAGCGGGCGCGACTGAAAGGCATCGCTGCAGATCAGCGCCCCCGGCGAACCGTCCTGCCCGCGGTTGCTCGCGATCGTGACGCCGCCGGGGACCTTCAGGACGAGCTTCTCGGCGTACACGAGGGTCGTGAAGTCCAGCTCGGCCTGTGGGTCAATGAAGACGACCTCGCCCGCCTGCGCCTTGGCCAGCGCCTCCACCAGCTCCTCGGGCGTCTTGACCTGGTACTGCCCGTCCGTGACGATCCTCGTGTAGCCCGCGCCGCCGCCGAGTGGACCGGTCGCGTCCGCCTTTGCCCCGTAGACAACGCCACCGATCTCGGTCCAGGTCTGGCCGAGGTCAGGCATGGGGACGTCATCCTCGCGGCATAGGGCAGGCGTGGCCGCCAGCCCCATCAGGAGCGCGATTGCTGTCAGGCATTGCCACATGGGCGCCTCCTTACGGCTGCCAGCTGGAAGCTGGCGTTCCTACGGCCACGGCTGCCGGCTGGAAGCCGGCGCTCCCAGGAACGGCTACCCCTCCGGGCCCTCCTCCATCGCGTACGCCGCGGCGATGGCTTGCCGGGGGTCGAACATCTCCTCGATGGGCCCGAGCTGTTGCTCCAACTCGCAGGGCGGCTCGTAGGTGTCGAGGTCCTCGCCGTCGGCGAAGCCCCGCAGCAACTCGACCATGTACAGGAACGTGCGTAGAGGGATGTCGGGCGGGACGCCGTGATCCACCGTGGGGATGTAGCCGCCGTACTCCCGCGCCACCTTGTAGCGCCTGGCGACCTCCACCCGCGCCCGGGCTTTGTCGAAGCGCAACTCGCGCTTGTCAATGCCGCCCTGGATGTAGATGCCCGGGTTTTCGCGCAGGATGACCTCGGGGTCGTTGCCGGCCGCGATCTCGATGGGCTGGATGGCGTCAATGGCCGGCGGACGCCCTGCGTCCGCATGATACATAACGGGCAGGATCTGCCCGTTGTAGCCGTCGGAGTCCATGTCCACGACCGCGACGCCCTTCTCTTTGAGGAAGTCGTAGAGCCGCCTGTAGCGCGGCAGCATGAACTCGCGCATGTGCGCCGGGGAGATCATGGACTGCCCCTTGTAGGCCATGTCCTCGTTGAG
>CAZZDO010000082.1:13364-15490 GCA_964653205.1 uncultured Armatimonadia bacterium | reverse complement strand
GAACGCGTCGGTGAAGTAGCCGTAGCCGTTGGTGCCCCACCAGCGGCTCCAGCTATTCTTGAACAGGTAGAGGCCCTCGGCCGCAGTGCCGGTCTTGCCATAGCCGCAGATCACCAGGCAGTGGCCGCCGCGGAACCACTTGCTGACCATCTTCCCGTTCTTCATCTCCTTGTCGTCCCAACACCAGGTCTCGGACTTGTCCTTCACCGCGTCCGGGACGTACAGGATGCAGCCGTTGGCGATCATGCGACCTGTCGGCCAGGGCACCGACACCGCCACCGGCACGCCGTTGTTGATGCGGTTCTTGATGTAGTTGACCCCATCCTCGTGGTGATGGGAGTTGATGATGTTGCTGATCTTGAAGTCCTCGAGCTTCCCGGGGTCGCTGTTGCGGCGGGCGATGGCCTGCTGGGCCGACCGCGGCTCGTTCCCGTCCGTCGTCTGCGCCACGAGCTTCCAGTTCCACGGGCCGTCGGGGTTGCCCGGCTCGTCGTGAGCCGGGTCGCTCTGCCAGTGCTGCGGGTTGTAGCGCCAGAAGACCTCGGGGACGTGCCCGTACATCTGCACGGTCTCCAGGTCGTAGGCCGGGTCGCCGCCGTCGCCGCAAGTGGAGTTGGCGGCTCCGTGGGCGCGCTTCTTGGCCCGGTACTGCAGCCACTGCACCGAGAGGTTGATCTCCTCGCGGATGCGGGTCGTGTCCCCGCCCACGGTGACCGTCTCGCCGCTGGTGTAGCTCCGCTTCTTCAGCAGCGCCTCCTCCAGCCCCGTGGCCGCCTGAGCATGACACGTGCCCCGGCTGCCCTGATCCTTGACGCTGGTCATCAGGTACTGGCAGTTGACGAAGTCATTCCAGTCCAGGTTGACGGGGTTCACAGTGGCGTGGCCCTCATCGGAGGGCGTGCCCACGACGATCCCGCCCTGCTGGCTCCCATCGCCGCCGACGGTGCCCCGGTTAAGCAGCAGGAACTCACCGTAGCTGAACTTAACGGACTCCAGGCCATGCAGGCGGCTGATGAGGGGGACTTCCCGCATGCGTTGGATCTGCAGCGGGGTGAGCAACGGCTGCAGCACGACAGTGGGGGGGCGAACCAGGAACTGATCCAGGCCGCCCACCGCGGTCTGCGCCTGGGCGGTGGTCAGTAGACCCGCCAGGCACAGCGCCACCACCACGGACAGCAGGACGACACGGCTGAACGAACGAGGTGTGTGCGTGTATCTCATGGTTGGTCTCCTTTCCTACCAGGCCAGGGCCGCGCTGTTGCGGGCCCGCACCTTCTGGGTGTTCACGCCGGATACGTTCTCCAGCCACACGTCCTCCTGCCCGTCCACGACATTCTCGCCGTCGCGGTCGAAGTCGAACGTCCAGGTGTTTAGCAGGTAGCCACCCCGCTCGAAGAGCTGGATATACTCGACGTTGGACGGCGACCCGTCGGCCATGTAGGGAGTGTTGTCGAAGGTGGTCTGGTTCTTGGCGTAGCAGCGCGAGTCCCAGATCGCCACATGGTACGGGCTGCTGCCGGTGCGTTCGGCGCGGAGCAGCGTCTTGGCGAAGTTGCCCTGGTTGGTGCGGCAGAACACCATGGCGGGCTCCATCTCGTACTCGCCCTGCAGGGCCAGCATGTATTTGCCGCTGGTCAGTCGCTTGGCCGTACCGGGCTGGCCGGCGATGGCCAGCTCGAGGGCGTGCAGATTGGGCTTGAGCACCCGCGGCGTGGCCGTGGCGCCGCCGCCGATGGTCGCCGCCCCGCCCGTCGTGGCGGGCGGCTGGTACATGATCGGCAGTTCGGTCTTCACATGAGTCGCGTCGTCCATGTAGGTCTTGATGTCGTCACGCGTGATGTCGCGGTAGCGCTTGACGAACGTGTAGTTGACGAGCTTGGTGAAGACGCCGATGTTCGTGCCGGCGCCATTCACCACGCTCACGCCGATGCGGTCCGCCCGGGCCATCAGGGGCGTGTTCTCGCCCATCATCAGGGCCACCACGTAGGCGCTCACGTTGGTGGCGCCACCGCTGGCGTGGACGTAAGGGATCCAGCACATGTGGGGCTGAGCCTCACCCTCGACGCGCAGTTGGAAGCGGATCGGCTTGGGGACGGAGTTGTTGAAGATGGTGTAGCGGAAGTGGA
>CAZZDO010000082.1:0-13264 GCA_964653205.1 uncultured Armatimonadia bacterium | reverse complement strand
TGGAAGCGGATCGGCTTGGGGACGGAGTTGTTGAAGATGGTGTAGCGGAAGTGGATGTAGTACTGGCCGCGGGCCACCGCCTCGATGCCGTCTATGGCGACGGCGACGTCGGCCAGCTCCAGCTTGGGAAGTTGACTCGCGACCGTGAACTTGCGATTGGCGATCGTGGCCTCGGTCGGGCTGGGCGTCAGGTCCTGGACGGAGGGACCGGCCTTCAGTTGCACCGGCCGCAGCTTCAGCGGCCAGCCCACCCCGGCTGGCGGCAGGTTGTCCGGAGTCACGATCTGCCCGGGGCTGAAGATCTCAAACGGCTCAGCACCCGAGAGCGCTCCGGACAGCAGCGCCGGATCCGACAGTGGACCGGTCCGTGGCGCGGTCCGCACCACGTTCGGCTTCAGCACCGGCTGGGCCTGGATCGCTCCGGCCATGACCAGGGCCGCGACCGCCAGCAGAGCCACGGCGGCGGGCCACACACGTCTGGTCCTCCACATAAGCATCACCTCTCAGGGGAACAGAATGTCGCGTCATTCACCGGTTCCGTAACCGCCTCACCGTCACCTGCTGCTTTGGGGGGCAAGAAACGCTCAAGGTTGCTGTCCCCCTACCCGCGCCCATGCACCAGGTCGCAGTACCGCCGCACCCGTGAGAGCGGCGTCCCCGGGGTGACCGGGCTGCCGATGCTGACCACGAAGCGTCCCCGGTTGCGCCGGCCGGCTTCGCACTGCCGGGCGATCTCGGCCTGCAGCACTGCGTCCGACCCGTGCTCCAGCACGCCGATGGCGTCGAGGTTGCCCAGCAGCGCCATGCGGCCGTCCACCCGTTCGGCGACCTGGAGCAGGTCCACCGCGAAGCCCTTCTTGCCCTCCTCGAGGGCCAGCGCATCGGCCCCCGTGTCCAGCAGCAAGTCCCAGCGGTCGTCCGGTCGGCCGCAGTAGTAGTGCACCGACAACATCCCGGCCGCGCGAATGCTCTCGACCAGCGGCCGCACATGGGCCAGGCTGAAGTCGCGGCACTGTCCGGGGCTGATCATGTCGCTCATGCAGTCCTCGATCCAGATCAGGCCCGCCCCCGCCGCCGCCGCACGCTGCACAACATGCAGGCTGTGCCCAAGCAGTCGCTCGCACGCCAGCTTCACCAACTCTGGCGTCTCGATCATCCGCGCCATCAGGTCCGCGAAGCCCCACAGCCCGTGGCACCACCACCACGGCGCCGGCACGTGAGCGATGGGCATCCGGTCTCCGCCGAGTTCTGCCACCAGCAACCGCGGCAGGTCCAGCGAGCCGTCGTCCGGCGGTACGAACTCCCGCGGGCGCGGGCCGTAGACGGCGTCCATCACGGTCTCCAACTGCTCCGGCGTCGCGACCCCGGCGCCCGGCGCGGTGCCGCCCGGCGCGGGCTGGTCCCCGCCGATGGGCGGCCGCCGGAGCTCCCGCCGCTCACCGGTGCGGCGGTTGATCACATTGACACTGTCGTACGAGCGGCTTCCAGCCGCGAGTGCCTCGATGCTCAAGTCCTCCCGCGCCTGGCGGCTGTGCCCGTAGCGCACCTGGAACCAGTCCTCGTCCGTGCGCCGCACCATCTCGAGCCATGGCCGCGCGGCACGCGCGGGGTCGGGGTCATGCTGCGCCCACCACGGCGCGTCCGTGGCCTGCTCCCAGTGGTCGCGCAGGAACAGGCCCTGGTAGCAGGTCACCGCGGCGAACTCCGGGCTGCCTTCCGGGCTGAGCGCGGCCTCGATCTTCTGGCGACCGGTCATCTTGTCTCCCTGGGTGGGTCAATCATTCCGACTGCGCGAGCAGCTCCAGCACGGTGGTCAGCCCCCGGTGGTGCTGCTCCTGCTGGACGCTGAGATCCTCAACGGTGGCCTCGTCGGTCGTGGAGCGCACGCACTCCGGCGAGCGGTCGCTTTCCAGGTCGAAGGCGGGAATGCCGTGCTGGCGGTAGAACCACGTAGGCAGGCTGCCGGCGGTGCAGCCGGGGTGCACGATCTCCGGGCGCTCGGCGACATCGGCGGGCGCCATGCCGGCGCGGTAGGCGCGGTTGATGGCCCCACAGGCCGCCAGATACGCGGCGTCATCGGCCGCGGCCTGGGAGACCAGGAAGGCCGACCCGGCCAGCGACCCGAGGTGGTGGTACGACAACACCGCGGCCGGTGTCGCGTGCTCGCACAGCGCCAGCACCGCGCGCGTCTCGGGCTCGGAGGCAGGGGCGGGACCGCGGTACGTCATGCTGTCCGGGTCGTCGGTGATGAGGCCATACGTGTAGTCCACGGTCTCCCAGTCGGCCGGGAAGTTGCGGTTGAGGTCCACCCCGTTGCTGTTGACGCGCAGGTAGGACGGGTGCCCCAGCGCCAGGCGCTCGCGCTCGTCGGCACACAGCGATGGCAGCACGGCGACACCGACCCGCGCCAGCAGATCTGGCCGCTCCCGCAGCAAGCGCCCGACCGCCGGCAGCGTCAATTCCGGGCCGGACTCCCCCGGATGCACGGCGCCGATGAGCATCAGCGCGCGGTCGCGCCGCCCGGCAAGCAGCGCCCGCAACGGGCGCCCGTGGACGGTGTGCCCGACCGGGACCAGTTCGGCGTGCTGTGGGTGCTCGGCGGCCAGTTGCTCCAGCCGCCGCTCGATCTCGGCCCACGGCCACCACAGCCGCGCGTCCCGCACGCGCACCGGGGCGGGGCCGGTCGCCGCCTCCTCCCGGTCCGTCCCGACCCAGTACGCGACCGTGCTGCCGGCAGCGACCCCGTCATCCACGAATTCGTACTTGCGGTTGTTGCGGGCCGGGATGACGCCCTCGAAGATCACCGCGGCCTCGCGCCAGTCCAGCCCGCCGAAGAACTCGTCATAGTCGCGCCCGAAGCGGAAGGCCGGTGCCGCGAGGCGGAAGACGCGTATGGTCACGCTGTCCGGTGGCTCGCCGGACGTGGCCTCGAAGAACGGTGTGGTCTTGTAGCACGTCAGCCGCACCCGGCCGTCCTCGACCCGGGCGCGCAATGACCCCAGGCAACGGGTGGTCGTCGCGTCGGCTTTCGGTGACGCCATGTTCCCTCCTCGCTCAGGCGCAGCCGGGACTCAGTCATAGACTCCATACTTCAGGCAGCTCTGGAAGTAGGCGTGCATGTTCTCGGGCGGCGTGCCCTCGCGGAAGCTGTCGCTGCTGCCGATGATGAAACCCCCGCCGGGCTTGGCGATCTCCATGGCCTCGGCCACCGTCCGTTCCACCAGCGCCGGCGTCCCCATCTTCACCACGTAGATCAGGTCCACATAGCCCTTCAGCGCCACCTTCTGGCCGATGTGCTCCTTGGCCCAGCGCAGGTCGAAGTCGCAGATCGGCGGCGGCGTGCACGTCTCCAGCACATCCACCCCGGCGTCCGCGATCAGTTCCATGCTCTGGGCCAGCTTGCCGTCGTCGTAGTAGTCCACATAGCCCCCGTAGCTGTGCGCGAGGTCGGCGATCGCCCGGATGTTCGGGACGAAGACCTCCCCGAAGATGGCCGGCGACCAGCCCGCCGAGAGGCTGTTGTAGTAGCTGTTGTGGAAGATCCACTCGATGCCGTGCTCCAGCACCGCCTTGGCCTCGACCATCGTGCGCTCCTGGAACAGGCCCAGCAGTTCGTCGAAGAACGGGCGGTCCAGGTAGTAGTCCATCATCAGGTCCTGCATGTCGCGCACATCGCCGGCCTGGTGGCACAATTCGCTGTAGACGTTGACCATCACGACCCCGCGGTCGCCCAGTTCCTCCTTGCGCTTCGCGGCGGCGCTGTAGTTGCCCTTGATCTCCGGGAGGAGGTACCGCAGCGCGGCGAGGTCGTCGCGCCCCTTGACCAGGAACTCGGTCTTGAAGGGGTTGGGGGACATGCCGTACTCGCGACCCGACGGCGGGATCTTGGTACGGTCCGAAAGGCTGCCCGCGGGCGTGTGGAAGGTCCGCTCGACGACCTGGTACTCGTCCTCCTCGGTGCGCGTCTGCTCGACCTTCACTTCGGGCAGCGCGTACTCGTCGGGGTACTGCATCGCGTAGATGGGCGTCGTGCAGCCGAAGATCTCCATCGGGTCAATGGCCGGCTCATACGTCTCCTGCAGGCGATGGCTGCCATCCGGGTCCAGCCACGCCCACTGAATGCGCGGGCAGATCGGCACACGGTCCGGCTCCTCGTGCCGCACGGCGGCCATCAAGCGTTCCTTGCCGGTCATTTCTGCTTCGGGCATGGTGCCAATCCTCTCGATCTCGCGTAGGCGGGTTCGTCCTCGAACCCGCAGACGGGGGATGGTGCGGGTTCGAGGACGAACCCGCCTACGCGCCTAACGTAGCGCCGCCGTCCCGATGGCCTCCGCCCACAACTGCGCCATGTATTCCATTCCCGCAATGTTGGGGTGCACGGGATCGTCGCCGTACCACTTCGCCCTCTCCACGGCGTAAGCCGCGAAGAAGTCCGGCCCCGGGCGCAGGCCGCGCCGGGCGACGAGGGCGTCTATCTCGGCGATGTAGCCCTTCAGAATGGCCTCGGCTCCTTCGGCGTAGTCGTAGCATGGCCGCGCCACGACGATGCGGTGCGGCTCGGCGCCGTAGTCCTGGATGAGAAGGCTCACAATCGCCTCGAGGTTCCGGCCGACGTCGGCGGCGGGGACCTTCGCCCGCTCGTCGTTGACCCCCAGGTGAATGAGCCACACCTGCGGCCGCAGCAGCTTCATGCGCGCCTGCCAGCCCTTGTCGTTGCGCATCGTGTTCAGAGTCGCGCCGGTGCTGATGCCGCCGTAGCCCTCGTTGGCGATGAAGAACGGCTGGTCCCACTTCTGCGTCAGCAGGTTGTTCAGGTCCGTCATCCAGCTCTGGAAGCAGTTGATGTCGGGGCGGTGCCAGGCAGTGGTGGGGGAGTACTGCGGGAAGTTGCGCCCGTCCTTCGAGACAGCCTCCGGCGGGAACATGTCGGCCCTCAGATTCAGGTCATCCCGCCAGAAACCGTGCCCGTGGTAGCCCTCGGTGATGCTGTCCCCGATGGCCCCGATAATGGTGCCGACGGCGAACTGGCGCCAGGTCGCCGAGCAGACGATCTGGTCGCCCTCGCCCAGCCCGCCAAGGCGGAGGCGGTATTCCGCGGGGTGCAGACCCTCGATGGTGATGTCGGGATCGGCGGGAGTCGCATCGCGCTCAGCAATGGGCTGGTCGCCCATGATCAGGATCAGCCGGGCGCGGGTCGGGCCGCCGGGTGGAAACACGACGCGAACGCGGAGGTCGGTGTCGGACTGGATGTACGGGATCGTGTACGAGCCCTTGAGGTCGGGCACCGTCAGCTCCAGTGGCACCGGAGCGAGGCGCTGGCCCGCTGCCGGAAGAGCCAGCGGGATGACGCTGGCGGCGAGGGGACATGCCAGCGCAACCAGCAAGAGGATCAGCACGACATTCAGCATGGCCTATGCTCCTCGCGCGACCAGGGCTGAACGGGAGTTCGCTCCGCGGCCATCGTCCACCTGTCGGGACCTGCGGCACAGGAATCCGGAGCCGGGCACGGAAGTCTCCCCCCACACCGAACCGTGAGGTGAGACGCATGGACGCGACACCAGACATCTGGGGCGGAGGTCAGCTCTTCGCCTTCTCTGGCCTGGAGGGGGAAACGAGTTGGGAACACCCGCTGGTCGGCAGCCTGCTGCCCGACCGCGTGGGCCTTGACTTCCACCAGAGCCCGCCGGTGGTGCTGGAGATCGCGCCCGACGCGCCGGGTGAGATTGCGCCCGAGTTCGTCCTGAACGACGCCTTCTCGCTCCAGGTGGGGGCGGTGCCCGTGCTCGTGGCGTGCGCGGACCGCTTCACGATCATCGGCCGGATGGGCGACGGGCTGAGCGTGCGCCTGCGCGATGCGGCCGATGAGATCGAGACCAAGGGCGGGCACTTCGCGCTCATGCGCGACGGCGGGCAGTGGGCGCTGGCGTTCGACCCCGCCTCCGCCGCGGGCGCCCGCGACCGGGCCGCCGCCGCCCTGGCCCTGGATGTGGAGGCCGTGGCCGCCGAGCGCCGCGCCTTCATCGAGAGCGTGGACGCCTCGGGCCTCGTGCCGCCGGCCGACGCGCGCACCTATCGCAAGGCCGCCAGCGTGCTGAAGGTCAACGTCATGTCCCCCGAGGGCAGCATCGGTCGCCGGTGGACGACCCCCGACCGCTGGCCGCACCGGCACATGTGGCTGTGGGACAGCGCCTTCCATTCCCTCGGCTGGTTGCACCTGGACACGCAGATGGCCGAGGACACGCTCGAGGCGATGGTCGAGGCCGCTTACCCCGACGGCATGATCCCCCTGTGCTCGGCCCCGACACCGCATCCGTACAACACCTCCCAACCGCCGCTGCTGGCCTGGGCCGTGTGGGAAGTCCACCAGGCCACCGGCGATGTAGATTTCCCCGTGCGGTTGTACGAGGGGCTCGCGGGGTACATCCGTTGGTTCCAGCAGCACCGCGACCGCAATGGCAACGGCCTGTACGAGTGGTGGAAGGATGAGGAGAACACGCTCTGCCACTGCGGCGAGTCGGGGCTGGACAACTCCCCCCGCTTCGATGAGCGTGGGATTGACGACCATGTGGACCTGAACTGCATGATGGTCAGGGAGATGGAGGTGCTGGCGCGCATCGCGGCGATGGCGGGGCGCAGTGACGAGGCGGAGCAGTGGCAACGGCAAGCGGCAACGCTGGCGGGGCTCATCAACGAACGCATGTGGGACGAGACAACAGGCTTCTACTACGACTTGCGGGCGGACGGCACGCTCCTGCCGCTCAAGACCGTCGTGGGGTTCCTGCCGCTGTGGGCGGGAGTCGCGTCGGAGGAGCACGCGGCACGCCTGCGCGAACATCTGCTGGACCCGCAGGAGTTCGCCTGCCCCTTCCCGGTGCCCACCGTCGCGCTCGACGAGCCGTCCTTCAGCGACGACATGTGGCGCGGGCCGACGTGGATCAACACCAACTTCCTGATCATCCAGGGGCTGCGGCGCTACGGCTTCGCGGCCGAGGCGGACGACCTGCGCGCGCGGACGCTCGGCGAGATTCAGCGCTGGTACGAGGCCACCGGGGCGATCTACGAGTACTACGACAACTTCGCGCAGACGGAGCCCGGCCTGCTGCACCGCAAGGGCGGCGTCGGCAGCGCGGGTGGCTACGGTGTCGGCACGATTCGCGACTACGGGTGGTCGGCGGCGCTGTACGTGGCGCTGGCGCGCGCCTAGCGCGCCTTCACCGGCGCCATCGTCGTCGCCCCGGCCGGGACTTGCACCTGCAGCTTCGTCCCGCCATATCCGGGGCAGTGCGCCGGCGACGTCACCGTCGCGTTGATCGCCTGGTCCGTCGGGTTGTGAACCTCCAGGAAGGGCTGCTTGCCCTCCGCCTGCCCCTGGTCAATCAGCGTCAGCTTCACGGCTTTGTTGTCGCACACGAACACATTGCCGATCCACAGGTCGCTGCCCTGGTCCACCTCCTCCTGCAGCCACGCCTTCCCCTCGGCCACCCCGACCCACCGCAGCCACGGGTGCTTCGTCCCGTACACCGCCGCGCAGCCGTTGTCCTCGATCCCGTCCACGCAGATCGGCAGGTCCACGATGGTCGCGCGCGGCGCGACCTTGCCGGCGACCTCGTAGCCCTCGGCGCGAAGGTTCAGGAACATATCGTCACTCACGACGGAGCCGACGGTCACGGTCGCCTGGAGGGGCCGCGCTTCAGCCGGCCCCCCGATGCCCAAGCTGTCGCCGATGTCCTCGATTTGTTTGATGGCCTCCTCGGCCGTCTGGGCCGGGCCGCCCAGCGTCGCCATCGCGAAACGGTAGCTGAGCGTCTGTCCGGCCTTCACCTTCTGCCCGGCCTTGCCGATGCCGATCTGCAACTGGTTGATGCGGCCGGTCGCGGGGTCATTGACGCAGGCCCACGAGAACTCGCTGGCCGCGTAGAAGACGCCGAACTGGTCCATCGGGTAGGCCGTAGCATAGCCGCCGGGGGCGATGGTCCCGGTCTTGAAGAAACGCTCGCCCTGCGGCAGCACCGTCGCGACCGCCCCGCCGCCGGCGTCCTTGAGCAGCATCGTCGTCGGCCCGTCGAGTGCCCCACCGTTGAAGTAGAACAGCATGATCGGGACGTTGCCCGTCAGCGTGGCGTCGCGCTTGAAGGTGATTGTGCCTTCGTGGAACACCATGCCGCCGCGGTAGTTCTCGGCTCCCTCGCGCGCCCGGCGGTAGTCCCACGTCACGTACATGTTCGTGCGGTTCTGCAGGTACATTGTGCGATGTACGCGCGTGAACAGCTTGTTCTCCTCGACGATCCTCGGGATGCTCGTGCGGGCGGGGGTGTCGCGGGTCGGCGAGTCGAACGGCTCCACCAGCGGCCCCATCTCCATCTCGCAGATCTTCACGTCGTTGCCGGGCAGCTTCACATCGAGGATCTTGCGCAGGATGCCGTTCTCGGCCCGCATCGGGTACTGCTTCAGCTCTTCGGTGGTCATGCAGTCAATCGCCCACAGGTTCAGCTTCGCCTGGCGGGTGAGCGGCACGGCGGTGTCGTAGCCGCCGATGCTCTCGGCGGGCGGGCCCTGGTACATCTGCGCCAGCGGCATCATCTCATTGCGGTCCGGATGCCAGCACAGGCCCACGCCGTTCAGGAAGTTGAGGTTGTCCCCACAGCGCTGCAGGCTCATCTTGTAGCTCCACAGGAACACCTTGTCGGAGATGGCCTTGCGGCCCTTCGTGTCAATGACCTCCAGCGTCAACGTGTGGTCGCGGTCGTGGACGAGGTTGAACTCCTGCGCGAACGTCTTCGCCCCGCCGGCCAGGAAGCGGCGGATGACGCCGTAGTCGCAGTTGTGGACGAGCACTTCGCGGATGCCGTCGGGCGAGCCGACCTGGAAGCGCAGCCGCGCGCGCTGCTTGCCGCGGACCTCGAAGGGCAGGTCATGCTGGCCGTTGATGACCGCCCACTGCTCGACGGCCGGCCCGCCGGTGACGTACGGGTTGGCGGGGTGGCCGAAGTTCCCGCAGCGAGTGTTGAGCCAGTCCTTCGCGTTGGCGAGGTTGCTCGCCCCCGTTGCACATGCCGCCGCCGCGGCCGCGACGCCGCCCGGCGACCGCACGCGCGTATACGAGGCGGGGTTCAGGTGGCGGATGTCGCGCAGCGCGTACAACCATTCGCTGAACTGGTCCTCGACGAGCTTGTCGCCGTCATGGACATACGGCGGCACGCGGTAGAACCACCACATGTTCGCCGGGTGGCCACCCTGGGCGCGCAGGTGCTTGTAAGTCAGCAGCATGTTGGGCGCGTAGGCGCAGTACTCCCAGTACTGCCCCGGGTTGTGCATGACCGCGCCGTCCCACTGCACCAGCGCCGGGCGTTGCGCGTTCGTCTCGCCGTAGGCGCGGTTGAACTGCGCCTGCGGGAAGATCACGCGCTCGCCCCAGATCGCCCAGCGGTTGCCGAGGTCGTCACTGAACTCCACGCCGGGGCAGGCGTAGAAGTCGGTCGTGCTCGCGGCCTGGCAGTCGGCCTTCAGTTGGTCGAGCTTCGGCGGCGTCATCTTCTCCAGCGACTCGTTGACCACGATGAACGACAGGCCCGCCGCCTTCGCCGCCGCGACGTATTCCGCCACGGTGCCGGTGCCGTCGCTGAGGGCCGTCTTCGCGCCGATGATCCCGCGCACGCCCGCGACCGGATCCGGGAACTTGCGGCTGTCCCACTCGACGCTCGCAGGGAACTGAACCTTCTGCACGGGCTTGGTCTCGAAGGTGCCGAAGGCGGGGTTGCCCTGCGAGGGCTCCGCCAGCCACTTGATCCCGTTGAGCACGAGCTTGCCGCCGTCGCTGGGGAGATTGGCCGCGGCGTTGCCCGCGCTCTCGACGATCATGTTCCAGCCCGGCACGCCGTAGTTGGTGTGGACGCTGCGCGCCGGGACGGAGAAGATCATCACCCGGCCCTTGCCGAAGCCGCGCGCCGCGACGATCGGCGGGGCGTTCTTGAACGTGCCGACCTGCGCGTAGTCGGTCACATGCTCGCGGGTGACGACATAGCTCTGCGCGCTGTCCTCGCCGCGCACGAGCACCTGCCAGTCCTCGGAGAGTTGCGGTGCCACGACGCCGGGGGTCTTGCCGTTATGGACCTCGGGCAGGGCCAAGCGCTTGACGCCTTCGGTCGCGGGATGGCCGCCCATGACGTTCTCGGTCCAGAAGAACCCCTCGGGGCGGAAGATGCTAGCGATGGCCGCTTCGAACGCATGCTGCTTGTCGTAGACGCCCTCATGCAGCATCTTGACGCCGAGACCCTCGATGATGAGGTTGGCGTAGTCCTGGTCCATGTCGCCGGGGTAGCGCACGGCCTGCAGGATGATGAGCGCGCTGCCGCCCTCGTTCAGGTAGGCTTCGAGGGCCTGGCGCGCCGCCGCGGCGGTCGCCTTCTCATGGGCCTCGATCTGGTTGATGCTGTCATCGAAGGGCGTGTCCATCACGAGGACGTTGAACTGGCGCAGCATCTTGAGAATGCGGTCGGCGTTGGCGTCGTAGTACATCGTGCGCCATTCGCCGAAGCCGAAGGCGAGACCGTTGGGCGCGAGCGCGCGCGTGCCGTAGGGGTGCGTCGTCTGCTCCTCGGCGTAGTACTTGGCGGCGTCCACGCGCAGGAAGCCGACGACAGGCTTGTCGGCGGCGTGGGCGAAGGCGCAGATGAGGAGAATGAGGGGCAACAGGGCCTTGGTCATGTTGTGCTCCATTACTGGTTGTATCGCTCCCTACTTCACCGGCGGCGTGTAGAAGCGGAACCCCTCGACCGGCACCGCCCCGTCGCCGTTGGGGACTAGCTCGATCGTGTGCGGGCCGTTGCTCATCAGCATCGCCAGGTTCGTCGCGTACTCCAGCGCCGCGTCCGGCGTGGCCGGGGCCTGATATGTGTCTACGAACAGCGGCTTCGTCTCCCACCTGATGACATAGCCCTCGGGCACGGGCTTCTTCGAGTACTTCAGCGCCCACATCACGTTCCACGCCGACGGCTCGATGATGACGCGGCCGGAGTTGGACACGAAGCGTTGGCTGGCGTCGCCCTCGCCGTCCGGCCCCGTCACGGAACCCTCGACCGCGAACTTCAGGACGCCCTTCTCCACATCGCACTCGGTGAACTTCAGCGTCCA
Organism: uncultured Armatimonadia bacterium; assembly: GCA_964653205.1. Taxonomy (GTDB): domain Bacteria; phylum Armatimonadota; class Zipacnadia; order Zipacnadales; family UBA11051; genus JAJFUB01. Next base: position 2,134 of record CAZZDO010000082.1, on the reverse strand, counting down.
CTGCTCGCACACGAGGGGCTTCTCGTGGCCGAACTGGTTGATCGAGGGCCACCAGACGTTCGGCGCGGCGGTCGGGCGGGAGTGATAGTACAAGTCTGCGTTGGCCGACGGCGGCTGGCCGTCCAGCAGCACCTTCGCCGTACCGAGCTTCGGGCCGCCGCCGTGGTCCGCGATCACGTCAATCCGGTTGCCGTCAAACGAGAGCTTCAGCGCGCCGCCCGTGCCCTGCGTGACCCGCGCGTCGGCCACAGGAACCGTCGTCACGAGGTTCTGCCACGGGTCCGGCGGGAAGCTCGGGTCGTAGCGCAGCGAGGGCGCGATGAGCTTATGGATCAGGAAGTTGCCCAGCGCGTTGGGGTGGACGCTGTCGGCCAGCGTGTCCTTGGGGTACAAGTCATGGGCCTTGAGATACACCCGCAGCCGCTCGCGCACCTCGGCGATCTCGCAGCCGTACTTGACCGCCAGCTCCTTCCACAGCGCCACCCGCTCCTCGTCGTCCTGGGTGCGGGCGATGAGCCTCGGATCGTCCAGCGGCGTCTCCCTCGGCAGCGCGGGGTCGAAGCGGAAGTGCGTCGTCCACAGCAGGACCTCCGAGGTCGTGCGCTGCCGGAGGCGCTTGATGATCTCCTCCTGTTGCCCGGTCTTCACCCCGCCCCAGCAATGGTAGATGGTCAGGTCGGGGTAGAAGGGGTACAGGTCGTAGTCGGCGGTCTTCACCAGCGACTCGGCCCCGTACCCGCCGATGGCGCGGTTCTCGATGGTCAGGTTGGCGTTGGGGTACTGCTTGCGCAAGTCGTCCGCCAGCGCGTACGACCACTTGCCCGCCGTGACCGACTGGCCATAGAAGAGAATGCGCACGGTGTGGCGGCGCTCGGGCGTGCTGGTGGCCAGCAGCGTCATCGTGCGCTGGATGTTCTTGCCCAACTCGGCGAGGTTGTCTGGCGCGGGCGGGGCCTCGAACGTGTCTTCAGCCATCAGGCGGCCTCCGATCAGCAGGCAAAGCAGTGCGGTGAGAAGCGGCACAGTGTTACGCATGGGTCTCTCACTTCCGCCGGTCCACCCGGACGTAGTTGCTTGTCTCGATGACGTCGAAGTCGCCGAAACGGTCCATCGCGTCATCGAACAGCCCGTTGAGGCCGAGGTTGTCCGCGGGCATGTGCGGGGTCACGACGATGCTGACATGGCGCTTGCGGGCCACTTCGTTGAGCGCCTCGCTGGTCGCCACGACCCACAGCGTCCCGCAGCCGGCGTCGCACAGCGCCTCGAACACCTCCGGCGTGGGGTTCCAGCCGCCGTAGAAGCAGCAGTACACGCGGCCCAGCGGGTTCTTCGCGTCGCCGACAGCGATCTGCGTGGCCACCCCGCGCTCGATGAGCCACTGCACTTCCGGCCAGGCGTCGCTGATCTCGACCAGTTCGCCGACGGTCTTCGGCTCCTGCTCGCGCAGCACGCCGTAGCCCGCGTGGTACAGGTACAGGTCGGCCGGCCCGTGGATGGTCATCAGCGGCATCCCGAGGGCTGCGGCGATCTGGTTGGCCGTGTAGTCGCTGCTGCGCTGCTCGACGACGCTCATGGCCGGGCGCAGGAGCTTGTCGGCCAGGTGCTCGGCCACGCCGAACTCGGTGAGCATCGCCCGCTGGCCCAGGAAGATGTCTTCGCGCGAGCCGCACCCGCCGCCCAACGGCGTGGTGTGGTGGCCGACGACGAGGTCCACCGGCTTCCCGTGGTCGCGCAGGCGATCGGCGAGCAGGATCTCGGCCCCGCTGATGTTGACGCCGCAGATGAGCCGCCGCACCTCGGTCTCCGGGGCGCCGACGAGCATGCGCGTGTCGCCGAAGGGGTTGTGCAGGCGCTCGGCGTCGAAGAGCACGCGGGCCGTGCCGGTCAGGCCGTCGTACTGCCGCTGCAGATCGGCCATCTGCTCGCGGATGAGCGCCTCGCCGCGCGGGTCCAGGGCAAAGGCGCGCTCGATGGCGAACTCGTACAGGTCGCGGATGGTCATGGTCTGTGCCTCCGGCAGGTCAGCTTCGTGTCGCGCCGACGAAATCCCTTGCCGTCGCCGTCGGGATCGTGCTCGCTTCCAGCCAGAAGATGAACGCCTCTGTCGTCTGGAAGCCCTCGATGCTCGCGGCGC
>CAZZDO010000081.1:0-15660 GCA_964653205.1 uncultured Armatimonadia bacterium | reverse complement strand
CACCGGCCAAGAGCGGCGTCCACTCATAGCCCTGTCGCTTGAAGTCCTTGAAGTGTACCTTCATCAGGTGCTTGCCGCAGATGCGCACCCAGTGCTGCGGGAAGCCAAAGATGACCATGTTGCCGGTGTCGAAGAACAGCCCGACGCGCGGGCTCGCGACCTCGTCGCAGAAGCGGGCGAACTCCATCGGCGACAGCAGGAACTTGTTCCAGACGTACTCGACGGCGAGGTTCACGCCCACCGCCTCGGCATGCGGGGCGACCAGTTGCAGGGCCTTGAGGCCGTTGGCGTAGGCCTCGTTGTAGTACAGGTCGTCGTTAAGCGCGCCCATGGTCAGCAGCATGGTGTCCACGCCCAGGGCCGCGGTCTGATCCAGGCAGCGGCGGATCGTGTCCAGGCTGGCCTGCCACACGCCCGTGTCGTTGGTCATGATGTCCTTGGGGTGGTTGCGCGCTTGGGCGCACACGGAGGCCAGCTCGATGCCGGCGTCCGCGGCCCGCCCGGCCATGGCCCGCAAGTCCGCTTCCGACGTGGCCAGGCTCAGTTCCCCCTCCGAGGTCAGGCAGACCTCGAGGGCTTCGTAGCCGGCCGCGGCCGTCTCCTTGAGCAGTTGATCGTATGTCCAGTCCGCCGGCGTAATGATGGCACTCAATCCGACCTTCATCCGGGGTCACACTCCTGTTTGGTCACGGCGTCAGTGGTGCAGCACGGGAGACATTCCCGTCCATTCCACCAATCTCCTCCTGCCGCCGCGACCGGTGGGGCAGCCACACGCAAAGAAGAAACGGGGTGCATGTGTGCCAATGACAGAATGCAGGGCCTTGCCCAACTCCCCCACTTTGCGGTATGCTACGCTTATCCGGGAGGAGCCATCGCAACCACGCATGTCGAGCCGGCGCTGCCACATCATCTACGCCCACCCTGCGGCCAGTGATGGCTATGCCTTCTTCTACCTGTACTACTGGCCCGGCGACCGCCAGTTGGCTCTCAAATACCGCCAGGGCTCAGGCGAGGTGAAAGAGGTCTCCCTGGCCCCGGTGGCGATGCTGGACCTCATCGAGAACCAGGCCGCTCTCCCGAGTGCCGACCGCATCACCGTGCGGCCGTGGGAGCGGGCGGCCAAGGCCCTGCGGCTCCGCATTCAGACGTGGATGGAACGAGCGCGCGAGGAACGCGAGGCGCAGTAGGGGCGACTACGGCGCCACGCCGGCCGGGCAGGCGAACGCCGTCGGCTCCCGCGTGACCCCGAGCTTCAGCCACGGCAGGTACTCGGTCACCAGCTCCGGCGCGTAGTCAAAGATGACGAACCCGCGGGATCCATGCTCCCGCGCCACGCGGATCTGCTCGACCGCCATGTGCGCCCCGCCGTACTTCATGCTGTCGGCGTAGACCCCCAGCCCCGCCGCCCACGGGCACTTGCCCGCGATCCACTTCTCCTGCCGTGTGACATATAGCTCGAACCGCTCGGGGTCGGGTGTGTAGTCCATCGGGCAGACGAAGTCCACCAGCCCGCGGTCAATCCACGCAACCCAGTCCTGCCCGAAGCTCTCGCGGTGGCTCTCCCAGTTCAGGAACACCGCGGCCGAGACGGTGATGCCCGGACGCTTCCGCCGCAGGGCCCGGGAAATCTCCGCCACCAGGCTCGTGATCTGCTCCCGCCGCCAGTCGGCGAACCGCCCGCGGTAACACCCGTCCACGGCGTCGGCCGGCCAGTGGCTGACCTTCGCCCTGCAGTCCTGCTCGAACTTCGCCCGGCACCGCTTGCAGAAGCACACGTCCTTCCAGGGGTAGCGCAGGTAGTCGAGGTGGATGCCGTCCACACCGTAGCCGGCCATCTCCAGCGCCGCCGTGACTTGCGCCTGTCGGTTGGCGGGGTGGGTGGGGCAGAGCCACGAACTGCTCGCGCCCTTGGTCGTGACCATCAACCGCCCCGCCTTACGCAAGGCCGTCACGGCGTCCGCCGGCGCAAAGAGCGTCGTCAAGTTCAGCATTCGCGCATGGATCGGCACGCCCGCCGCCTTCGCCGCCGCCACCGCCTCGGCCAGATAGTCCCCATGCGCCTTGACCTTCGGGTGGACGGCCAGCGCCTTGCTGCGGTAGAACGCCACGCCCCCGCTCATCATGTACGGGAACACTGCATTGAAGTTCGCGTCCTTGAGATGCCGCATCGCGACCGGCCAAGACGGGGCAGCGGTGTGGTGCATCCACACGCCGCGCAGCTCTCCCGGAATGGACGGGTACGAGGCCCAGAAAGCGCGATCCGCCGCCGGCCCGACTTGCTCCTCCAACGCCAACGCCCGCGCGAGGTCCCCGGCCGCCACCGCGGCCTTCAGGTCGGCCACGATCCCCGTCGCCACCGTGGCTTGCGCCAGGGCATCGGCATACACGGGGTTGGCCTGCGCCTGCTTCGCCACGTAGGCCTGTAGCTGTGCGAGCGAAGCGAAGCGCCCCAGCGGCCCGACCTGCGCCGGATCGGTGGGCAGCATCGCCGGCCACAGCGCCGGGCACAGTTGTCCGATGACCGCGCGCAGGAGCTGCGCCCCACCCGCACCGTTCAGCGACCGCGCATCGGCGGTGAAGAAGACGCCGTCGCCATGGGCGAGCAACGCCGGCAGCGCGGTCGTGGTGCCCGACTTCCCCCGCCACATCGCCAGCGGCCGCACTGCTGCCGTCGGCTCCGCCAACGCCACCTGCTCCGGCGTCCAGCCGACGCTCCCGGGCGCCCCGGCCAGCCCGTCGGTCATGACGAGATGCGCGAACGGGTCGCCTTCCGGCGCGGCGGCCAGCCCGCCCGGACGGATGCCGATGCGCTCCAGCACCACATCGTGTGCCACAAACAGACAGAGGATCTTCCCTCCGGCGTCCATGAAGCGGCAGACCTGCGCTGCCTCCGCATCGGTCATCGCGCGGTTGTAGGGCAGGATGGCGACGGCCGCCTCCGGCACGCCCTCGCGCTCGACCTGTGAGTCCTTCGTCAGGACAACTGGCACCCGCCCGCGCTGGAGCAGCGCGACGACCTTGCGGCAGGCGTCCTGCGACTTCTCCTGGTTGGGCAGGCCGTTCTCGCCGAGGTAGTCGCCCTCGATGACGGCGACCCGCGGCTGCGCGTGCGCCACCTGCGGCGTGGCCGGCAGCAGTACGGCGGCGAGCAGCAGGGCCGCGCCGATCAGAGAGACCATCCGATGGGGGGGTGTGTGACTGACTGACAGGCTGAACATGCTCCGCTACATCCGCTCCGGGGCCTGTAGCCCCAGCATGTGTAGCTCATTGGCGAGCAGTTGCCGGGCCGCCTGTACGAGCGCCATGCGGGCCGACGACAGCGCCGGCTGCTCGGGGGCCAGCACCTTGCAGTTGGTGTAGAACTGGTGGAAGACGGCGGCCAGGTCCCGCGCCATGGTCGTCAGGCGGTGCGGCGCCCGGGCCTCGGTGGCCAGGCGCAGCTCGTGCGGGTATTCGGCTATCGCCCGCATCAGGGCGATCTCCTCGGGCGCGGTCAGCAGCGACAGGTCCGGCTCGTCGAAAGTGAAGCCTCGCTCCTGGGCCATCCGCTCGATGCTGCAGATGCGCGCATGGGCGTACTGCACGTAGTACACGGGGTTCTCATCGCTCTGCGTCTTGGCCAGGTCCAGGTCGAAGTCCAGGTGCGAGTCCACCGAACGCATCAAGAAGAAGAAGCGGGCGGCGTCGCGCCCGACCTCCTCGACGATCTCGTCCAGGCCGATGATCTCCCCGCGCCGCTTGGACAGCCGCACCGGCTCGCCGCCCCGCAGCAGCCGCACCGTCTGGTGCACGATGACCTCCACCTGGCTCAGGTCAATGCCCCCGGCCTCGATGGCGGCCTTCAGCCGTGGCACGTACCCGGCGTGGTCCGGCCCGAGAACATAGATCGCCAGATCGAAGTGCTCATACTTGTAGCGCGCGTACGCGGCGTCGGAGGCGATGTACGTGGGGCGGCCGTCGCTGCGCACCAGCACCCGGTCCTCCTCATCCCCGTGCTCACCCGTCTTCAGCCACGTCGCACCGTCCTTGTGGTACGCGGACCCGGTCTGCAACAGGCGCTGGATCTCCTGCTCGACGGCGCCCTGTTCGTACAGGTCAGCCTCGTGGAACCAGTTGTCGTAATGGATGCCGAACATCTCCACTACGCGCCGCGTCTCGCCCACGATGCCCGGCTCCACACGGCGGAAGAACTCGTAGGCCCCGGCCTCGTCCGCGGGCAGCTCCGCCAGTGCGGAGCCTTCCTCCGCCACGAGTTGCCGCGCCATCTCGATGACATACTCACCCTTGTAGCCGTTCTCGGGGAAGGTGTTGTCCAGGCCAAGCAGCTCGCGGTAGCGCGCCTGCAGCGACAGCCCGAACAGCAGTGCCTGCGTGTTATGCGGCCCGTCATTGACGTAATACTCACGCTGCACGTCGTAGCCCATGGCCGCGAACATGTTCGCCAGTACGTCGCCGTACGGCCCACCTCGCGCGTTGCCGATGTGGATCGGTCCCACGGGGTTGGCGCTGATGAACTCGAGCTGCACCTTGCGACCCTCGCCGACCTCGGCATGCCCGTAGCGCTCGCCCTGTGCCAGCAACTCGGCCGTGGCCTGGTGCAACCACCCGCACCCCAGGAAGAAGTTGATGAACCCCGGCCCCGCGATCTCCACGCGCTCGCAGCCGGCCTCGCCGGCGTCCAGGCAGTCCACGATGATCTGCGCCAGGTCGCGTGGCTTCATCTGCGCCGGCTTGGCCAGCATCAGCGCCACGTTGGCGGAGAAGTCGCCCATGTCCGGACGTGGCGGGACGGAGATCTCGATCTCCGGTAGGGAGAGTTCGGGGAGTTGCCCCCGCTCGTGGGCTTTGGCCAGGGCAGCGGCCAGAGCGGCGGCGATGGCGTCGCGGGTCATCAGGTCATCCTTCGTGTGGGTCAATGAGATACTGCAGGTTACAGGTCCAGCCACAGGTGGAGATGGTCCAGGATGTGCTGCAGCAGGTAGTGGCCGGCGATCACCCCGACGATCATTTGCGGGAGCCCCCGGGTCCATATGCTGCGTGCCACCGACACACTGCGGTCAGGGTCGCTCATGTACAGGGCCATCAGCTTGCGGCCGGCCTCGATGCCGGCCGCCAACTGCTTCGGGGTCGGCGGCTTGGTCGTGAAGCTCTGCTGGATGAAGTAGCCCACCCGGTAGCGCAGCATCCACCCGACCACTGCTACCCCCGCCGCCGCCAGGGGATTGCTCCAGACCAGGGGATAAGCGATCAACAGCGTGGGCAGCACGCCAAACAGCAGCACCGTCCCACACCGGGGGTGCGCTCGCGGCATGTCCACCACCTGGTCGTAGTCGAGTCGCCCATAGCGCTCGATGGCGGAGACAACCTTGTGCTCAGCCGCATGGTACCCCGCCATGGGCGACAGCCGCAGCGCGATGAGGAAGTTCAGCATCGGCAGCAACTGCGCCGCGATGGCGAAGGCCTCGCCCGGCGGCGCGGCTCCCGGGCCGCTCAGGCCCAGCAGCCCGGAGGCCAGCGACTGCCCGGTGAACTGGTCGAGGATCCACAGTTCGACATACGTCATGGCCATGGCCACGCCCAGCAGCGCAGCGATGGCCGCGCCGCTCAGCAGCAGGCGCCAGGGGGAGGCGGTGCCGTAGTTCCCGGTCGCCAGGTGCAACCCGCCCACGAGCGCCGTCCCCGAGATGCGGGGGCGCGCGACCGAGACGTAGCTCGTTCTCGGGAGGTGCTCTTCGACGTCCAGGTAGTCACTCATGCCAGGAACCAATGATGTTGCTGATGATGTTGTGCTTGCGTCCGCGGCCCGTCTGTGCTATGCTTTTCTTCCACACCAGTTAACGACACCGGCACGCCCTTCCGGGGCGTGCTCACGTTTGAGGGAACGATTGTCATGTCTAAGATGTGCTCGATCTGCGGCAAGAAGCCATCCACCGGGTGCAACGTCAGCCATTCTCAGCGCCACACCAAGCGGCGCTGGGAGCCCAACCTGCAACAGGTTCACATCCAGACCCCGAGCGGCAACCGCCGCGCCAAGGTCTGCACCTCCTGCATCAAGGCCGGCAAGGTGCAGAAGGCCGGGTAGCGACTCCCCCCGATGGCACATGGGGACAGTCCCTAACTCCGCGTTCACCTGGATGGCACGGGCACGCCGCGGACCTGGGGACTGTCCCCTTTTCGTCATTATACCACAGCCGTTTTCGGGCACGCAACCATGCCCACCGCCGCCCTGAAGACCCTCGGCTGCAAGCTGAACCAGTACGAGAGCGAGCAGATGCGCGAGCAACTGCAGCACCTCGGGTTCGCCATCGTTGACTTCGACACCCCGGCCGACCTCGTCGTCATCAATAGCTGCACTGTCACGCACCACGCTGACCGCGACACCCGCCGCCTGGCCCGGCGGGCCAAGAAGACCAACCCGCATGCGTTCGTGATCGTCACCGGGTGCTACGCCGAGGTCTCCCCGGAGGAGCTCCGGGCCATACCCGAGATTGACCTGGTGTGCCGTGCAACTGACAAGCTGCGGATGGGGGAGCTTGTGCGGGGTCTGTCCCCGGAGACCTGCGGAGCAGGTCCGAAGGGGGCTGACCCCATGCCAAGTGTGTCTGAAGTGGGGTCAGCCCCCGGTACGGCCGGGGACAGACCCGGGGCGCCGCACCTCATCTCCCGGTTCGCCGAGCATACCCGCTGCTTCGTCAAGGTGCAGGAGGGGTGCAACGCGCGGTGTTCGTACTGCATCATCCCCCAGGCCCGGGGCCCCAGCCGCAGCGTCCCGCTTGAGGAGGTCCTGGAGCAGGCCCGGTGCCTGGCCCTGGCCGGCCATCCGGAGATCGTACTCATCGGCACCCACCTCGGGCAGTTTGGCCTCGATCTCCCCCAGGCGGATGATCTCGTGGCGCTCGTCAGGCGCCTCGCGGCCATCCCCGAACTTCAGCGCCTGCGCCTGAGCTCGATTGAGCCCCGTGAGGTAAGCGAGGACCTGATCGCGCTGATGGCCCAGGATGGCGGCCAGCGCGAGCCCAAGCTCTGCCGCTACTTGCACATCCCGCTGCAAAGCGGTTGTGACAGCGTACTGGCGCGGATGAACCGGCCGTACGACACGGCGTTCTATGCCGACCTGATCGGGCGCACCCATGCGGCCCAACCGGCCGCCGGCCTGGGCGCGGATGTCATCGTGGGCTTCCCGGGTGAGACAGAAGGGGAGTTCGAGCAGACCCGCCGGTTCGTGGAGGGGCTGCCCCTGTCCTACCTGCACGTCTTCACGTACTCCCCGCGCAAGGGGACGCCGGCCGCCGGCATGCCCGGACAAATACCCCACGACGTGGCGCTGGCTCGCAACCACATCCTGCGCGACCTGTCCGAACGCAAGCGCACGACCTTCGCCGAGAGCGTGGTGGGGCAGACGCTCGGGGTCGTCCTGCAGACGGACGAAGGGGCCGGCCGGCTCCGCGGGATTACGGACAACTACCTACAGCTGCGTGTGCAGGCGCCGCCGGATTTGCTGCAGCAGCTCGTGCCGTGTGAAGTGACGGCAGCAACGGCCGGCGCGCTCACCGGGCGCTTGCTGTAGGAGCCTCGCTCAGGCCACGACCGGGTACCATCCCCAGCGAAAGACGGCGTCAATCATCGCCTGGTAGTTCGGCAGCGGCACATAGCTCGTGACGGAGTTGCTGCTCCCGACCATGTAGCCGCCGCCCGGGGCCAGGTCCGTGATGCGCTGCCGCACCTCCGCCTCGACCTCCGCCGGTGTCCCCCGCACGAGCGAGCCACCCAGGTCAATGTTGCCGATCAGGCACAGGTGGTTGCCGTACTGCCGCTTGACCTCAACGATGTCCATGGCCTTCGGCTCGACGGGTTGGATGGCCGAGAAGCCCATGTCCACGACGTCGGGCAGCACCTCCCACATCGTGCCGTCACAGTGGTAGATGAGCGGCAGCCCCTTGGCGGCGGCGGCTTCGCCGTACTTGCGCATCCACGGGAAGAGGTGCTGTCGGTACCAGTTGGGGTTGACGAAGTACGTGTCCACGCTGGAGAGGTCATCGGCGAACCAGACCGCTCCCAGGTTCGGCAACTCCAACACGCGCAGGAAGAGCCGGTAGAGGAAGTCGCCCATGCGGTCCAGCACGGCCTCGACGAGTCCGGGCTCGTCGTAGAGCGCATAGGCCACGGTCTCAAAGCCGAGGAGGGCGCGCGTCGTCTCAAAGATCCCCCACGTCCCGCTGGTGAGCTTCATCTTGTCGGGCAAGAGGTTGGCGGCCTCCAGCAGGTCGCTCAGGTCCACCGCGTCCGGGTCCGGCCACGGGTAACGCGCGATGTCCGCCTTCGTCTTGATGATGCTCGCGTGCTCTTCCATCCACGCCTTCTGCACCGGCTGGTCATCGTAGAGGCTGTAATCACCCTCGCTGACGTTCCAGCCGCCCTCGAACAGGCCGAGGTAGTTGGGGGCCAGGTGCATGAAGTCGTAGCCCGCCCGCACCCAGAACTCCACGTCCGCCGCTACGTCGTAGTTGTCAGTGCGGATGAGTGAGTTGCCGACATGCTGGTGCGTCGCGCCGCAACTGCGCAAGAACGCGTCCTTGACTGGCGGGTCCACGAGGAACTCGCAGAGCGGCACACGGTCGGGTTCCTCGCGGCGCAGAGCGGCAGCAACACGCTCGAAGTCGGGAGCGGGGATCATGGCAGCCTCCGGCACGACACAGGTGGGGACGTCAAGGGGGGTTCGCGATGCGCAACCGATGTTCCTGCACGACAAACAGGCAACGCTCAACAGGGCGCCCTGAGACCCGCCTCGCCCCGCGACGCCGCTTTCTAGCGAATCTCTGCTTCCATCAGGCAGCAGTGCTGGGCGATCTGCTGGAGCGTCATGCGCAGCGAGGAAGCGGCTTCCAGTGCTTCCTGCAGGTGGTAGCGGGTGTCGTGCGACTTGCTGGTGGAAAGGTCGGCAGCCTCAATGTGTTCGGCCATGTGTTCGAAGTGGTGTGTGAACTGGCGCTGCAAGCGATTGAGGATCTGCGTGTGGATATCTGGCAACTGTCCCTGTGGCCTCGACCCGGTCATGGCCTCCACCCTCTCGTACACCACCATCGCATCTGCCAGGGTCATTGAAGCACATGCGCCGAGTCCCGCCAATTCGTAAGTCCCCTCGATGTGCATGCGTACAACTACGCATCTCTCAGAACAGGCGCGGCATCACTGCTCGGCCCGCGCCGCGCGGTCACGCTCCCAGAGCAGCTTGCCGTGCTTCTCGGCCCACTCCCGCTGCGGGAAGAGGAGCGGTGTGAGGTTGCCGTCGAGCCAGAAGTTGAGGTCGTCCAGTCCCGCCTTGCTTGTCTGAGGCTTGTCCCACTTCAGCGACCAGATGGCATCGCGGCAGGCGGTCGGGACGGTCACCTTGGTCTCCTCCTCGCGATCCAGCTCTCCATCGAGCACCGCGGCCTGTTCGCCGTTCGGGCGCGTGATGACGAGGCGTCCCCCCTCGTTGGGTGAGACTGACTGCGCGCCGAGGGTGAACCCAGTGCAGTCCGGCGGCACGTAGAAGAACAGCTCCGGCCCGAGGCCATTGACCCCCATGCGGTGGTTGGCGCTGCCCAGTACGGCCCAGGGACGGTCGCACTGGAAGACCGCACCATTCATGCCGGGATCGGCCTGCACGAGGTACAGTGGAGCCACGGGTTCGGGTAGCAACCGGTCGAGTGATGAGCCGACCGGGATAGCGGTGCTGAGCAACCTGTCGCCCTGCTGGCTGAACGCGGTCAGCCGCAGCGGGTCGGTATAGGTGTAGTACTGCTTCGTCTCCAGGTGCAGACGCGGCGGCTGGGGGAGATCGCTGACGATCACGAAGAAGTGCAGGTGACGAAACAGCAGGAGCAGCGTGGCTGCCTGCATGGGCTATCCCTCCAGTTCCAGAAGGCAGATGGCATAGATGTCGAGCCTGGGGAGCGTGAAGCTGACGCTGCTGCCGGCCTGCTTGAAGGCGATGGTCTGGTCGGCCCCGCCGGGCGAGGCCAGCGTCAGCTTCCGCACCCTCCGGTTCCCCGGCACGTGCAGCCGAATCGGCATATCCTGCCGGGCGCCGATCTGGCCACCCTTCACTCCGAGCATCACGTCGTAGTTCACCAGATGCAGCGTGACACGGCGCGGCTTCGTCGGGTTGTCCACATAGACGGCCGTGCGCAGGGCTTCGGCCCTCGCCGGGTCAGTCAAGGCAGTGCCGGCGAGGGGGCCCTGAGGTCCCAGCAACTCCAAAGGGTCGTCTGGCAGGGGCGTGCCGAGCTTGCGAAACGCTGCCGCTGCCGCCGGGTCGCGCGGGCGCCCGAGGTGGTCCAGCGACGCCGTCGTGTCCGCCTGGGAGATGATGAGCCTCCCCCCGGCCCGGGCGTAGTCAGACAGCTTCTTGACCCACGCGTCCGGCAGGTTCAGGACGGGTGGAACGATCAGCACCGGATAGCGGCTCAGGTCGGTGAGCAACTCCCGCTCGACCACCGGGTCGGCCGGCACTTGCGCAGCCAGCAGCGTTTCCAGCAGGCTCTGCGCCGCCGCCACATGACGCCGGTCGCCCGTAAGCGTCTGGCTGAGCATCGTCAGCGCGCCGACACTTCCGCCCGGCCAGTAGCCCTCGTACCAGCTCTTGTGGGCGGCGAAGAAGGCATTGTACTTGGTGCGCGCCGGGGCGAGGTCCGGGTAGCTCCGCGGCGCGTCGTGCAGGAAGCAGCCGCCGCCGCTGAACGCCGCGGCCTCGGCGATGCCGAGTTCGGCCGTAGGCTCGTTCATGCGCCAGGCGGGATCAGCCTTGGGGTAGCCCGGCCGGGTCAGCATGGCGCACCGGCACGGCGCCCCACAGGCCGCGCTGATCTGGTGCGCGAAGATATTGTCGTTGGTGTGTGACACATAGATCCCGGCGATGACGTGCGAGCGCGTGCGGCCGGGGTTGGTGCCGTACGTGCCCACGGAGTTCTCGGCCATCCCCAGGTCCGCGTCGCGGAACATGCCCTCGACGTCGAGTGGATGCCCCTGCAGCCCATTGGGGAAGACGGTGAAGTGACCGCGGAGCCTGGTGCCCTCGTCGCGGATCATGTCCAGGAAGCGATGGATGCTCTCGCCCCAGAAGATCCGCGTCTCGGCGCTGCGCAGGCCCTTGCCATCGGTTGAGAGCGAGAGATCGTCGCCGAACAGCTCCTCGAGTTCCGCCGCCGTGTAGCGGGAGCGCAGGTGCTGCTCGAAGCCCGCCTGGCAGCACTTGCAGTAGCAGCGCTCCGAGCCGGCGTTGTCTACGAACACGCCGTCGAACCGCGCCTCGGCCGCGCCGCGAATGACCCACTTCATGTACTGCTGCCAATTGGGGTTGTTGACGCAGTTGGAGTAGCGGAAGAACATCGGCAGGTAGTGTTCTTTGGTGTAGAAGTGGTGCTCGGACCCGTCGGGCTTGCGCTGCTGCCAGAGCACAGGATCGTCGGCCGGTTGCGGCCCGGCTCCCAGGGGCGTGAAGGCCTCCCAGTTGTCATAGAAGTGCCAGAATCCTGTCCGCTTGTCGGGGTCGCCGCCGGTGGTCATCAGACACACGTAGGCAACGACCTGCCCCACGCCCTGCTGGCGGAGTTGGTCGTTAAGGCGCTGGGCTTCGGCGAGACGGTCTCGGTACTGCTGGACGAACGTCCCGATGGGCGGGAAGGCACGCTTGCCCTGCGCCGCGGCGGAGTCGTGGGCCGGGCCGAAGTAGCTGTGCGCCGGGGTGACGGTGCCCATGTGCAGCAGCCCCGGCGGGCCCTCGACATGGTGCCTCTCGTAGCTCCCGCTGAAGTAGTCGCCGTCGTTGTAGTCGAGGATGTACGTGAACGGGAGCTTCGTCGGGACGAAGCCCCCGGCGGGGACCAGCTGCTCGGGTGCGGCCCACGCCACGGACCCCAGCAGCACGATGGCAGTGCACAGGACAGTCGTTCGCACAGCGATCTCCTTACTTGCCACCGCGCCACAGGCAAGCTTCCTGCGGCCTGAGTGTCAGCTTGAACCGAACGCTCTCGCCAGCAGCCTGGCCCTTGATCGAGGAGGGGGTGAGCTTGCCCCCCGGCCCCAGGCGGAAGCCGGTGAAGAGTGTGGTCTTGGTCAGCGGCACACGCAGCGCGACGGTCTGGGGCTCGTTCTCCCAGTTGATGGCCAGCAGCACGGGCTCGCCCGCGGCGTTGATGAGCGAGCGGGCCTCGACGTCCTTGCCGGTCATGTCGCCGAGAGCCCACGGTTCGCAGCCGCAAGCCTGCTTGAGCGTCTCGTCGAGCACACCTGTCCGCTCCATGTTCAGCGGGTCGGGAAGGATGCGCTCGGCGCGGGTGCGCTTCTGGTTGTCACGGTTCAGCGGCAGGCCATGGGCATAGGCATCGCCCAGGAAGACCGCTCGGCCTTTGCCCACCTGCTGCACGTGGTGGGTGGTGTCCTCGGCGGGCAGGGCCGTCAGGCCGCACAGGTCGAGCAGCGCCGGGGTGTCACGCCGCTGCCCGATCTCGTCGAGCGCGCCGACCTGGGACGTGATGATGACCGTCTTTCCGGCCGCTGCCAGCTTCCGCAGCAGCGCCACCTGCGTGTCAGCGATGGCGAAGGGGAAGGGGACGATGATAGTGCGGTAGGGCGCAAGCTGTCGCTCCTGCGCGGTCTCCAGGTAGTACAGGTCTACGGGCACGCCGCGGCGGAAGAGATAGTACAGCACTTCCTTCTGCGCGACGGCGGCGTAGCGCGCGTCCTCGGTCGGGAGGAGATCCGTCTTCCCGGGCTCAGGTTTGGTCGCGTAGAACCGCCACATGTCGTCCGACGTGCGGGAGTGCAAGTACGCGACGAGAGGCGGGGTGTGCAGGCCCCCCAACCAGGGGTCTGCCTGCTCCAGCAACCCGTAGACGCCCGACACGCAGGCCCGTGACACGTCGGCGTGATCGGTGGTGCGGCTCTGGTCGGTCAGGTGCGAGTAGTGCCACCAGGCCAACTCCGTCGCGCCGTGGGCGACGGCGGAGAGCGCGCTGCCATAGACCTCCACAGGGTCCAGCTCGCGGTACTCCTTGCGCAGGCGGCTAGCCTCGAGGACGATCCCGCACTGGCGCTTCGCGGTGCTGCCGGTCAGGTGCGCCGCCGTCTCCGTGACATACCAGTGCGTGCTGTCGCCCAGGTAGTTGTGCAGCAGGATGTAGGGGTCGGTGGTCGGGAAGTCCACATTGCTGATGGCCCCCATGCGATCCCACGCCACTCCCGTGCCCCACCAGATATCGCTGCAGATCGGCGACACGCAGATGAGGCTGTCGGCCCGGACCTTCGGGTTGACGGACTTGATGGCCGCGACGCTGCGGCCCATCCACCTGGCGGTGCTGTCGTAGCGCTGCCGCAGGTACTTCAGATGCGGGAGCGTCGGCTCCGGGAAGCTCATCCCTTCGGCCAGCGGCGGGAGCTTCTCCCCGTAGGTCTTCTCATACAGCGCCGCGCAGACGGGGCAGTTGCACATCGCCGGGAGGTGCTGGTAGAACTCGGCCACCTTCGCGTCGGGGTGTTTGGCATAGCGCTCGCGGAGCGGGGCGTTGGTCCAGTTGTACTCGTCAGGCACCAGCGAGAGCCCGGCGAAGTCATAGGCGGCGGCGAGGCGCAACGTCTCCGTCCAGGCCTCGCCCCACGCGCCGTTCACGCAAAGGTACTCCGGGAAGTTCGGGTCGTTGGCGTCCTTGATCGGTGGCTGGCCGGGCTCGCCGGTGGTCAGCCACACGCCCATGTTCCGGGCCTTGGCGTCGGCGAGGAAGCGGCGGACCTCGGCGTTGCCTTTGCCGTCCTCGCCCTGCCAGAAGGCCGGGCTGCCGGACATGTAGGTGTGGATCGCGTTGGCATGCAGGGCGGCGTAGGTGTCGTAGACGGCGGCCTGGGCGGCCCTGTCGTCGCGGTCGTCAGGCTCGAAGCCGGGGTTCTTGAGCAGGTTCGGCCCGTCTACCGGCCCGACGAACAGGTCGTCGAAGTACGCCGTGCCAGTCCGCTGGCGCAGGAAGGCATAGACACGGGCACTGGCGAGCGGCTTCTCTGGCTTGATGATCGTCTCGCTGTACTCCCAGTCGTGCGTGCCGGGCGAGAAGGTCGCGATCTGCATCTGCAACGGCGTGCCGTCGGTGTAGGTCAGGTCGAGGTAGATGGAGTAGCGGTAGTCGCGTGGGCCGTCGGCCACACCCTCGGCCTTGCTCCAGCCGGCGATCTTGACCGGCTCCGGCTTCTCCTGCTGCAGCCGGATTGTCTGGGCCACGCCCATCCCCCGTCCGCCGGCGTCCTGGACCGAGACGCGGGCACAGGCCCGGCCGGTATGCGCCGCGCCGGTGGTGAACTCGAAGCCCTCGCCGAACTTGCCCCAGAAGGCGGTGGACAGCAGCGGCCCGGCGGGGCAGTAGATGCCGCGCGTGATGTGGCACGGCTTGCCGTCGCGGCCGACAGGCTCGTAGGCGAGAGCCAGCGACGTGAGCAGCAGGGCGGTCAGGATAGCGGCGGGTTCCAGGCGGCAGGCAATGGCCTTCATCCGGATCACTCCCCGTCCGTGGGATGAAGAGCCCTTCTGCTCTCGGGCCGAGGAAACCTGCCGCTCATCTGCCCGGTGTCAGCTCAGGCCAGCCAGGGCTCGGGCCGCCAGCAGGATCGCCGGGGCGAGCAGGACAGCAGCTACGTTCGTCGTGATCCACAGCGCCCCCGCCAGCTTGGGGTTCAGGTCCGACACTTCGGCGAGCATGACGGTCATGATGGCCACCGGTGCGGCGGACTGGATGAAGGCTACGGCGAGCGGCCCCTTGTCGGCGAGGGCGAAGTAGCCGAAGGCCGCGGCCAACCCCAGGCCCACGATCGGGCTGAGCACGAACTTGCTGACGTGCGCCAGCAGGCACTCGCGCCAGTACAGCTTGACTGCCGAGAGGTGGAGGCCCAGCCCGATGGCCAGCAGATAGGCAGCGGTCGTCGCGGGCATGGCCACATCAATGATCGCGGCCCCCGAGGACGGCGGCGGCACCCGGAGCACATTCAGGGCCAGCCCGGCGATGATGCCCAGGACGGGGTTGCGCGTCTGCGCGTCGGCGAACTGTCGGCCCAGCGCCCGCCACAGACTCCCGCCGCTGTCGTGGGAGTAGCGCTTGCCGACGGTGAACCCGAGCGTAAAGAACGTGGGCATGAAGGAGACGCAGTACAGCGAGCCGAGGGCCGCGCCCGTTGGCCCGAGGGCGACGTAGGCGATGAACGTGCCGTAAGTGAAGCCGACGTTGGAGAACATTGAGCCGGTGACGAAGCTGCCCAGGGCCGGGCGGTCGAGGCGCAGCGAGCGCCCGAGCACCGACGCGACGGGCCACATCGCCACGATCAGCGTGATCCCGTACAGCGGCAGCATCAGCGCCCGCCACTGCAGCCGCTCCATCATCCACAGCGCCAGGCAGATGACCAGCGGCTGAATGAACACCAGCGCGAAGCGGTTGACCGTATTGCCGTGACGTTCGGCCACCCACCCGGACTTGCGCAGGCAGTAGCCGGTCATCAACCCGCCGAGGATCACGGCCATCGTGCGGATGGTGTCTATGAGCAGCTTGGGGTCCACGAGGCAGCAGTATACCCCGGGCGTCAAGGAGCCGGAAGACCCGTCGTCAGCGCCACCACCTCGCAGCGGTCCGGCGACGAACTGGATGG
>CAZZDO010000080.1:8708-15730 GCA_964653205.1 uncultured Armatimonadia bacterium | reverse complement strand
CGCAACTGCCGGACCGTCTCCGTCTCCGGATACACGTCCCCCGCCAGCGCCCGCGGGTTGAACCGATACGCCCACGGCAGCACCTGCACGAGCAGCAGCGCCAGCGCCAGTCCCGCGACGATCCGCCGGCCCTGCCCGTGGAGCGCGTCCACCACCGCCTGCAGCCCCACGCCTCCCCACAGCGCCGCCGCCAGCGTCCACACGCTGAGCAGTCGCGCGAAGCCCCCCGCCTGCCCGAGCTTCGGCACGCACCAGTACAGCAGCATGGCTGGAGGGCCGGCCAGGGCACCCCAGAGTGCGAAGACGGCGACGCCCCCGAACAGCCACGCCGCAGGCCGCCAACGCCCCGCGTAGGCGCGCCGGTCCCCCGGCGCGCACGGCCGCAGGAACATCCCAACCATGCCCAGCAGCAACGTCACCGCCCCCACGAACCCACAGTGTTCGCTGTAGCTGATGCCCGGGTAGTCGTTCGTCACCGGCGAGCCGAGGAAGTCCGGCGCGAGCAACGTCGCCAGCTCCAGCGGCTGCAGGGCCCGTTGGCGATGGAACTCAAAGCCCGCCGCCGAGGGCCCGCCCGCGCCGCGCGAGGAGTACTTGCCCAGTTCGAGGGTCGGCAGAATCTGCGCCATTGCGAGCATGAGACCCAAGGCAGCACCCAGGGCCACCGCACGAGCGGCTTCCAGCCGCGAGATGGCACGGATCATGGCGTAGAGGAACGTGAAGAGCCACACGTAGGCCGCGATCTGGAAGTGCCCGGCGAGGAGGGTCATGCCGAGGGCGAGGGCCAGCATGAGGAGGCCGCGAACGACTTGGGGCCGGCCGAAGCGCGGCCCCTCCTCACGGCAGACAACCTCGATCCCCCACCACGCCAGCGGCAGCCAGATGAGGCTGTTCGGCAGTGTCGGCAACTCGATCCAGGTCACCATGAACCCGCCGTAGGCGAACGCCAGGGCCGCGAAGAGGGCGGGCAAGACGGAGAGCTTCCACGCGCGGGCTAACCCGAACACGAACAGCCCACCCAGGAAGAAGTGCAGTGCCGCCGACAGGCCCATCCCGACCTTCGGGTGGAGGACGAAGTACAGCCAGTTCAGCGGATAGAACATGGCCGACTGGCCGTTGCCGACGAAGGGATAGCCACAGAACTGGTAGGGGTTCCACAGGGGGAGTTCGTCGGACTGCGCGGCGCGGTGAAGCAGCAGGCGCCACGGGTAGAACTGTGCCATGCTGTCCCACAGCAGCGAGTCCCACTGCCGCGTCTCCCCCCCGGCCTCCGCCACGGCCGACCAGGGCAGCATCTGCTTCTGGTAGATGGCCGCGACGGGCACCATCCCGCCCCACAGGCAGTTACCCCAGAACGCAACCGCGAGCGCAGCGAGCAGGGCGATCGCCAGTCGGTCGTGTGCCCGGTTGTGCGGATCGTGCCCGGCCATCGCCTCGCCGTTCCCTATTCGCCGTCCCCCGCCTCTAAAACAAAGAGCCGGCCGCAGCCGGCTCCCGTACCGTTCACATTTCTCGACCCCTCATTGCCCCGCATCCAGCGTCCGCTCGATCGCCGGCGGGGCCTGAGGCGACGACGCCGCGGCGCGCGGCTGGTGGCTGAGCGCCACAACGATCACGCCGGCACAGATCACCGCCAGCCCGATGCCTCGTGTCAGCGGCACGGTCTCGTGCAGCAGGCGCCAGGATAGGAAGGTGACGATGACGTAGCTCAGGGCCACCATCGGGTATGCGTAGCTCACCGGCAAGCGCGAGAGCGCTATCAGGTAGATCAGTGAGCTGACCCCGTAGCACAGGAAGCCGACGGTGACCTGCCACTGCGTGAAGATCGAGCGCAGGACCAGCAGCGGCGCCGGCTTGTGGCCCAGCGCGTTGATGCCTGTCTTCAGGGCGATCTGCCCTACGGCGCCCAGCGAAATGGCGACGACGAGAATGGCGAGGGCGATGGTCATGGTGCGTTGCTTCGGCGAGAGAATGGGCCGAGACCTCCTCACGGTGAGCCGACCACGCGGCAAACACCACAGACGGCGCACCAGTCGGAGACCGACTGGTGCGCCGCGCGGAATCTCCCGGTTGCGGGCGCCGGCGGGCCGGCGCGCGCGCACGGATGACTAGCCGATCAGCTCGTTGGCCTTGTCCACGGCGGACGCGGCGTCCGGCGCGTAGCCGTCGGCGCCGATCTCATCGGCGTAGTTCTGCGTCACGGGCGCGCCGCCGATCATGACCTTGACCTGGCCGCGGACGCCGGCCTCCTTGAGGGCCTCGATGGTGTCCTTCATGGAGGGCATGGTGGTGGTCAGCAGGGCCGAGAGCGCGATGACCTGGGCGCCCTGGTCCTTGACCGCCGCGACGAACTTCTCGGGGGCCACGTCCACTTCGAGGTCGAGCACTTCGTAGCCGCCGCCCTCGAGCATCATGGCGACCAGGTTCTTGCCGATGTCGTGCAGGTCGCCCTTGACCGTGCCGATGGCGACCGTGCCGCGCGGCTGTACGCCGCTCTCGGCCAGCAGGGGCCTGATGATGTCCATGCCCGCGTGCATAGCCCGGGCGGCGATCAGTACTTCCGGCACGTAGAACTCGTTGGCCTTGAACTTCGTGCCGACGACCCCCATCCCGGCGATGAGGCCCTCATTGATGATGGCCTCAGCGCTGGTGCCCTCATCTACGGCGGCTTGCGTCAGATTGGCTACGGTCTCGCGGTCGCCGCGGATCACGGCTTCGGCAATGCCCTGCAGGTCTGCCATGGTACTTCCTCCCAGTCTTGGCGGTGGAGCCAAACGCTCCGGGTCCGCGTCTTGGCCTTGGTTGCACAGGTACGGGCGGAGTGTTTCCCCCGGGCGCCGCCCATACCTCCTTGCCCTAGATAAACAGCATCGTCTCCATGAACATCTGCTGGAAATCTGGTCGCTGGGCCAACTCGATGTGCTCGGCCCGGCGCGCCACCTCATACGCCTGCTCACGGAACGGCAGGCTGATGAGCGCCAGCATGGCCCCGGCCCCGGCCGCGTTGCCCACGCCCCGGATCAGCGCGGGGTCCATCGGGGGCAACAGCCCCATGCGCAGTGCGCTCGCGGGCCGCAGGTAGTTGCCAAACGCCCCGGCCAGCAGGACGGCGGAGAGGTCCTCGACCTTCAGGCCGCACTCCCGCAGCAGCAATTCGACGGCCGCCCGCACGGCACCTTTCGCCAACTGCAACTCACGCACATCTTTTTGTGTGAAGCAGACTCCCGCCTGGCCCTCGGCATGGCCGTTGGTCGCCAGCAGTATTCGCCGCGTGTTTCCTTCCCCCTCCAGCCGCTGGGCCAGCGCCGGGGGCAAATCGGCCGTGTGGTCCGGCGCAATCATCCGCCCCATCACGTCCACCAGGCCGGCTTCCAGGGAGACCGCCATCGCGTCGAACAGCCCTGACCCGCACAGCCCCAGCGCCGGCTCGTCCCCGATCGTCGTCACCTGCAAGTCCCGGTCAACCAGCTCGACCTCCGAGATGGCGCCGGGCGCCGCGCGCATGCCGTACTCGATCTGCGCGCCCTCAAAGGCCGGCCCCGCCGCACAGGACGCGCACACCAGTCGCTCCCCGGACCACAACGCCACCTCGCCGTTCGTGCCGATGTCCACGGCCAGCACCGGGCGGTCGCTGTCCAGCATCCGGGTCGCGGTGATGACGCCGACGGTGTCGGCGCCGACATACCCGGCGATGATCGGCAGGCACAGCACGTGCCCGAACGGGTTCATCTTCAGGCCCACGCAACTGGGCGCGATGGCGATGGGCTCACTGTTGACGGGGATGTAGGGCGACTGGGCGATGTGCTGCGGGTTCAGGCCCAGGAACAGGTGGTGCATGCAGGTGTTGCCGACCACCACCACCTCGGCAATCTGCTCGGCCTGCTTCCCGGCGCCCTCCAGAGCCCGGGCGATGACCTGGTTGACGACCCCGGTCGCCTCGCTCTGCAGCCGGGCCAACCCGCCCGGCTGGGTGGTGGCGTACTCCGTGCGGGAGATGACGTCCGCGCCGTGCTGAACCTGGGGATTGTGCGCCGTGCCCGCCCCCAGGTGCTCGCCGGTCACGAGATCCACCAGATAGGCCACGACCGTCGTCGTCCCGATGTCCACCGCCGCGCCCAGCGGATGCTCAGCCTCATCCAGCGTCGAGACGCTGATCAGCCGATCGTCCAGCAGCGTGGCGGAGACCGTGAAGTCGCCCTGGCGCAGTTCACCGGGGAGTTCGCGTAGAGCGGGGAGCGCGGAGCTATCCAGACGGATGCCTGCGGGCAAGCTCTCCTTGAGGCGCACGAAGTCGGCCCGCTGATCCTCCAGCGACGGCTCCGGGAGGGTCACCGTCAGTTGCCGCACTGCCGGCTCCGGCGCCACGCCCTCGACCAACTCCTCCTCGAGCGGCTTGGCGATGACCAGCTTGGGCGCGGGGCCGACCGACACGACCACATCGCTCTGTACACGGGCCATGCACGCCAGACGCCAGCCGGACTTGAGCTGGTCGGCGGACAGAACACGGCGCTCGTGGCTGTCAGCGGGGCGACAATGCCCGTGCTGGATGTGCACGCGGCACTTGCCGCAGCGCCCATGGCCGCCACAGGGCGCCGCCAGCGGTACGCCGGCGGCCACGGCGGCGTTCAGCAACAGCTCGCCGGCGGGAACCATTACGGTCTCACCGCCGGGGGTAAAGGTGACGCGGACTTCGGGGCTGCTCACGGGTGTTCGCCTGCTGCTATGGTGTACTGCGGGACTCTAACGATGGGGAGTCGCCTGCTCAGTAGTATCGTAACTGGTTGCTCGCTTCGTCGCTCTCTTTGGACCCGGGCGCGAGCTCGACGACCTTCTCAAAGACCGGCTTGGCTTCGTCGAACATCCCCAGCATCGTCTGCAGCTTCCCCAGGTCCAGCAGGTACTTGGGGCTCTGCGGGTCCAACTCGGTGGCGTGCGTCAACACCTCGATGGCCTCATCGAATTCGCCGGTGTTCATCAGGGATAGTCCGAGCCCCCACCAGGCTTCCGACGCCTCTGCCTCGCTACTGATGATTCCGCGATACAGCTCGATTGCCTCGTCGTACTGGCCGCTGATGCGATTCTGGTGTGCCGACTGCAATTGCTCGCTGGCCGCCATCTGCTCCCTCCGGAGCTGACCGGGGATAGGACTGGTGATGGAATGATGGCTCCGCCAAGCATAACCGGAACGCGGGGCGAAGGCAACCCCTTAGTTGTGTTCGCTTAGTTGTGTTCGACAGCCAAACTGACGAAAGCGTCACTCCGGCTCAGGCGCGCGCCGCGTAGATAGTCCGCTCCGGCCATGGCCCGCTTGCCCTCCGGTTGGACGGTCAGCAACTCCACCGCGCCGCGACCGGCGGCAACCACCGGCCCGCGCCCGGCGGCCGTGGGCCACTCCAGGATCTGCCCCGGCTCGCCGGCCCGGTCGGGCCATGTTCTGACCTTGCGGATCAGCAACCGCTGCCCCCCCACCGCCGTGGCCGCCCCCGGCCACGGCGTCACCGCTCGGACCCGGTTGGCGATCTGGACGGCATTCTGGCGCCAGTCAATCAGCCCGTCCTGCTTGGTCAAGCGCGGCGCCAGGGTGGCCTGGCTCTCATCCTGCGGCTCACGGGGCGCCGTACCCGCCATGGCGCGCGGCAGGAACTCCCGCACCAGTTGACACCCCAGGGCGGTCAGACGTTCCGTCAGCGACTGCGTATCATCCTCTTCGGCAATGTCCAGCCGGGCCTGAGCCACGATGTCGCCGGCGTCCAGGCGCGGGCTGATGTGCTGTAGCGTCACGCCCGTTTCCTTCAGCCCCGCCAGCAGCGCGTGCTGGACCGGCGCCGCCCCCCGGAACCGCGGCAGCAGCGAGTAGTGTACGTTCAGCGACGCCACCCGCGGGACCGACAGCAACTCCGGACACAGAATCTGGCCGAACGCGATCACAAGGGCGATGTCGGGCCCCTGCTCCTCGACCTCGGCGATGAGCAGAGGGTCGCGGCAGCTCTCCGGCTGCAACAGGCACACCTGCAGGCCCGCCGCTTCCTCCTTGACCGGAGGCGGGCAGAGCTGCCCGCTGCGCCCGCGCGGCCGGTCCGGCTGCGTGACGACCGCCACCAGTTCCCCGCCGGCATCGCGCACGGCCTGCAGATACGGCACGGCGCACCCCGGCGTCCCGAAGAAGACGACCTTCACTCCGTCTCCTCCTGCCGCTCTGCCGCCTGCTGCCGCTCGCGCTCGTCCAGGCGACGCTGCATCCGCTCAAAGGCCGCCATGACCTCGGGAATGGTCGTGCTATCCAGCCGGTAGCCGTCCTCCTCGCTCTCGTCCGGAACCATCCAGCCGATGGACTCCGGCTCGGCGCGGTCAATGAACAGCACCCCGTCCAGGTGGTCCACCTCATGCTGCAGGCAGCGCGCCAGGAGACCCTCGGCCTACACCCGAATCTTGTCGCCGTTCTCGTTCAGGCCGGTCACGACCACTTCCTGGGCCCGGCGCACCTCCGCCTGCAACGTCGGCAGGCTCAAGCAGCCCTCGTAGGCCCACTGTTCGCCCCGCCGCGACTGCACGCGCGGGTTGATGATCTTGTAGATGCGCTGCTCCTCGGTGTCCGCCTTGTCGCGCACGACGATGCAGCGCTGGCCCACGCCGACCTGCGGCGCGGCCAGCCCGATGCCGGGGGCCTCGAGCATCATCTCCACCATCTCATCGAGCAGGTCCCGGGTGTCGTCGGCAATGTCCCGCACGCGCTCGGCCTTGCGGCGCAGTACGGGGTCCGTGCAGAGCAGTATCTTGCGTTGTGTCATGGGTAGGTTCAGGGCTCAGGCTTCAGGACTCAGGCCAAGACGGCCTGTCGCGGTCGGTGACCGCTCGTACACCGTGTCTGGCGGGGTGGCTGCATGCCCTCACGCTCCCGCCAGCGCCTCGCGGGGCCCCGCCCGCAGACGCTGCGCGTCTGGCGGGCACCCCGCGACTCTGTCTCGAGGCGTTCCCGCCGTTCCCGCCTCACCGTTCCCGTCGTTCCCGCCTCACCGTTCCCG
>CAZZDO010000080.1:7390-8608 GCA_964653205.1 uncultured Armatimonadia bacterium | reverse complement strand
CGTTCCCGCCTCACCGTTCCCGTCGTTCCCGCCTCACCGTTCCCGCCGTTGCCTCACATCATGTCCGTCGGGTCTATGTCCACAGTCAGACCGACGTCCCGCTTGAGGGATATGCGCGCCAGCAACTCCCGCACGAGGTCCGGCAGTGGCCGCTCGCGCGCCTTGAGCAGAATACCCCATCTGTAGCGCCCGCGCAACTTGTGCAGCGGCGCCGCCGCCGGCCCCACAAAGCACAGCGGGCCATGCTTCTCCGCCACGCCCATATCCAGTAACGTCTGCTTCACTTTGTCAGCCTCCGCGTGGCAGACGGCATCGTCCTCGGCGGCCAGCACCAGCCGCGCCAGGCGCACAAACGGCGGGTAGGCATTCTTCTCCCGGCCCGCCAACTCGCGCTGGTAGAAGCCCTGGAAGTCGTGCCGGCTGGCCGTGATGATGGCATAGTGGTCCGGGTTGTACGTCTGCACCAGCACCTCGCCGGGCTTGGCGGCCCGACCCGCCCGACCCGCCACCTGGGTCAGCACCTGGAAGGTGTGTTCCGCCGCTCTGAAATCAGGACGATGCAGCCCCGTATCGGCGTTCAGCACGCCCACCAGCGTGACACCGGGGAAATCGTGCCCCTTGGCGATCATCTGCGTCCCGACCAGCACGTCCGCCCGCCCGGCGGCGAACTCCCCCAGGATGCGCCCGTAGGCGCCCTTGTGGGCGATCGTGTCGCGGTCCATCCGCGCCACCGTGGCCTCGGGGAAGACGCGCTCCACCTGGTCGGCCACCTTCTCGGTGCCCAGCCCGTGGAACCCGATGTCCTTGCTCCCGCACTCCGGGCACACCTCGGGCACATGCCGCGCATAGTCGCAGTGATGACACGTGCACGAGTGGTCCTGGTAGTGGAAGGTGAGCGAAATCTCACAATCCGGGCAGCGCAGCACGAAGCCGCAGTCGCGGCACATGACGAAGGTCGAGAAGCCGCGGCGGTTCAGAAACAGCATGACCTGCTCGCCGGCGCGCAGGCGGTCGGCGACGGCATCGAGCAGCCGCTGGCTGAAGGTCTGACCGGTGCCCACGAGTGTCTCGGCGCGCAAGTCCAGCACGCGGATCTCCGGCATGGGGCGGTAGTCAATGCGGTGCGGGAGTTCCATGAGCACTAGATGCGGGGTGTGAGGCGCCAGTTGCGGGGTGTGAGGCGCCAGTTGCGGGGTGTGAGGCGCCAGTTGCGGGGTG
>CAZZDO010000080.1:3117-7290 GCA_964653205.1 uncultured Armatimonadia bacterium | reverse complement strand
CAGTTGCGGGGTGTGAGGCGCCAGTTGCGGGGTGTGAGGCGCCAGTTGCGGGGTGTGAGGCGCCAGTTGCGGGGTGGACCCGCCGCAGCCGTTCCGCGGCGGGGACGGGGGCCCCGCAACAGGGGGAGCCGAGACGACTGCGGGGCCCCCGTCTGCCTTTGGCAGACACCCCGCAACTGATTGCTGGCTGGCCTCCCAGTACAACTCCACCGTCGGTGTCGCGCTGCCGAGCAGCAGCACCGCCTGCTCCAGCCGCGCCCGCTGCCGCGCCGCCTCGACGCCGTGATAGCGTGGCGGCTGCTCCTGCTTGTAGGCGCCTTCATGCGGTTCGTCCACGACGATGATGCCCACGTCTTTCAGGGGAGCGAACAGCGCCGACCGCGCCCCGATGACGATGCGGGCCTCGCCGCGCTGGGCGCGGTACCATTCGTCAAAGCGCTCGCCCTGCCCCAGGGCGCTGTGCAGCAGCGCCAACTGCTTGCCGAACCGCGCCTTGAAGCGCCCGACCATCTGCGGCGTCAGGGCGATCTCGGGCACGGCCACGATGGCCGTCCGCCCCTGCCGCAGCGCCAGGTCCACGCAGTGCAGGTAGACTTCGGTCTTGCCGCTGCCCGTCACCCCATGCACGAGGAATTCGCGGTTCTCGCGTGCCGCCAGCCCCTCGCGTGCCGCCTCATAGACCACCCGTTGCGCGTCGTTGAGGTGCAGGAAGTCCATCCCCGCGCCGTCCCAGTCATGCGCTTCCGGCTCGCGGTCCAGCGCCTCGAGGCTGACAGTCACGTGGCCCTTCTGGGCGAGGCCCTGCACTGCGGGGCGCGAGAAGTCAGCGACGGCGGCGGTGCAGTCCGCGGCGGCCAGCAAGGCCGCGATGACCTCGGCCTGCCGCGGGGCCCGCTCCTGCAGTTCCTCGAGCACCGCTTCCCAGTCCTGATCGCCCTCGACGAGCGACACGACCTGCCGCTCCAGGGGCTGCACCGCCGGGCGCTGCAACTCGCGCCGCACCACCAGGAAGCCGCGCTCCTGCAGCGCCGACAGGGCACTGTCCAGCGAGGTCGCGGTGGCCTTGGGGTCCAGGCGCCGCAGTTCGCCGAGGAGGCGGTCGGCGTCGCATTCGGGCCCGGATTCCTGGGCCAGGCGCAGGACGTCGCGCTGGCGCGGGGCGCGCTGCAACTCCTGCGTGGCCCCCGGGTGCAGCCCGCGCTCCGTCAGCGCCACGATCTTCCCCACCTTGCGGCTGCCCCCCGGCGGCAACAGCACCCGCAGCGCGTCGGCCAACGAGCACACGTACTCATCGGCCAGCCATTGCGCCAGGGACATCAGCCGCTCGTCAAAGATCGGCTCGTCCAGCAGCAGGGCGAAGACCTTCTTGATCTGGTAGTCGCCGGCGGTGTCGGAAAAGCCAGTCACGAAGCCAGGGAGGGACTGCTTGCCGAAGGGCACCAGTACATAACTGCCCACGCGCAGACGGTCGCGCAGCGGTTCGGGGATGGCATACGTGAACGCCCGGTCCAATGTGCGGGCCGGGCGATCAATGAGGATTTGTGCGTACATGGTTGTTCGTCGGTTGTCGCGTAGGTGCGCCGGTCCTCCGGCGCACGTCGTGTCGGTGCCCGCCGCAGGACCGGCGGGCCTACGCGGAACACGCTCCTAGAGTCCGGCCGCCGCCTTCAGCGCCGCCACCATGTCCAACTGTTCCCACGTGAAGCCGGGCTCGTTGCGACCGAAGTGGCCGTAGCTGGCGGTGCGGCGGTAGATCGGCTTGCGCAGGTCCAGCGTCTCGATCATGCCGTCGGGCGACAAGTCGAAGGTGTCCAGGATGATGTCGGAGATCTTGCACTCGTCAATCTTCTCGGTGCCAAAGCAGAACACCGCGCACGAGAACGGGCAGGGATCGCCGATGGCGTAGGAGATCTGCAGTTCGCAGCGGTCGGCCAGCCCGGCGGCCACGACGTTCTTGGCGATGTAGCGGGCCATGTACGCGCCGGAGCGGTCCACCTTCGTGGGGTCCTTGCCCGAGAACGCGCCGCCGCCATGCCGGGCGCCGCCGCCATAGGTGTCCACGATGATCTTGCGGCCGGTCACGCCGCTGTCGGCGGCCGGGCCGCCCAGCACGAACTGCCCGGTCCGGTTGACCATGATGTCCATGTCGCCATGCCGCAGCGCCAGCGGGATGATCGGGTCAATGACGTACTCGGTCAGCTCGGACTCGAGCTGCGAGTGCGGGATGCCCGCGGCGTGCTGGGCCGCCAGCAGCACCTTGGTCACGCGCACCGGCTTGTCATCCTCGTACTCGACGGTGACCTGGGTCTTGCCGTCGGGCCACAGGTACTCCAGCTCATCGTCGCGGCGCACTTCGGCCAGCCGCCGGGCCAGCTTGTGGGCCAGCATGATCGGCAGGGGCATGTACTCGCCGGGCGGCGTGTCCACACCCGGGGCAATCTCCGTCTCGGTGCAGGCGTAGCCGAACATCATGCCCTGGTCGCCGGCGCCGGTGCAGTGGCACTCGTTTTCCAGGCCGTCCACGCCCTGGGCGATGTCGTCGGACTGCCCGTGGATGGCCGCCAGCACGCCCACATTGTCGGCGTCGAAGCCGAACTTCGCGCGCGTGTAGCCAATCTCGCGGATGGTATTGCGGACGATCTCGTCAATCGGCACATAGCACTCCGTGCGGACCTCCCCGGCCACGACGCACGTCCCGGTCGTGACGAGGGTCTCCACCGCGACGCGCGCCTTGCGCAGGTCGCCGTGGTACTGCGGGTCCTCCTCGTGGGCCATGATGTAGTCGAGAATGGTGTCGGACACCTGGTCGCAGACCTTGTCAGGGTGTCCCTCGGTCACGGATTCGGAAGTCAGGCGGTACTCCTTGGGCATGTGACGCCTCTCCTTGGTCAGGATCACAACGCGGTGATCTCATCGAGTATCGCGGCCGCGACCGCGTGCTTACTCATCAGCGGCAGGGCGTTCTCGCTGCCGTCACGCCGCAAGAGTGTGACGCGGTTGGTGTCCACGCCAAAGCCGCAGCCGGGTTCGGTCACGTCGTTGACAACGAGCAGATCCAGGTGCTTGCGTTCGAGCTTTGGGCGGGCCTGAGCCACGGCGTCGCCGGTCTCGGCGGCAAAGCCCACCAGCACGTCCGGGCGCGCCTGCGCGCCAACGGCCAGCAGGATGTCATCCGTCTGCTCCAGCGCCAGCGTGAGCGGCTCGCCCTTCTTGATCTTCGTGTCGCGCACCTGCGCCGGGCGGTAGTCGGCCGGCGCCGCCGCGCTGATGAACGCCCACGCGCCGGGCATCGCCTCCAGCACGGCCTGCTTCATCTCGGCGTTGGTCGTCACCGGGCGCACGTCCACGCCCGGCGGGGCGCACAGTTCCGTCGGCCCGGCAATGAGCACAACCTCCGCCCCGCGACGCTGCGCTTCGGCCGCGATGGCATAGCCCATGCGCCCGCTCGAGCGGTTCGACAGGAAGCGCACGGGGTCGAGCGGCTCGCGCGTCGGCCCGGCGCTGACGACCACGCTCTTGCCCTGCAGGTCATAACGCACCGGCGCACCGGCGAGTGCCCGTTCGACGGCCGCGATCAGGACCTCCTCGTCGGCCAGGCGCCCCTCGCCCTCGGCCCCGGACGCCAGCCGCCCGATGTCCGGCATGACGAAGCCGTAGCCCGCCTCGCGCAGCATCTGCACGTTCCGCTGCACGATCGGGTTGCGCCACATGTTCACATTCATGGCCGGGGCCAGGACGATCGGGCAGTTCAGGGCCATCACCGTCGTGGTCAGCAGATCATCCGCGATGCCATGGGCGATCTTGCCGATGACGTTGGCGGTCGCTGGAGCGATCAGCAGAACCTCGGCGAAGTCCTGCATGTGGATGTGGCTCAGTTCATCGCCCAGCGGCGCGCCGAACAGCTTCAGGCCGACCTCGTTGCCGCTCAGGCTGGCGAAGGTCGTGGGGGTGACGAACCAGGTCGCCGCCTCGGTCATGATGACCCGCACCTGCGCCCCACGCTTGCGCAGCGCCGTGACGAGCCCGGCGGCCTTGAAGGCCGCGATGCCACCCGTCACGCCGAGCACAACGCGGCGGTCCTGCAGGATGTCAGTGTCGGTTGGCGCCATAGGTGTAGCGGCGCGATTCATCGCGCCCGTCCTCGTAGCGTAGTGGCGCGATTCATCGCGCCCA
>CAZZDO010000080.1:0-3017 GCA_964653205.1 uncultured Armatimonadia bacterium | reverse complement strand
TCCTCGTAGCGTAGTGGCGCGATTCATCGCGCCCATCCGTCCGTCCCGCGCAACGACCGGCGCGATGAATCGCGCCGCTACTGTCCGGCCTCCCGCAACAGCCCGTCCACGAAGGGCCGCCAGTCCAGCCGGTTCACTTGCGTCCGTTCAGCCATCAGGATGGCTTCCAGCCCATCCGTGGCTGCGGCGAGGTCGTCGTTGACGATCAGGTACTCGAACAGCTCCACGTGTGCCAACTCGTGCACCGCGCTGGCCAGCCGCTTGCGCGTCGCCTCTTTGTCCTCGGTCGAGCGCCCCTCGAGGCGTTCGGCCAGCGCGTCCCATTGCGGCGGGGCGATGAACACCAGCGTGGCGCGGTCGCCCAGCAGCCCCCGGACACTGCGCGCCCCCTGGTAGTCAATCTCCAGGATGATGTCGCAACCCTCGGCCAGAGCCTCCTCCACCGGCTCGCGAGGGGTGCCGTAGAACAGGTCCTGGTGCACTACCGCCCATTCCAGCAGCCGTCCAGAGTCGCGCAGATGGGCGAACTCATCGGCCCCGATGAAGAAGTAGTCCCGCTTGTCCACTTCGCCGGGCCGCGGCACGCGGGTGGTGCAGGATATGGAGCGCCGCACGTCCGGATGCCGGCGCATGACCTCGCTGATGATGGTGCCCTTGCCGACCCCCGAGGGGCCGGATACGACGAGCAGCACGCCCTGTCGCTTCAAGCCGATCGCTCTCTTCAGGATGGGATAACGGGTGGTTAGTGTAGCACAGGTCAACAGCGATGGCAATTGGCCCCTGAGCGGTCCCGCAGGGCTCAGATGACCCGGAAGACCATCAGCACGCCCATCACGATGAAGACGCCCCCGGCCACGCGGCTGATGATCTCGCGTGGCAGGTACATGCCACAGAGTTGGCCCACACACGTGCCCAGAGCCGACACGAGTATGAGCGCCAGGCTCGCGCCCAGCAGCACCATCCAGGGCTTCTGGAACTTCGCCGCCTGGACCATCACGGCCAGTTGCGTCTTGTCGCCCAACTCGGCGATCAGCAGCATCCCGAAGGTGGTGATGAAGGCTTGCCAGTTCATGCGAATGCTCCAGACATGGGAAGGAGCCGGCTGGCGCGCAGCCGGCTCCCCGTTGTGGCACCCATTCTACACCATCTCTATCGGCATGTCACGCTGGCCGGTGTCCGCCGCGAGCTGCGCCTGCACCGCCACCGCCTCGGCCGCCAGGCACTCCTCGGTGCTCATCCACCGCGGCCGGCCGGTGTGGATGGACTTGACGAAGTCCTCGAAAGGATCGTTGGTCGGCGGCTGGTTGCGTGGGGTCATCTCCTGCAGGCCGTCATCGGCCCGGGCCCAGACGAACTGGTGCCCATCGTGGATGATCGTCCCCTCGGTGCCCCACAGGAGGAACCGCCAGTGCTCCGGGAACCCCGCGGTCGCCATGTACGAGCAGTCGCCCAGATAGCGGGCGTCGTTGCTGAACTGCAGAGCCATCTGCGCCGCGTCCTGCATGTTCTCGGGCGCCCGGCGGGTCCAGGCGTCCGCGAAGATGACCTTGGCGTACTCCAGCCCCGTCGCCCACCGCACCAGGTCAAAGCCGTGGATCATCAGGTCGTTGATGGTCCCGCCATGCTTGCCGGGCTCGAAGTACCACATCGGCCGGCTGCCGTACGCCAGCCCGTGCAGCCCCGTGACCATGCACGAGGATAGCTCCCCAATCCCCCCGCTCTGCACAATGCCCGCGAGCGTGGCATACTCCGGGCTGTAGCGCATCGTCAGGTCAATGCCCACCTGGAGGCTCTTCTCCCGCGCCAGCTTCGCGATGGTCTTCAGTTCCTCAAGCCTCGTGCACAGGGGCTTGTCGGTGACGACATGCTTCCCGGCCTCGAGCGCCTTGATGACATGCCCGCCGCGATTGCCGTAGTAGTCGGCGCAGGCCAGCACGTCGAACTCCACGTCGGCAATGACCTGGTCGAGACTCTCGTGGGTGAGCGTGACCCCCAGGGCGGGGATGCTGCTCCCATGGGCCTCCGGCCCGCCCTCATCCACGCAGGCGACGATGTCCACATAGTCCAGGCGCTCGGCAGCCTTGTACATGGCCTGCACGTGCCCGTGACGAAATCCGACGAAGGCGACTCTGATGCTCATGCTGTTCCTCCAACAACCCGCTGGCAATCTGTAGGCGCGGTCACCCGTGGACGCTCGCGTCCGCCGCGCGACTGCCGTCAGGTTCCTCGCCGCCAACCGTTTTCCTGCGAGCGCGTTTGGCGAGGAGGAATTCCGGCCCGGGCGGCGCAATACTGCTGCATCCACACAGGCATCATCGGGAGGTACACAGACATGGCCAAGCAACTCAAGGCCGCCGTGATCGGCGCCGGGATCGGCAAGTACCACATTCAGGGCTACCAGGCCGCGGGCGCCCAGGTCGTCGCCATGTGCGACGTCAACCTCGCCGCGGCCAAGGCCACCGCTGAGACGTTCGGCATTCCGCAGGTCTACGGCGACTACCAGCAGATGCTCACGGCGTGCGACCTGGACTGCGTCAGCATCTGCGTCCCCAACAAGCTCCACATGCCGCTGGCGGTGGACTGCCTGCAGGCCGGCAAGAACGTTCTGTGCGAAAAGCCCCTGGCTCGCACCGCCGCCGAGGGGCAGAAGATGGTGGACGCCGCCGCCAAGGCCAAGAAGCTGCTGATGATCCAGTTCAACAACCGCTACCGCCCGGAGGCCACGATCCTCAAGCAGTACGTCGCCGACGGCACGCTGGGCGACATCTACCTGGCGCGCGCGGGCTGGGTCCGCCGCAACGGCATCCCCGGCTGGGGCGGGTGGTTCACCGCCAAGGAGATGGCCGGTGGCGGCCCGATCATTGACCTCGGCGTCCACATGCTCGACCTGACCATGTGGCTGATGGGCAACCCCGAGCCGGTCTCGGTCATGGCCTCGGCGTACTCGGTCTTCGGCCCGAAAATGGAGGCCCTCGGCCCGTGGGGCACGCCCAACAAGCAGGGCAAGTTCGACGTCG
>CAZZDO010000079.1:10528-15804 GCA_964653205.1 uncultured Armatimonadia bacterium | reverse complement strand
TCCCCGCGCTATTGTAGGTGCTGGCCCCGGCTTTGGCAAGTCTGGGCGGCCGCGACGGCCAACTCGGCGATGCGCTCAGCCGCGCCCCGGGAACCCCACCCGGAAGCCGCCTGCGCCATCGCTGCGCGCCGCTCGCGCTCGCTCTGCAGGCCCAGCACGGCCTCCTGCAGCGCGCCCGCGGTCAGGTCCGCATCCTCAACCATCACGGCCGCGCCCCGGCTGACCAGCTCGGTGGCATTGTGCCGCTGATGGCCGTGGGCGAAGGCGCCCGGCACGATGATCATGGGCAGGCGCCAGGCTGCGGCCTCCGCCAGGCTGCTGGAACCCGCGCGCATGAGCACGAGGTCGGCCGCCGCCAACAGGCGCCACAGCTCCGCGTGGAAGGCGAAGCAGTGGTAGTTCGGGCCGAAAGCTTGCTCCGTGGCGGCCTGCTGCACCCGTTCGAAGTCGCGGCTCCCGGTCTGGTGGAGGATCTTCATGCCCGCCGCCAGCAGCGCCGGCGCGGCGCCCAGCGTAGCGTCGTTGAGGCGTTGGGCGCCCTGGCTGCCGCCCGTGACCAGGAACACGAAGTCACCCGGCTCGTATCCGAGTTCCGCGCGAGCGCTGTCCCGATCGCCCGCCAGGAACTCCGCGCGCACCGGCTGACCGGTCACGACGACCTTGTCGGCCGGGAAGTGCTCCGCCGCCGCCTCGAAGGCGACCGTGATGGTGTGCGCCATCTTCGCCAGCTTGACGGTGGTTCGATCCGGGAGCGCGTCAGAGGCATGAAGCACGCAGGGGATGTGCAGCAGACCGGCGGCTGAGGCGGCGGCGGCCGTCACATAGCCGCCGGTGCCCACGAGGACGTCCGGCCGGAACCGGCGCAGTGCGCCGAGGGCCTCCATCCCCGCCCACGCCATCCGCGCCATTGCCCCCACGGTGCGCAGGGACAGGCCATAGGGCAGGCCGGTGGCGCTGAGCAAGCGGTGGGGGTAGGGCCCAAGTACCGTGCGGTCCAGGTCGCGTCGCGCGCCGAAGAAGAGCACTTCGGGGTCGGGTGCGATCTGCAGGTAGCGCTGCGCGATGGCCACCGCGGGAGAGAGGTGGCCAGCGCTGCCGCCACCGGCGAAGGCGGCCCGCATCTAGGCCCCCCTCTGCTGCGGCTGGCGGTGGCGATACACGGCAAGCACCATGCCCGCGGCCAGCAGACAGGAGATCAGGCTGCTGCCGCCATAGCTGATATAGGGCAGCGTCAGCCCCGTGATCGGCATGAGCTTCATGGCGACAGCCATGTTGACGAGCGCCTGCACGCCGATCATGGCCCCGATGCCCGAACACAGCAAGTGCGAGAAGGGATCGCCCGACATGCGCCCGATCTGCATCG
Organism: uncultured Armatimonadia bacterium; assembly: GCA_964653205.1. GTDB lineage: Bacteria > Armatimonadota > Zipacnadia > Zipacnadales > UBA11051 > JAJFUB01. Next base: position 14,441 of record CAZZDO010000079.1, on the reverse strand, counting down.
CGCGCCACACGATCCAGCCCATCAGCAACACGAACAGCGCCAGGCGCAGGAAGCCCATCTCCCCGCCCATGACACAGAAGATCGCGTCCGTGTGCGCCTCAGGCATCTGACCCCACTTGTCCGGAGACTCCCCCAGCCCCTGGCCCAGCACCCCTCCGCGCGCAATGGCCACCAGCATGGCCAGAACCTGGTAGCCGTTCCCGCCCGGGTCGGAGAAGGGGTTGATGAAAACATCCCAGCGCCCCCCATGCTCACCCTTGTCAAACACCGCGTAGAGCACTGAAGCGAGCAGCGTGCCGGCGATGACGGGGAGCAACAGCTTGAGCTGCATCCCGCCCAGAAAACACATGGCGAAGGTGATGAACACAACGAGAATCATCATCCCCAAGTCGCGCTGCCCCAGGAGCAGCATGCCGAACAGCCCCAGGCAGACCAGCAACGGTTGCCCGATCCTGCGCAGGTACTTCCCACGCAGCGGCCCGAGACTGAGCAGCGAGGCCAGGTAGACGACGTAGAACAGCTTGGCGAACTCCGAGGGCTGAAAGCGTACCGGCCCGATCTCCACCCAGGCGTACGAGCCACGCGTGGCCTCCCCGAACAGGCCCTGGACGATGGCGACGACCATCAGGGAGAAGCTGACGGCCAAGGCCGGCACGGCAACAACCCGCAGGACGCGGGGCCGCACGTAGCTCACGAGCCATCCCGCGGCCAGACCCAGGACGGCATACAGGAACTGAGTCTTGAAGAACGATAGCGCGTCGGGGCAGCGGTTCTTGCCGGAACACGCCTCCGGATAGCTGGCCGAGAAGGCCATCACCAGGCCCAGCATCGTCACGATGCAGACCGGCGTGACCCACTGCGGATCAACCGTCTCCTGCTCCAACGACTGTGCGTGTGCCATGGCTACGATGTCTCCTGCGAGGGCTGCCCCAACCCTCGAACGAGTGCTGCGAAGTGATCGCCGCGCGCGGCCTGACCGTCGAACTGGTCAAAGGAGGCGCAGCCCGGCGCCAAGATGACCGTGGCGCCCGGCGCGGCGGCCGCGTACGCGGCGGGCACGGCGTTCTCGAGAGTCCCGCTCAACGTGACCGGCAGTCGCCCACCAATGGCCCGGGCAATCTCCTCGGCGCCGTCGCCGATCAGGAAGGCCGCATCCGCCAGTTCCACCACCGCGTCGGCGTACGCCGTCATGTCGCGATCCTTGGTGTCGCCCCCGCCGATGACCAGCAACGGGCGCGGAAAGGTGCGCAGGTCCGCCATCGCCGCCTCGGGGTTGGTCGCCTTGGAGTCATCCACGAAGCGCACGCCGCCGATGACTGCGACCTCCTGAAGCTGATGCCCGGTCGGGCGCCAGCCTCGCACCCCGGCCGCGACGGCCTCGGGGGCCGCCCCGGCGCTCAGCGCCACCACCGCCGCACACAGGGCGTCCGTGGCGTAGTGCTCGACCGGCAGGAGCAGGTCGTCCCACCGCGCCACGCGCACGGCCGGCTCCCCCGGCAGCCGCACCATCAGGTCTGGGCCGCTCAGGAAAGCGTCGGCGGAGGGGTCGTGCAGGTTCACCTTCAGGCAGGGCAGGGGCAGGCTCTCGACGACGCTCGCAGCGATGGGATCAGCCACGTTGGCGACCGCCACATCGCCGGGCCGCTGGTTCGCAAAGAGGCGGAGCTTCGCCGCGGTGTAGTCCTCCATCCCCCGGTAGCGGTTCATGTGGTCAGGGGTGACGTTGAGGAGAATGGCCGCCCACGGGTGGAACAGCTCGGTGGTTTCTAGCTGGAAGCTGGACACTTCGGCGACCAGCAGGTGCAGGTCGTCCTCGACCAGCCCGACGAGAGCCTCGCCGATGTTGCCTCCGGCCCGGGCGCGCATGCCCCCGGCCTGCAACATGCCCTCCAGCATCCGGGTTGTCGAGCCCTTGCCGTTGGTGCCCGTGATCGCCGCGATCGGCGCGGCGCAGAAGCGATAGGCCAGCTCGATCTCGCCGATGACTTGCGCTCCGGCGCGGCGGGCCCGTTCGAGCATCGGGTGGTTGGTGGGCACGCCGGGGCTGACGATCACGAGGTCGGGTTCGCCCAGTTGCTCGTAGCTCTGCAGATCCGGCAGGGCTCGCACTCCCGCCGCGGCCAGCTTCGTGAGGCTTTCCTGCAGCCTGGCGGCCGGCCCCTCGTCCACCACCAGGGGGTCGAGCCCCTTGCCCTTCAGGAACACGCCTGAGGCCGTGCCACTGGCGCCCATGCCAAAACACACGGCGCGGCGGCCGTGGAGCGGCAGTCCCGGCGGGTTGTGAGGGGAGGGAAGTGACATGGTTGTCAGGTGCCCAGCACCATGGCGGCGACCAGGCCGAGCCCGGCCGCCCCGGCGACGATGGTGATCAACCAGAAGCGGACGACAATCTCCGTCTCCGCCATGCCGCCCAGCTCCAAGTGGTGGTGGTAGGGCGCCATGCGGAACACGCGCTTGCCGCCGCTGGCCTTGAAGTATATCACCTGGATGGCGACGGACAAGGCCTCGACCACGAACACGACGCCGAACACGCCGAGGAGGATTTCCAGACGGGCCGCTACGGCCACGGCGGCCAGGATGGCCCCGAGGCCAAGGCTACCGACGTCGCCCATGAAGATCGAGGCTTTAGGGGCGTTTAGCCACAGGAAGCCCGCCGCCGCACCAGCCACGATGGCACAGAGGATAGCCAGGTCGTGGTGTCCCAGGAGCCAGCAGGCCGCGCCGAGACTGAGGGCGCAGAACAGACTGACGCCCCCGGCCAGACCGTCGAGGCCGTCGGTGAGGTTGACGGCGTTCCCGCACCCCACCAGCACGAACATGGCGAACAGGATGAAGCTCAGCCCCGCGCCCAGCGGGATGATCTGGGCCAGGCCCCCGGCGGGCGTCACGACCTTCGTCTGGATCAGTGCGTACGCGAACACTGCGGCCAGCACGAACTCCAGCGGCAGCCGGGCGCGCGCCTTCAGCCCCAAGGGCCGCTTGTACCGCAGCTTGGACCAGTCGTCGGCGAAACCAACGGCGGCGAAGAGCAGGGCGAGGCCGACCGACAGCGGCACCGCGGGACTCAGTCCCTGGCCGCGCGCCAGCCACAACACGCCGGCGAGCAGCGCGATTGCCGTCAGCATCCCCAGGCCGCCCAGCGTGGGCGTTCCCATCTTGGCGAGGTGGGATTGCGGACCGTCGTCGCGCACGGTCTGGCCCAGGCCGATGCGTCGGGCCCAGCCGCGCACGACCCACGTAGCTACGGCCGCCACGACCATCGCGCCCATGAACATGCCGCTGACGAGCAGGGAGTCACTCAGCATCGAGCAGCCTCTTCACCGTGCGCTCTAGCGCCATCAGGCGCGAGCCTTTCACCAGCACGACATCACCTTCGCCCAGCTTCGGCCCCAACGCCTCAGCCGCCTCCTCGGGCGAGTTGGTTGCGAGTGTCTCGACGCCCAACTCCCCGGCGGCGTCCGCCGCCAGGGCGGCCAGTTCGCCCACCGTTACCAGCAAGGCGACCCCGGCCTGCGCCGCTAGCCGGCCGACGGTGCGGTGGGCGTCGGGGCCGACGCTGCCCAGTTCGAGCATGTCGCCAAAGACGAGCAGCTTGCGGCCGGGCGCTTGCGACAGCATCTGCAGGCTGGCGACCATGGAGGTCGGGTTGGCGTTGTACGAATCGTTCACGATGGTGCAGCCGCCGGGCCCGGCCAGGATCTCGCCGCGCAGGGCCGCGCCGCCGTAGCTCTCGATGCCCGCCTTGATCTGCGCCGCTGCGGCGCCGCAAGCCAGACCGGCGGCCGCGGCCGCGAGGGCATTCATCAGGTTGTGGCGGCCGGGCAACGGCACGCGCAACTCGACCGTCTCATCGGCAAGCTGCACCCGCGCCTGCACGTGGTCGAGGGCCTCCTCAGTGACCGCCAGACAGCGC
>CAZZDO010000079.1:0-10428 GCA_964653205.1 uncultured Armatimonadia bacterium | reverse complement strand
ATCTCGTTGTTCTCGGTCGCGGTTGTGGCCACAGTGAGGCCCATCTGCGTGCAGATGGCGGCGATGAGGTCCTTCGTAGTCGTCTTCCCCGCCGAGCCGGTCACGGCCACGACACGGGGCGCGACCTGCTCACGCCACCAGCCGCCGATCTGCCCGAGAGCGACCAGCGCATCCTCGACGACGAGTTGTCGGCCGCCAAGCTCAGTCACGTCGCGCTCGACGACGGCCAGCGCCGCTCCGCGCGCCAGCGCCGCCGCGGCGTAGTCTGTCCCGTCGAACTTCTCCCCTTTGAGCCCCACAAACAACTGCCCCGGCGACACCTCGCGGGAGTCAGTAGTCACACCCTCCACAGCGAGGCTCGCGTCGAGCCCGTCGGGCAGCCCGACCCCAAGCAGTTCCGCCAACTCCGCGGCGGTGATTCTCATGCCGATCCCACCAACTCGTCCAACGCTGCCGCCGCTACCTCACGGTCGTCGAAATGCACCCGGCGGCCGCTCTCGAACTCCTGGTAATCCTCGTGCCCTTTGCCACAGATGAGCACGATGTCGCCGGGCTGCGCCTGTCGCACGGCGGCACGGATGGCGGCCGCACGGTCGGGCTCCACCTGGTACACGCCCGCGCCCACACCGCGCTTGATGTCCTCGATGATGTCGAGCGGATCCTCGGAGCGAGGGTTGTCCGAGGTGATGATTGCGAGGTCAGAAAGCTCAGTTGCGACGCGGCCCATCTCCGGACGCTTCGTGCGATCACGGTCACCGCCGCAGCCGAACACACAGATGAGCCGACGAGGCTTTAGTTCTCGGGCGGTGCGCAGGACATTCTCCAGCGAGTCACTTGAGTGCGCGTAGTCCACCAGCAGAGAGTACGGCTGCCCGCGGTCCACCTTCTCCAGGCGGCCCGGCACGCCGGCCAGCCTCTCCAACCCGCCAACAATGTGTTCGCGCGCCAGGCCAAGGCCATACGCGCAGGCGGCACACCCGAGGGCGTTCATGACGTTGAACTGCCCCACAAGCTGCAGGTTGATGCCGGCCTCGTAGTCGGGCGTAGCGAGCGTGAAGTGACTGCCGCCAGCGCTGCGCTCGATGCTCGCGGCACGTACCATCGCCTCTGCCGCCAGCCCATAGCTGATGACACGGCACCGCGCCTCGGCGGCGATCAACGCGCCATCGGCGTCGTCAATGTTGATGGCGCCCGCCATGTCGTGGTCGGGGGCTGCCAGGTCGGCGTAGTCGGTGAAGAGCCGCGCCTTGCTGCGCCGGTATGAGGCGAGGTCGTGATGCCAGTCCATGTGCTCGGGACTGAGGTTGGTGTACAGGGCGCCGGCGAAGCTGCAACCCCACGCGCGATCGAGATCAATCGCGTGGGAGGACAGCTCCATCGCAACATGCGTGATGCCCTCGGCCCTCATCCGGGCCAGCAGGGCCTGCAACTCGATGGCGTCGGGAGTGGTGCGACTGGCGGCCACGGTGCTGTCGCCGACGCGCCGACCGAGAGTGCCAATCATGCCCGTCCGATGACCGGCAGCCTGAAAGATCGCCTCCAGCATGTGGACGCTGGTCGTCTTGCCGTTCGTGCCCGTCACAGCCACAAGCTGGAGCGCCCCGGAGGGATGATCCCAGAAGCGGTCGGCGAGCAGTGCGGCGGCCCGGCGGGAGTTGTCCACGCGCAGGGCCGGGACTACTGGTGGCATTTGTGCTGCATATTCGGGCTTCTCGTAGACAATGGCCGATGCGCCCTGAGCCAGAGCCGGGGCGATGAAGTCATGCCCCTCGAAGGCGGCGCCGCTGATCGCGACAAAGAGCGCCCCGGGGGTAACGGTCCGGCTGTCGGCGGTGACGGCAGCGATGGCGAGGTCAGGGACAGCGGCGCCAGTGGTGTCGAGGACGGCTGCGAGTTCGCGTAGCGATTTCGTCATGGGCAGTCGAGCCTAGTGTGTGTTCGCGGCGGGGGCGGCGGCCGGCCCCGTCTCGGGCCGCACGCGATCCCGCCGGTGCAGCAGGTACTCGGCGATGCGCTTGCAGGACGGCGCCGCGACGTCCGAGCCGTGCTCGCCGACATGCGGGTCGTTGCAGGCTACGTAGATCACATACCGGGGCTTGTCTATCGGGGCCACCTCTATGAACGACATCATGTAGCGATCGTCGAAATGGCGATGGTGTTCGAAGTCCCATTCCTGCGCGGTTCCAGTCTTGCCCCCTACCGCGAAGTCCGGCATCTGGACGGCGCCGCCGGTGCCGTGTTCGACGGTGTACTTGAGCATGTCCCGCACGATCGCGGAAGTGGCTGCGGAACAGACCGGCGTGGCGCGCACGGGCGGCCGCGCGAAGACGGAGCCGTCGGCATTGAGCGCGGACATCAGGATGTGCGGCTGCTGCATGACCCCGTCGTTGGCGATTCCGGCGACGGCGGCCGCTAGCTGCAACCCGGAGCAACTCACGTTCTGGCCGAAGCCCATGGTTGCGAGGTCACGCGGCGGGATCCGGTTCTCGGCGGGCAACAGGCCGAGGGCCTCCGCCGGGAAGCCAGCCTCCGGGTCAACGCCGATGCCCACCTTCTGTAGGAATTCGTGGTAGCGCTTGGCGCCCAGTCGCTGGGCCACCTGCGCGGCGATGCAGTTGCACGATTGCCCGACCATCCCGTACATGTTCAGGTCGCCATGGCCGGTGTGGCCGTAGCGCCCCCAGCACGAGATCGGGCGCCCACCGATGTTGATGTGGCCACTGCAGCGGAGGGTCGTCTCGGGCCGGACGACCCCGGCGTCCAGGGCGGCGGCAATCAGCAGCACCTTGAAGGTGCTGCCCTGCTCCACGGCGGCGGTCACCGGTATGTTGCGGGTGGCTCTCTCCGTGACCCTCGTCCGCCGGCACCCAGCAGTCGGCCTCGGCTCGACCCAACAGTTTGGGTCATAGCCCGGCCTCGACCCGATGGCCAAGACCTCCCCGCTCTGCGAATCCAGGACCACGGCGCAGACCCAGTCGGGGTTCCGCTCGCGGTCCATTATCGCGTCCAGCTCCCGCTCGACCTGACGCTGCAGGCCCAAGTCAATGGTCAGCACCAAGTCCTTGCCGGGCTCGGGGCGACACCCGACTTCAACTGCCGCCCACGAGCCGCCGCGGTTCGGGTTCGCTACTCCAGGCTCGGGGTCAAGCAGAGCGGCGTAGAGGTGCTCGAGGCCGGCACGGGGACGGTGGAACCGGTCGCGCCCGCCCACCACGTGGCAGGCCAGGATGCCCTGGGGGTACTCGCGCTTCCACTCAGACTGTAGGTCCAGGCCCTTGATCTTCAGATCGGCGATGCGCTGGGCAACGTCGAGTTGCAGGAACGACGCCATCTCGACGTAGGCTTTGTCCCGACGCTCATACAGCAGCTTGTATAGCTCGTCCTCGGGTCGCCCGATGACTGGCGCCAATTCCTCGGCCACGCCCTGCAGCGACTCGCCGGCCTGCGCCATGAGGCGCGGGTTGGCGACGCAGGTCTTCAGCAGGAGGCTCTCGCCAAGGGGTTGGAGGTCGCGCGCCAGGAGGGCGCCGGGCTGCGGCCCGACCGGGGTCTTGTGGCTGTCAATGATGGCGGCGACTTCTTCGACGTAGTACTGTCGTGACACAACCTGGAGCTGGAAGAGGCGGCCGAGGATGATCACAAAGCCCGCCGCCAGCAGGCCCTGCAGCCAGCGGTGGCGCAACTCGGCCGGTCGGTAGCGGCGGTTGAAGGCCAACGTGGTCCCTCCTCAAACAGATCAGCCAGACCAACGACGGCAGTGCAGAAGAGCCTTAGGGAGTGGCCTGTGTCGCCGCCCCTGGCGGTGGCGGCAGGTTCCCCACCTGCTGCCCCCCAAATACCGCGGGCATGCCGCTCTCGTCGGGCAGCTCCCAGTGGATCTTCGGCGGCGGAAGCGTGCCCAACTCGATGGGCTTGACCGCGGCGGGCGGGACCATGCCCTCCTGGGCGGCGATGTGCGAAAGCCGTTCGTTGGAGGTCAGTCGCGCGCGCTCGCGCAGCAGTTCCCCGCGCCGCATCTGCTGCTCGAGCATCAGGCGGTCGAGCCGCCGGCTTTCCCAGTCCAGCTCCGAGAGGCGGGCTTGCGAACTGACTCGCAGGATGGCCAGTAGGCCCAGAGCCACGACCCACGGCAGGGGTCGCCACCAGCGGGCGGGGGCCTTCAGGCGGCGGAGGGGCTCCATCCGCGGCAGCGTACGACGACGCGTTGCCGGATCAGACATCGTTCCACCACTCCCCATCAGTAGATGCCTTCTGAGGTGATAAACCAGGAGAAAAAAAGGGGGCAGCTAGCCGGCGGTCGGTTCAGTTGCGGCGGTTGCTTCGGTCCTTGCTGCGGTGGGTGCTGTGATTGGGCGAGCCTGAGCCCGCCCGGGCTGCGATCGTTGCTGTTGACTGTTAGTGCGGCTGTTGGTATGATGCAAGGCCCGGGTTGTGACGATCGTGGCTGTGATGTGTGCTGTGGTGTTTGGTGTAGTTGTTGCTTGAACCGCCGCCGGACTAGCTGCCCTCCCTCCAGACCCGAGAGGCTCCGGCCAGGACGACCTCTCGGAAAAATGTCAGCGTTCGTGCTGTGCCTGCGCCCGACATGTACCGTCGGGCGTTTTGCGTTCTCGTGGGAGGGACTTGCCCCTCCCACGGTCTTGCACTTCTTCGGCGAGAGCTTCGGTTAGAGCACCTCCGCGCAGTGGAGCCGCGCGCTGCGGCACTGGGGGCCGCTCAGGCGCAGGCTTTCCTCATCCGGCCCCGGCGGCTTGGGTGTCAATATCCTCAGCCGGGGCTGCGCCCCGCATACACACGGCAGCCGGGGCGGGCAGGTGCACGGATTGGCCAGACGGCGCATCGTGGCGCGACACACGCGGAACTCGGCCGATTGGAAAGTGATTACCACGATCCGCCCCCCCGGCCGAAGCGCGTCTACGGCCAACTGGAGGCCCTGCTCGAGGTTCTCCAACTCGCGGTTGACCGCGATGCGGAAGGCGAGCAGCGCGGGCGCGGGTTGGCGGCCCTTGCGGCGGGCCTGCGGGCTGAGTGTCGAGAGGACCACTTCCGACAGCCGCCGGGTCGTGCGGATCGGCTCCCGACTGCGCGCTCGGACCACGGCCCGAGCGATGTTGCGGGCTTCACGCTCCGCCAGCGTCGCGCGCAGCACGTCCCGCAATTCCTCCTCGGAAGCCTCATTGACCAGCGCTTCCGCCGGAACGCCCTCGCGCTGGTTGATGCGCATGTCCAGGCCCGCTTCGCTGCTCTGGGCCATTGAGCGACCCTCGCTGGTCAACTGGAAGTAGTTGACCCCCGCGTCCAAGAGCACCGCATCCACACGCTCAAGGCTTGCAGCGGCCAGGACTTCCGGCAACTGCACGAAGCTCTCGTTGACAAGGATCACGTTCGACTGGTCGGCTAACGCTTGCTGCAACAGTTCGTAGGTCTCGGGGTCCCATTCCAGGCCCAGGTAGCGCCCGGTCGGGCCAATTCTCTCGATGATTGCGCGGCCATGCCCCCCCAGGCCGGCAGTCAGGTCCGCGATCGTCTGCCCCGGTTGCGGGGCCAGCCACTCCATCGTCTCGCGCAACATGCAGGGACTGTGGTGCGGCATGTTGCCTTGGTCCGTGCCCCGGGGCGGCGGCTCGATGCTACTGGTCTCCTCGCAGTTGCTCCAGGACAGCGGTCACGGCTGCCTGCCACTTGTCGTCGGTGGTGCGGAGCGACTCGTAGTAACCCTTTTCGTTCCAGACCTCGATCCATCCGTACGCTTCGCGGGGCATCAGGAACGCCTGGCTGTTCGGTTCGAGCCCGGCCCACCCCAGATGCACCTTCTCGATGCGTATTCGCTTGTGGTCATCCACCGTCGCCGTGCGCTTGCCTGAGACTAACAGCCGCTCAATGAAGTCCTGATTGGTGTTTAGCGGCTGCCCACGAGGGGGTAAGATTTGAGATACAAACTTCCGCCGCCGTTCCGGGTGGTGGATGAGGAAGCAGTTGATGGGCCCGTAGGTCATGTCCACGTCTTCGGGGTTGCCCAGGAAGTCCAGGTAGGCATCCTTGAAGGTCAGGCGACTCTGCGTAATCGCCTGGTCTATCGGTCCCGGAGTTTCGATCATGTCGGCCATGATGCCAACCGAGCCTGGATAGCCGAATACCCTGGAATACCATGTTTTCCATGGGCTGAACGTAGAATACCGCATAATCCACGGAATTGTCAACAGGCAATCGGCACTTTCTTGTGCCTGTTTTCGCCGGTCCGCGCCGGGGAGCAGAACCAAGCAGGCCACGGCAGATGCCGTGGCCTGAACTGATCTACTGATTGCTGGCGCGGTGCTACGTTGGCTGTCCTGACGCCCTCAGCCGTCGCAGCGCCGCGGCGTACCCCTCGGGGTGCTTGAAGACGAACGACGCGGATACGAGCACATCCGCGCCCGCGTTGATGGCGATGCCTGCCGTCTCCTCGTTGATGCCCCCGTCCACCTCGATCAGCGTTGCCAGGCCGGCCCGGTCAATCGCGGCACGGACCTCGCCGATGCGGGCGGTCGTCTCCCCGGCGTACTTCTGCCCGGCGTACCCCGGCATGACCCCCATGAGCATGATGACATCGCAGTGCGGCAGCAGGCGCTCGATGTCGGCCAGGGGCGTCGGCGGGTTGACGGTCAGGCACGACTTGCAGCCGCGCGCGCGGATGTCATCGAGCAGGCGCGCCGGTTCGTCGGTGGCCTCGATGTGGATCGAGATGCCGTCGGCGCCCGCTTCGGCGAACAGGGGAATCTGCGCCTCGGGGTTCGTGATCATGAGGTGGGCGTCGAAGTACAGCGTGGTGAGATCACGCAGGGCCTGAAGGACGAGGGGCCCGTGGGTCAGGGGCCGGGTGAAGTGGCCATCCATACAGTCCCAGTGGAGCCAGTCAGCCCCGGCTGCTTCCAGGGCCCGGGCCTCTTCGCCCAGGCGGGCGAAGTCGGCGCTGAGCATCGAGGTCGAGATGAGAATCTGCCTGCTCATGTCACCTCCGGAGTGGGCGCCCTAGCGCGGACGGTATTCGGGGCATTGCGTCACATTGGGCCGGCCGGGGCGGCGGCAGGCGTTGCCGTAATCGTAGCGGCAGCTATCGCACAGGAAGCGCCCCGGGGCCTTCATCTGGGTGAAGCGGGAGGAGAGTCGACGCCACAAGCGTCGCAGCCACGCCCCGGCCGCGCCAGCATCCTGGCGGCCGGTCGCCACCGGCTTCATTCCCTCGCGCCCCACTCTCTCTACCCGGCGTTCCATAGCTGGCGCAGGATGTCGTGCGCGCCGGGTTGGTCGAGTTCCGCCGTCACGAGCACGGCGGCGGTGCGGCCGTCCTCGGAGCGGATCAGGAGCGAGACCTCACCGAGCGGCAGCGAATGCAGTCCCGTGCCGCCACGCGCGACCATGGCCTGCACACGCCTCCAGGCAGCCTGCGGGTCGCCGGCCCACACGCCGGCCGCCTGCACCGTGTCCGCTGCCACGAGGGCCGCCGCCACGCCCACGCAAGCCACCGCGGCGGCCAACACCGCGGGTAGATCTGCCGCACCGGACAGGTCGGGCCCGGGCGCCGGCTCCGCTTCTGGCTCCTCAGGCTCCTCTTCGGCGTCTTCAACTCCCGGCTCCAGCCGCACATCGAGCGCGATCCCCACGAGACACGCAAAGCCAAACTGCAGCGCCGTGCCGGGCAGGTAGTCCCACAGCCCATGCTGCAGTGCTGGGATCAGGGCCCGCGGGTGGCCCTCGACCGCCGCGTAGCCCCACCCCATCAGCAGGGCGGTGAACGCATGGGCGAGGGCCATCGCCGCCAGCAGCACGAGCGACCGCCAGTGGAAGCCTTCGGCCAGTAGCGCGAGCACCAGGTAGAGCCCCGCCAGGGCGCCCATGATCCACGTCGGCTGCATGGGCATGTCCGCCTGGGCCGCCTTGAGGGTGACCGCCAGGGCCAGGATGCCCACGCCCATGATGGCCAGGGCCGGCCAGATCTGCCTGCCGTCGTGGCTCATCGGTCGGCCTCCGTGTCGGGCTCCGAGTCAATCGTGTCAGGCTCCGGCGTTGCCAGATCCAGTGACAACTGCGCGGCCTCGGCCAACATCACCGGTGTGAAGGCGTCGGTGGTATCGCCGGTGTCGGCCTCCCCCTGCGGGGCGTCACTGGGCTCCGGTTCTACCCCCGCCGCCACGTCGGGTTCCGGCACGGGTTCCGGTTGGGCTTGCGTCTCGGCGCCAGTGACAGGTTCCGCGGCGGCTTCCGGCTCCGGAGACGGCGGAGGCTCTAGTACCGGCACAGGCTCCGGCGATGGTGCCGGCTCCGGCTCCACTTCGGGCGCCGCCTCGCGGGCTGACTCGACCTGGGCCAGCGGAACCGGAGGCGGCAGAGGCTCCGGCGGTGCCTCACCGCCCTGAGAGGACTCATGCAGCGCGCTCAGCAGCCGTTGCCGTCGCGCCTCGGCCTGCTCGACATCACGCCGCTCCTGCTCGGCGAGTTGAAGACGGGCGCGACGCACGGGGGGCCGCAGGCGGTCGGTTTCGAGCGCGCCGCGGATCAGCCACAGGTAGAATAGAACCAGCAACACCTGCACGAGCGCGAGGAGCCACTGCGTGGCGTAGGCCCGGGCCATCAACGCGCCCTGGCCGGCGGTGGGGTCGCTCAGGCGCATGGCCGCCGCCGTCAGGAAGGCCATGAGCACGCGTATGGCCATGCCGAAGGCGACGCCGAAGAGCGCCCGTCCCGGTGGCACGATACGCTCGCCGGGCACGACCAGGATCGCCAGGTAGACAATGAGTTCGCCGACCAGCAGCATCGGCAGCAGTCGCCATAGCTCGCCGGCGCCGCCGACGTTGTAGCGGCCCAGCAGCGTGCCCACAGCGACACCGACGATGAGCACGGCGACGAGGTAGACCGTCACCCAGAAGGCCGGCAGGCTGGTATCCGGACGTTCGGCCGCCCTGGCTTCAGCGCTTAGTCTTCGCATGTTCCCGCTCTTCCCGATCCTCGGCTGGCGCGGCTACTTGATGGGCACCAGCGCCACGTAGTCCAGGTTCATTCCCTTGCCGTCCAGGTTGACCATCTTGACGACATGCTCGCCGGCCGTCAAGTCAAACACGAAACGGTTGCCGTCGGCGCCGCGCACAGCCTGGTGGGCCCAGTCGCTGGCCGTCTCACTGCCGAAGCCTCCGGTCCCGCCGAAGCCCTGCTTCAGCGGCGCGAGGCCGTCCACAGTCGTTTCGCGCTGGGCGCCTGCCGGCGTGCAGTATCGCAGCACCAGCCAGTACTTGCCCGCCTGGGGCACGTTGATCTTCCACTGCAACGTGTGCCCTGCCGTGTCCCAGTGCGAGATGGCCTTGCCGACGGCGCCAAACTTGTCGGTGCGGACCTGGACCTGGCCGCCTGTCTGCTCGCCAAAGTCCTCGGCCTGGGCCATCGGCACGCTCTCCAGCGGCTTCTCCTCGACCTTGAGCGCGAGCACCGTGCGCAGCGTCGGCGCCCCGGGGGTGGCGCTGACAAACTCAGCGTTGATGTTCACGGACTTGCCCCCGTACAGCAGTGGCGGGGCCTCCTTGAGCGTCACGGCGAACGCCGCCTCGGCGGCCTGGCCGGCGGCGGCGCTGAGATCGACCACGGCCGGCGAAACCGTCACCAGCGGGTCGGGCGTCAGCGTCAGCTTGCCTGTGATGGCCTGCTCGGGTGGCGCGGCGAGCGTGACCTTCGCCGGCACCGGCTGGCCGATGACGATGGTCGAGGCCGACGCGGACGGCCACATGCTCGGACTGAGCTGCTTGAGGAAGTAGCCCAGCATCGGGTTCTGCTGATAGCCCATCGCCAGGTGCGCTACGTCAATGCGGTAGATCGGGTCCTGCAGCAGGCAGACGTGGCGGTCGGTGGCCGGGATGGTGGTCGTGTAGATGCGCAACTCGCCCTTGACGGAAGTGACGAGTTCCTCACGCCAGTCACCGATGATGTCGGCCCAGAAACTGCGCCCACCCTCGATGCCCTGGGCCACGGTCCCGCCGCCAAGGTACTTGAAGATCCGGCCGCCGCTCACGAGTTCCCTCTGGCCGTCCGCGTCCCAGTAGACGACTTCGACGGGCGGCACCTTCTCATCGCGCGCCAGGATCTCGCCCTTGCTGGTCAGCAGCCACTGGGGCGGGTTGCCCTTGTACTTCTCCTGCTTGGGGTCGCCCTTGGGGTCCTCGCTCGCCCAGACTTCCATGCCGGGATGGAAGGGGTCAATGTCCGCGGCTTGCCCCCAGCCCACGTGGTGCGTCACCTCGGGCAGGCCCCAGACGAACTCCCCGGTCTTGGCGTCCACGACGCACAGGCCCTTCTCCTTCTGCGGGGTCTCCAGATGGTAGAACACCTCCAGCCCGGGGCGCGCGGGATCAATGTCGCTCAGGAAACAGCGGTCGGGGTGGCCCAGACCGGTCGTCCATAGCCCTT
>CAZZDO010000078.1:4980-15812 GCA_964653205.1 uncultured Armatimonadia bacterium | reverse complement strand
GGCCGGGGCCGGGGATGCTGGGGCGGGTGCTGGACGGCCTGGGGCAGCCGGCGGACGGGCGGCCGTTGCCGCGCGGGCCGCGCGCCTGGCCGGTCATGGGCACGCCTCCGGCGCCACTGGAACGCGAGCGCATTCGCGAGGTGCTGCCGTTGGGGGTGCGCGCGCTCGACGGCCTGCTGACGTGCGGGCGGGGACAGCGCCTGGGCATCTTCGCCGGCGCGGGAGTGGGCAAGAGCACGCTGCTGGGCATGATCGCCCGGCGCACCCGCGCCGACGTCAACGTCATCGGGTTGATCGGAGAGCGGGGCCGGGAGGTGCGGGAATTCATCGAGCGCGACCTCGGCCCCGAAGGCCTCGCGCGGTCGGTGATCGTGGCCGCCACCGGCGACCAGCCCCCGCTGGTGCGCATCAAAGCCGCCCACGTGGCCACGGCCATTGCCGAGCATTTCCGCGACCAGGGACACCACGTGCTGCTGATGATGGACTCGGTCACGCGCTTCGCCTGGGCGCAGCGCGAGGTGGGGCTGGCCAGCGGCGAACCCCCCACGCGCAACGGCTACACGCCCTCAGTCTTCGCGGCGCTGCCGCGGCTGCTGGAGCGCGCCGGGTCCACCGAGCGGGGGAGCGTCACGGGCCTGTATACGGTACTCGTGGAGGGGGACGACTTGAACGACCCGGCCGCCGACGCGGCCCGCAGCATCCTCGACGGGCACGTCGTGCTGTCGCGCAAGCTCACCGCACGCGGCCACTACCCGGCCATTGACGTGTCGGCCAGCGTCAGCCGCCTGATGCCCGATCTCGTGCCGCCCGAACATCTGGCCGCCGCCCAGCATCTGCGCCAGGCGCTGTCGGACCATGAGGAGGCGGAGGACCTCATCAACCTCGGCGCCTACGTGGCCGGCAGCAACCCCCGCCTCGATGAGGCCATTGCCCTGCGGCCGGCCATCACGGCCTTCTTGCGCCAGGGCGTCGGCGAACCGGCCCCGTATGAAGCGACAGTCGCGCTGCTGCAGCGGACGGTCGCGCTCCCGCCGGAGAGCGACTGACCAGGCGGCAGGTGGCGCGCCACGTAGGCGGGTTCGTCCCCGAACCCGCAAGTCGTGGGTTCGAGGACGAACCCACCTACGCGCTGGCCTAACCGAGCCCGGCCCGGTACGCCGGCAACTCCTCGTCCAGCACCCGCCGCAGTTGCGCGATCTTCCACTCCAGGTGCGCGCGGTCGCACATGTACTCCATGCTCGGCTCCCAGCCCAGGCGCGAGTCGGCCTCGACGAGCGGAATGGCGCCCTGTGCGTTGGCGATCTCGGCCTCCCCCAACTCCCGCAGTTGCGCGATGAGCGCGTCGGCGGCGGCCGCGTCGGGGGCCGCGAGCAGGTCGCGCTTGAGCAACCACCAGCGTTTGACGTTGATGGTCGTCTGCACGTAGCGGCGAATGAAGCGCCCCAGCCCCAGCATCCGTTGTGCCTCGGGCTGCTTGCGCTCGGGCGTGACGGCCAGGGCCTGTTCCAGCTTCGCGACGCCCTCTTCCCAGTGGGACGCGAACTTCTCCAGCAAGCCGATCTCGGTGGGCAAGTCATCGGGCTGGTGCGGGTTGTAGTGCGTGGACAGGATGTCGCGCCCGAAGTGCGCGTAGTCCGCGTCGGGGAACAACTCCGGCTCGTCCTGGAAGAGCAGCGGGTAGGCCGGCCCGACACGGAACGGCCCGTACTGGTCCTCATTGGTGGGCACGTAGAACGGCCAGGCGGTGCTCCAGGCGCGCCAGCAGTCCATCACCAGCGGGGCAGCTTCCGCGCCGAAGTCGCGCCCCGCGATGCGTTCGGCCATCTCTTCGGTCGTCGTCTCCGGCGCCCAGTACGCCCACTTGGCCAGCTCGTTGACGAACGACGGCCACCAGCCGTAGTGGTGCGACTCCATCAGCCCGACGAGCCCCCAGTCTCTGCGGGCCTTCTTAACGGCCTGATAGCGCTTGGCCCACTGGAAGGGAATTGGCTGATAAGGGATGACGCCCATGTCCCACGACAGCCCGGCGGTGTTGGTCATGCTGTACAGGGGGATGCCGCGCTCGTGGGCCGTCTGCGCCTCGGTGCGGAAGTACACGCCCGGCCCCTCGAAGGATGTGGTGTAGTCCACGCAGCGCGTCATGATGCCGTCCTTCTCGATGCTCTCGAACATCTCGAAGGTCGCTTGCAGGGAGATGTCCGTGGGCAGTGAGCGGATCAGCGCCAGCCGGTCCTCCTCCGGCGCCCAGCCCCAGTTGTACGTCCAGAACACGATGTCGAGGTCGGGGTTGACTTGCCGCAGGATGGGTTTGAGCAGCTCCAGCCATTCGGGGTAGTCGAAGCACGGCCACCAGCCGGGGCTGGGGCGCTTGTCCTGGGTGCGGTCCACGGTCGGGTCGAGCCGCAGCTTGCCGGTCGTGTGCTCGTCCTTGCTGGGGAATTCGCAGGACTCGCCGACAAAGACGACACCCTTGGCGCCGGGGCACGAGCGCATCAGGTTGCCATAGGTGCTCTCATAGTACTCCTTCGCGTCCGGATCAGCCGGATGCTTCTCGCTGAGCATGTAGCTGTAGATGTACACATCCAGGCCGAACCGGGCCGCACGATCAATCAGGTCGTTGAAGTCGAGGTAGCCGACCGTCGTCTGGTCCATTCCCTTGGCGAAGAGCAGAAGAGTGTCCATGCCGGAGTGGGCGATGGCGTTCAGGTGCGCATCGGGGAACTGGTCAATGCCCCAGCCGGAGTGGATCATGCGCGGGGAGAAGAGCGGCTCGCGGATGACGTCCTGCGCCTCCAGGAAGGGACCCTCGCGCAGGTTCATGAGGTCTTCGAGGTAGTAGCACCCCTGGCCGATCCCGCGCTCGTCACAGCCGCAGACAACGATGAAGTTGGGCTCGACCATCAGCCGGTAGCTGCGCGGCACGGACAGGTCGGCGCCCAGTTGGGGCGACTCGGCCTTCGTGGTCAGCAGAATGCTCTGCTCGGCGGGCGCTTCGTCGGCGCGGAGCACCAGCGCGGACAGGCCCATGCTGCGCAGCAGATAGTCCTGCAGGTCCTGCGCCACGCCGACGAGGGAGTCCGAGGCGTCGGGGCTGACGACGATGCGCCAGCCGCTGCCGAGCACGGTCTCCCCGTCGCGGGGCCTGGCATCCGGGTCGCGCCGGTCGCTGCGGTGGATGGTGTTCAGTCGCTGCCGGAACTGGAAGTTGCGTTCGGCCATGGGGTCTCTCCTGGGCGCGGGTTGCGCGGTCCCTGCGTGTTCGGCGTCGTCGGGCAGTT
The DNA here is from genome assembly GCA_964653205.1 of uncultured Armatimonadia bacterium. Lineage (GTDB taxonomy): Bacteria > Armatimonadota > Zipacnadia > Zipacnadales > UBA11051 > JAJFUB01. The sequence continues at coordinate 12,534 of CAZZDO010000078.1, read as the reverse complement.
CTCCTGTCCGGGCGGGCAGAGGGTTTCGCCCGCGCGGCAGCGAAGGGTGCCGCGCGATGTGTCCCGCAACCCCAGACCGCCGGAGGATCGGCATGATACGAGTTGGCATGATTTCCGCAGCATCCTATGCCCCGACGTTCAACGGTGATGACGTGCCGCGCAAGGCGGCCATGACCCACGGGCCGCTCTTCACCTGCGCCTTCAACGGCCACGACCCCGCCCAACTGGAGGCCCACGCCGGCGAGGGCAAGTTCCCGTTCAATCCGATCGAGCGCCGGTTCGACGACGTGCGCGCCGTGAAGATCTGGGATCCGGTGCGCGAGGCGGCCGAGCACCTCGCCGCCATCGTGGGCATTGACGAGGTCTGCGACACCCCGGAGCAGTGCACCGAAGGTGTGGACGCCGTCATCATCCCCGACGACGGCTCGGGTTGCCAGTACAAGTACGCCGTGGCGGCCCTGGAGAAGGGCCTGCCGACGTTCGTGGACAAGCCCCTGGCGATGACGGCCCGGGAAGCGAAGCAGATCGCCCGGGTCGCGAAGGACCACAACGCGCCCCTGATGTCGGCCAGCTCGCTGCGCTTTGTGCCCGACATCGTGGCCTTGCGCGACGAGGTACGGTCAGGGGCGTTCGGTGACGTGAACCTCGCCAGCGTGGCCGGCGGCGGCGACCCGATCTGGTACGGCATCCACGCGCTCTCAATGGCCTACGGCGTGCTAGAGCCGGGCGCTGTATCCTGCGTGAATGTCGGCGTGGCCGACCGCAACGTCGTGCGCGTGCGCTACGCCAGCGGGCGCGACCTGATGCTGATCGTCGGCCAGGCCCCGCAGATGTGCGGCGGCTACCAGATCAACATCTACGGCACCAAAGGCTGGAAGTCGGTCACACCGAGCCTGCAGAACCTGTACATCTACCTGATGGAGCGCTTCCTGGCGCTCGTGCGCGAGGGCGAAGTCAGCGTGCCGCTGGATGAGGAGGTCGAGGTGATCGCGGTGCTGGAGGCCGGGCAGCGCTCGCTGGCCGAGGGGCGTGAGGTGACGATCGCGGAGATGTTTGAGTGAGGCAGGGGATTGGGGATTGGGGATTGGGATGATGGCGAGAGAACGGGATGGCGAGATGGCGGGAGTCGGCAGTTGGGGGTTGAGGCCGTTGCCGTTCGCCCCGCAGGGGCCGACGTACCTTGCCACGGGCGTGAGCCCGTGGGCCCAGCGCGCCCCCTCCCCCCTCCCTCTTGGGGGGCCGTTTCCGCTGGAGGCTCGACGATGAGAACGATGCTCCTGCTGGGACTGATGACCATGACCACGGCGGCCATGGCCGGCCAGATCGAGCTGTGGCGCAGCGACCCCGGGCAGATCCGCGCCAGCGTCATCCCCCTCGCCCGGCAGCCGGTGCCCGTGTCCGTCGGCGTGCCCTTCGCCATGGGCGCGCTCAAGGACGACAGGCAGGTCTGGCTGGCTGACGCCAAGGGCGAGATGGTCCTGCTGCAGACCCTCGTGACGAGCCGCTGGTGGGCGCGCGACAACAGCGTCCAGACGCTGCTGTGCACGTGGCTGGCCGACCCGCGACAGGAGAAGTACGTCCTGCACGTCAACGAGGGCGGGCAGTCATGGAAGCTGCTCTCAGGTCTGAGCGTCGAGTGCAGCGGCCAGACGGCCCTCGTGGATACCGGCTTGCTCAGGGCACTGGTCGGCGGGCAGTCCGGCTTCATCCAGGAGCTGGGCTGTGATCACAACCGCAATGGCCGGGTCGAGGCCGATGAGGCGCTGATCGCGCCGAGGAAGCCCGCTACGCTCCGCTGCGGCGACTACTCCTCGGCCGGCGGGCTGGAGAAGCTCACCGTCGAGGAGAGCGGCCCCGTCCGCGCGGTCATTCGCCTGCAGGGCCATCACCGCAAGGCCGATGGCAGCACGTCCGTCGCCTTCGACGTGCGCCTGCGGTTCTACTCCGGGCAGCGGCTCATCGAACTGGACCACACCTTCGTGCAGGACACCGACGAGATCTTCCACGACTTGCCGTTCGTGTCGGTGGATGTTCCGTTGGGCGGGGGTCGGGGCGGGGTACAAGCCCCCGCTCTACAGAACGGCCCCCTGAAGGCGACCTTCGGCCTTGAGGGTGGCAAGGCCACCGAGGCGACCGGGGACAGCACCTTCCTGCAAGTCGGTCCCGACCAGAAGGAGAGCATCAACACCGACAACAAGCGCGAGGAGTTCGTCAAGCTGCTCGAGGAGCGGAAACAGTGGTGGTCGGAGGACGAGACGCGGCGCTGGAGCGGCGAGCAGGAGATCAAGGCCTGGGCCACGACGCTCACCCGCGACGGCAAGGCCGAGCCAGTCGGCGAGCGCGCGCCGGGGTGGCTGACGCTCCGCCCCGCGGACGATCGCTGGGCCCTCACCGTCGCGATGCGCGACTTCTGGCAGCTACACCCAAAGGCCTACGCTGTGGAGGGCAGCACGCTCCGCCTCTTCCTCGTCCCACAGATGCCTCGCCCGCTGCACCTGCACATCGGCATGGCCAAGACTCACCGGCTGCTGCTGAGCTTCGACCGGCCCGACGCCGCCGCGACTGCCCGTCGCGCCGCCTTCATGCAGCCGCCCCTCTATCTCCCCTCGCCCGCCGTCTACTGCGCCTCGAAGGTCTGGGGCGATGTGCTGCCCCGGCAGGACGGGCGCTACATGCTCTACGAGACCGAGGCCGAGCGTAACATCCGCGCCAGCTACATTGACCAGCCCGAGCGCGCCAACGCTTACGGGATGCTCAACTGGGGCGACTACGGCGGCGGCAACTCGTACATGAACCTGGAGACGGCGCTGGACCACGGCATCGCCGTGCAGTTCATCCGCACCGGCGAGCGCGACATGTGGGACGCGCTGGACCGCGCCGTCAACCACTTCCGCGATGTGGACGTGCAGCAGGCGAAGGTCCCCGGCCCGTGGGACTGGGGCCTGTGGGTCATGCCCGGCTACATGCCCGAGAAGCTGGCGCAGGCCTGCGCGACCGACGACAGGCTGCGCGACTCGATCTTCTACTGGACGGGCACCCAACCGCCCGAGATCGGCGGCGTCCACCGCCACTCGTACATGCACTTCGCCAACGCCGCCTTCACCCCCGTGAACTCCGAGAGCCGCTTCCCGGAGAAGCGCATGAAGCTCTACTCCGGGAGCTGCGATGTGGGCGGGCACGGCTGGGTCGTGGGGCTCGTGGATCATTACCTGCTCACCGGCGACCGGCGCTCGCTCGAAGTCGCGGAGCTGGCCGGCCAGTGGGTGCTCAAGCATGGCGGCACCCACTGGGGCCGCGACAACTGGAAGAACATTGACCTGGCGTGGCTCTACCGCGCCACCGGCAAGCCGGAGTATCTCCAGCGCCTCCGCGAGGCCATTGATGTCATCTACGCGGACAAGGAGTCCACGGTCGAGCGCATCGCCGCCCAGGACAAGACGCTGATGTCGCCGTACTACACCATCCTGCAGTTCATCAAGCACGTCCACCAACTGACCGGCGACGAGGCCGTCAAGGCCAGGTTCCTGGACATGGTCACGCGCTGGGTGGACCACGTCCCCTCGGCCGACACGAGCATGGGGCCGGTCTTCCAGTACATCCGGGAGTACCGGGACAGCCGCTGCCACACCGACTTCGCGGACCTGGCCTATGCCTACAACCTCACCGGCGACCGCAAGGTCCTCGACAAGTCGCTCAACACGCTCGACTTCTACCTGCACTTCGCCTACCACTCCACGGCGTTCTTCTCCATCCCCGAAGTCCTGTACGCCCTGGACAAGGCGAAGATCGAGGCCCTCAATGACCCCCCGCCGACCATCCGCCAGGCCAAGGCCTTCTGGCTGGACGAGCGGGACGAGCCGGTCAAGCTCGTCGTCTACCAGCAGAGCGGCTATCGCGTCGGCTCGCAGGACGTGCAGGGAAGCATCACGATCACCGCGCCCTCGGGCAAGCAGACGGTGACGCCGATCACGCGCAGCAGCCTCGATGTCTTCCGCCTCACCGTGCCGCCGGACGGGGAGCGGGGCATCTACAAGGTGGAGGCCCAGGCGCCGGGCTGCACCTACATGCTCGGGGCGTCGGCGCCGCTGGGTTCCGGCCCGCCGCCGGTGCTGACGGAGGGCAAGTTCGGGAAGGGCGTGCGTCTGGCCGATGGAGCCAAGCTGCTCATCCCGGGCGCAGGTCACCTCAACAGGGACGAGGGCACGTTGGAGCTGTGGTTCCAGCCGAACTGGAACGCCCCCAGCGGCCGCGCGCAGGCCGTGCCGTATCACTATCACCAGCTCTTCGACAGCCGCAACAGCGAGTACGACTACGGGTTCGTGCTGTACCTGTACGACGGGGGCGAGGTCAACGCGGGTAAGAGCCTGATCGCCGCCTGGGCCGACAAGGACAAGTCTGACAACGTCAGCCTCGGCGTGCAGTGGAAACAGGGCGAATGGCACCACCTGTGCTTCGCGTGGAAGAAGACCGGTGAGACGACGGGAATCCTGAAGCTGTACGTGGACGGCAAGCTGGTCGGGGAGAAGGGGGACGCCACCAACGCCCCGACCCGCCCCAGCGAGACCATCATCCTGGGCATGAACCCCACCGACAGCCCCAACACGCCCGCCAACGGCGTGGTGGACGAGCTGCGGATCTCGAAGACGATGCGCGAGCCGACGCTGGGGCCGCTGACGCAGGACGCGGACACGCTACTGCTAAGGCGCTTCGACACCGAGGGGGAGTTGCGCTAGCCGGCGCCCATGAAACCACCTGCTGCGCCACGGACGTTGTCCCTGATGATGTCCGAGCCCCAACGCCTCCTCCAGGTCCTGGGCCCCGGCCAGGCGCTGATGTACCCCGCGGCGCTGGCGGTCGGTCGCCGCTGTCTGCGCCGGGGCGGGCAGGCCGTCATCGCCGGCCCGCTGCTGCGCTACCAGCAGGAACAGATCCACTTCATCGAGGCGCGCTGGGTCAATCTCCCCCTCAAGCCCTACGAGGACGAGAGCACCGTCACCGCCGAGCGGGAGCAGGTGGCACGCCTTGTCCGCGACTTCCAGCCGGACCTCATCCACGCCTATGGCCTGTCGGCGCTGCGCGCTCTCGGCCTGCCATCGCGTCGCCTGCCGCCGGTCGTGTGTACACTCCCCGACCTCGTACAACACCATCCGCGGGCCTGGGAACGCTGGCGCCTGCGGCGGATGCTCGGGGCTTGCCGCGAAGTGATCGTCAGTTCCCAGAGCGACCACGAGGCCCTGGCGGCCCTGCATCAGCGCCTGGCCGGTCGGGCCTCGCTCATCGTCCCCGCCGCCGAAGTCCGGCCCGTCACCGCCGAGTTCGATCTCGCCCGCAAGCGCCTGACCCTCGGCCTGCGCTCCGAGACGGCCACCGTGGGCGTCCTCAGCCCGGCGGCCGCGGGGCTGGGGCTGGAGACAGTGCTCGAAGCCGCCGTCACCATCACCCGCGACCTGCCCAATGTGGAGTTCCTCTTCGTCGGCGACGGCCCTGACCAGGAGCGGCTGGCGCTGCTCGCCCACGAGCGCGGCATCGGTGGCGCGGTCATCTTCCGCGGCGACCGCGTGGACCAGTCCGAGATCATCGCCGCCCTCAACATCCTCGTCATCCCCCGCGAAGTGGCCGGCAGCGTGGGCCATGCCCTGCAGGCCGTGGCGCTCGAAGTGCCGGTCCTGGCGGTGCGCACCCCGGCGCTGGCAGCCGTGCTTGACCCGGTTGATCCGGAAGCCTTCTTCCCGCCCGATGACGCCGCGACGCTGGCGGCGATGCTGTCCCGCCGCCTGGAGATCCTCCCCCCGCCGGACGACGATGTCTATGCGGAGTTCGGCGGCTTCAGCAAAGGCGACATGCTCGTGTCGGGGCTAGGGTTCGACCTGGACGGCATCGGGCTCGAGGCGGAATGGCGGGGCGACGAGTCACAGCGGCGGCTGGCGGTGCGGCGCGCCCAGGAGCGCTTCAGCGTCGGTGAAGTCATCCGCCAGACCCTCAGCGTCTACGACCGGGCGCTGGCGCGCTAGCCCTCCTCACGGCACGACCACCACCCGCGGCGGCGGCTGCGTTGCGGCCAGGCGGCTGATCTCCCCCAGGTTGAGTCCCTTGAGGTACTGCTGCAGCGGCACGAACACCTCGTGGAAGCCAAAGTGCGGCAGCTCCTGTGCGGCCTCCGTCACCGACCAGCCCTGTTCCATTACCCGGTAGATCGCCACCACCACTCCGGTGCGGTCCGACCCGGCCTTGCAGTGCACGAACACCGGCTGCAGTTCGGGGTTGCGCACGACCTGCAGGAACGCCGCCACCTCGTCGTCGTCAATCTCCGCCGGGTTCATGGGGATGTGCACGTAGTTGAGCCCCAGCCCCTGCAGGGCGCGGCGGTCGCTGTGGAACTGCTGCAGGTCCACGATGGTCCGCACGCCCATCGCCTTCAGGGCGCGGTAGCCCACGGCATCGGCTCCGGCCCCCCGGTACAGATTGCGCGAGACCTGCGCGAAGTTCTCCAGGCCGGGAATGTCACTGCGGGGTGTGGCCAGGGGCAACTGCGTCGGAGCCGTGACGTCCAGCACCCGCGGCCTCCACCCCAGGTAGGTGAACCAGCCGGAGCCCACCCAGAAATGCACGATGGCGACGACCAGCAGCACCAGCAGCGTCGCCGCCACGCCTTGTAGCCGATAGCGCCAGGCTGGACCCATGCCGTTCCCCGTTCCCGCCTCACCGTTCCCGATGTTCCCGCCCCATCGTTCCCGCCGTTCAGAATCCGTAAATGTTCAGCGCTGTCTCACACACGCCCTCATGCACGCGGTGCTCGGCGGCCTCGATCTGCTCCCACGTCCATTCATCAGGGGCGGGCTCCACCAGCGCCTCGAGCCGCGCCTGCGCCGGGAACTCGACGGTGAAGAGCGGCACGAGCTGGCCCCGCTTCATCGCCTCGCACGCCCCGGCGCGGATCAGCTCCCGGGTCTTCTCGGGCGCCATCAGCCGGGCGCACTGCCGCCCCAGCCCCTGCTTGACGGCGACGGTCACGCAGTGTTCCCCGAAGAACTCCGTGGCCTCGCGACAGGCCGCGACATCGCCGCTGACGAACACGCAGGGGAAGCCGAAGTGGGCCATCTCGATGGCCCCCTGCCCCAGCTCGCCCATCTCCCGGCCGTTGTACCAGTAGCGGGCGTCGGTCGTGTGGTTCTGGGTGTGGCACAGGCAGCCGTCCTTCGTGCGGTTCATGGCATGGGCGCCGACCTGCATGCCCAGGTCAAAGCCCCGGTCCATGTCCCAACCCGGCGGGAAGCCGCGCCCGCAGAGGTACTCGGCCCCCGGGTGCATCAAATCCGGGACCATGTTGAACGGGCAGCCGTGGCCGTCGAGCACCACCACCTCGGTGGCTCCGCCATCGTAGCAGCCGTCCACCGCCGCGTTCACGTCGCCCATGAGCAGCCGCCGCGACACCTCATAGGCTTCGGCGTCGAGGGCGGGGTTGCATTGTCGCCACAGCGTGATGCCCGACACGCCTTCGAGATCCGTGAGAATGTAAACGCGCATGAGGTTCGCCTCCGTTGACGGAGGGGTTCG
>CAZZDO010000078.1:0-4880 GCA_964653205.1 uncultured Armatimonadia bacterium | reverse complement strand
GACGGCCGCCCCGACGAAGCCGGCGTGCGCAAGCTGGTGCAGTCCCAACTGGAGGGCGGGGTGAGCGGGTTCTTCGTGGGCGGGTCCACCGGCGAGGGCCTGATCCTGCGCGACGAGGACTGGCGGCAGGTGCACGTGTGGGTCATTGACGAGGTGGACCACCGCGTGCCGATTCTGGCCCATGTCTCGGATGTCGGCACGGCCCGAGCCATCGAGCGGGCGAAGATCGCCGCGGACTTCGGCGCCGATGCCGCGGTGTCCACCCTCCCGTACTACTACGTGCACGAGGGCGAGGAAGCCCTCCGCTACTTCACCGGCCTCGCCGACGGCTGCCCGATCCCCCTGTATGTCTACAACGTGCCCCAGCGCACGCAGGTACAGCTGACGGCGGACATGCTCCAGGAGCTATCCCACCATCCCAACATCCACGGGACCAAGGACAGCTCGGTGGACCCGATCCTGCACTTTGAGCTGATCCACCGCATGAAGGACACGGATTTCACGGTGCTCAACGGCTCGGAGTTCTTCCTGGGGGCCAGTGTGATGATGGGCGGGGACGGCGGCCTGCTGGGCATCTGCAACATCTGCCCGAAGCTGTGTGTGGAGCTGTACGAGGCGGCGGCGCGCGGCGACGTCCCGGCGGTGCGCAAGCTCCAGCCGGTGGTCTCGGACCTCACCACCGTCTTCTTCACCGGGCCGGGCAGCGCACTGTCCGGCCTCAAACGGTCCATGGCCATGCTGGGCCTCTGCCAACCATACACCTCGCACCCCTTCACCCCCACCACGCCCGAGCAGGACGCAGAGATTGAGGCGATCCTGAAGCGTAACGGGCTGCTGTAGACCCCGACTACACAGGCGTATCCTACGGGCGCGGCGGAGACCTTCCCCCGCGCCCGTTCGGCGTGTCCCGGCCGGACTTAACCACAGCTTAACGGCTCGTTAGGGCCTGATTAACGTGCCGCGGTATATCCTCAGGTTGGTCGGCGACGGAGCCGGCCGCAACATGTGGATAATGGTTCGGAGGTTCACGCAGATGTGGAGCAAACTGACGGCAATGATGTTGGTCCTCGCCGTGATGGCGACGGGCCTGGCGATGGCGGCGACGACGCTCAACGGCGCGGGAGCGACCTTCCCCCAGCCGCTGTACAACAAGTGGTTCTACGATTTCAACAAGCAGACCGGCATCCAGGTCAACTACCAGGGCATCGGTAGCGGCGGCGGCATTAAGGCCCTCAAGGCCAACACCGTCCACTTCGCCGGCAGCGACGCCCCGCTGTTCGGCACTGAACTCACGAGCATGCCGGGCAAGGTGCTGCAGCTCCCGACGTGCGGCGGCGCCGTCTCCCTGGCCTACAATTTGTCCGGGGCCAACAAGCAGTTGCGCCTGAGCCCCTCGACCCTCGCGGGCATCTTCCTGGGCCAGATCAAGAACTGGAGCGACCCGAAGGTCAAGGCCGAGAACCCCGGCATGAACCTGCCCAACCGCGCCATCACCGTCATCCACCGCAGTGACGGCAGCGGCACCACCCACCTGTTCACCAGCTACCTCGCGGCCGTGAGCCCCACCTGGAAGACCCAGGTCGGCGCCGGCAAGGAAGTCAAGTGGCCCTGCGGCGAGGGCGGTAAGGGCAACCCCGGCGTGGCCGGCCTCATCAAGAACATCCCCGGCTCCATCGGCTATGTTGAGCTGGTCTACGCCGCGCAGAACCGCCTGCCGGTCGCGCTGGTCAAGAACCGTGGGGGGCGCTACATCAACCCCTCGCTGGCCAGCACCACCGCCGCCATCAGGGGCGCCCTGCGCCTCCTCAAGGCCGACGTCCGCTCCTCGATCGTCAACCCGTCGGGCGCCGATGCCTACCCGATCTGCGGTCTGACCTTCATCTTCGTGTACCAGGACCAGTCGGATGCCACCATTCAGGCCGCCTTGGTCAAGCTGCTCAACTGGTGCATGAGTGACTACGCGCAGAAGACCGCGGAGAAGTACTACTACGCGTCCCTGCCCGCCGAGTTGATCGCCATCAACAAGGCGCTCATCGCCACCATCAAGTAACAACCCGGGCGGTCGGGCTGTCCCACGGTTCCGGCAGGGCGTCAGTGCGGCGCCTTGCCGGAACCTCTCTAACCCGAACGGAAGACGGCACTCATCATGGCCCAATCGGTCGCAGGTTTCCGTCCGGCGCCGCGCCTGCCGCTGGGCGATCGAGCCTTCAGCGTCATCCTGGCCCTCAGCGCCGGGCTGGTACTGGTGCTCATTCTGATCCTGGGCTTGTCTCTGGCCCACGGTTCGGCCGCCGCGCACGCCAAGTTCAGTTGGAGCTTCATCATTGGCACGGACTGGGACCCGGTGCGCGGCAACTTCGGCGCCCTGCCCTTCATCTACGGCACCCTGGCCTCCTCGCTCCTGGCCCTGCTCGTGGCCGTGCCGGTCGGCATCGGCACCGGCATCTTCCTGGCCGAAATCGCGCCCCGCTCGGTCGCGGGTCCTCTCGCCTTCATGATCGAGTTGCTGGCCGCCGTCCCCAGCGTCGTGTACGGCATGTGGGGGATCTTTGTTGTCGTGCCGCTGATGCAGCACGTGCAGGGCGCCGTCGGCGGGCGCTGGGGTGACTTCTTCCTCTTCTCCGGGCCGCCGGTGGGCATTGGCCTGCTCACCGCCAGCCTGATCCTCGCCATCATGATTCTCCCGTTCATCGCCGCCATCACCAAGGACTCGATCCAGGCCGTGCCGCGCGTGCAGGCCGAAGCCGGCCTGGCCCTCGGCTCGACCCGCTGGGAAATGATCAGCGGCCCCGTCCTGCGCTACGCGCGCAAGGGCATTCTCGGGGGCATTGTCCTGGCCCTGGGCCGCGCCCTGGGCGAGACCATGGCCGTGACCATGCTCATCGGCAACAATCCGCAGATCAAGTTCTCGCTCTTCCGTTCGGCCTACTCGATGGCCGCCGTCCTGGCCAACGAGTTCGCCGAGGCGACGCGCGATCTGCACACCAGCGCCCTCGTCGCCGTGGCCCTCACGCTGCTCGGGGTGACCCTGGTGGTCAACGCCCTGGCACGTCTGCTCATCTGGAGCGCCATCGGCCAGACCGAGGGGAGGCCGAGCTGATGTACAGTGAGACCTTCCGCCGCCTGGTGAACGCTCTGGCCCTCGGGCTGTGTACGCTGACCTGCCTCCTGGCGGTCGTGCCGCTGCTCGCGCTGCTCTTCCAAGTCATCCACCTGGGGGGCGCGCAGCTGGACTGGGCCTTCTTCACCCAGATGCCCAAGCCATTCGGGGAAGAGGGCGGCGGGCTCGTCAACGCCATCCTCGGCTCGCTCATGCTCATCCTGCTGGCCTCGGCCATCGGCGTCCCGGCCGCGGTCATCGCCGGCACGTACCTGGCGCGCTCCGTGGGCAGTCGCGGCGCCTTCTGGGTCCGCTACGCCGCCGACGTGCTCTCCGGCACGCCCTCCATCGTCGTCGGCGTCGTCGTCTACGAGTTGGTCGTCGTGCCCATGCAGGGATTCTCGGCCTTCAGCGGCGGCATTGCCCTGGCGCTCATCATGCTGCCGACCGTGGTGCGGACGACCGAAGAGATGATCCGCATGGTGCCGCACACGCTCTACGAAGCGGCCCTCGCACTGGGGGCGCCCGAGTACCGCGCGACATGGTCGGTGCTGCTCAAGGGCGCGCGCACCGGCATCATCACCGGAGTGATGCTCGCCGCCGCCCGCATCGCCGGTGAGACCGCGCCCCTGCTCTTCACCGCCTTCAACAATCAGTACTGGAGTACGAAGCTGACCCAGCCCATCGCCTCGCTGCCGGTCGCGATCTACAACTACGCCATCTCCCCGTTCGAGGAATGGCACCACAAGGCGTGGGCCGGCTCCTTCGTGCTGGTCATGCTGGTGCTGGGCCTGAGCATCGTGACCCGTCTGGTCACCCGTGGGAAATACGAGATCATTCAGTAGGCGCCATGAAAGAGGAACCCCCTATGGTCGCTCAGCCGCAACTGCCGGGAACGCAGCCCAGCCTGGACCTGAAAGCCGAGGAACCGCGTCTGGACGCCTCCGGCGCCTGCGTCCACTGCGACGGCTTCGGGGTCTCCTACGGCTCCTTCCTGGCGCTCCGCGAAGTGAACCTGGCCATCCCGCCCGGCCAGATCACCGCCTTCATGGGCCCGTCGGGCTGCGGCAAGTCCACACTCCTGCGCTCGATCAACCGCATGAACGACACCGTCCCCAGCGCCCGGTTCCACGGGCGGATGCACCTGAACGGCGACCCCATCTACGCGCCGGGCGTCAATGTGATGCGGCTGCGTAAGCGCGTCGGCATGGTCTTCCAGAAGCCCAACCCCTTCCCCGCCTCCATCTACGAGAAGGTGGCCTGGGGCCCGCGGGTGCATCGCCTCTACCGGGGCGACGACCTGCGCGATCACGTCGAGAGCTGCCTGCGGCGGGCGGGATTGTGGGACGAAGTGAAGGACAAGCTGCGGCTCAACGCGATGTCGTTGTCGGGCGGTCAACAGCAGCGCCTGTGCCTCGCGCGCGCCCTCGCCGTCGAGCCCGAAGTCCTGCTGATGGACGAGCCCTGCTCGGCGCTGGACCCGATCGCCACCTTCCACGTCGAGGAACTCATGCGCCACCTCGTCCCGGACCTGACGATCATCATCGTCACCCATAACCTGCAGCAGGCGAGCCGGGTGTCGCAGCAGACGGCCTTCTTCTGGATTGACGAGAGCCGGACGGGGCATCTGGTGGAGTCCGGGCCCACCGAACAGATCTTCCAGACCCCCCGGGACGAGCGCACCGAGCGCTACATCGCCGGGCGCATGGGCTAATTACCAGGACCGAGTCGCGGGATAATATAGAACGGTCTACTCACCGGTCATGGCGAATAGGTGCTT
>CAZZDO010000077.1:0-15987 GCA_964653205.1 uncultured Armatimonadia bacterium | reverse complement strand
GGGCGGGGGCGGTTCGACACCCGAGACGACTCTCACATCGCTCACCATCACTTTCGGGGTGGGGTCCCGGTGGCTGTACAGGTAGATGACGGCCTTCTCCGTGCCCGGTGGCGCGAAGCCCCGGGTGGTGACCTCGTCCCAGTCCCCCGTGGCGCCCGTGCCCAGCGGCACCTGGGTGAACTGGCCGGAGGGCAGGAAGCGGAACTGGAGGAACGCGCCGCCGGCGGGACGGTCCGCAAAGCAGTGGGTCTTCACGCGCACCTCGTAGCCCAGTTCCGGCTTCGCATCAAAGGTCTGCGTGATCCCGATCTCCGCCATGGGGTCCTGGTCATCCAGGGTGACGGTCTTGGCCGCGGGGTCCACGGTCACCTTGGCTGTCGCGCTGCCGGCATACTGCCCCCAGCCCACGGGCAGGCCGTTGGCCTGCGTGCCCTCGCTGAAGTCCCCATTGGCGATGGGGACCGGCGTCAGCGGCGCGGCGTGCAAGGCCGGGAAGGCGAGGATCAGCAGGAGCAGGGCCGTGGCGACGCGGGTGCAGTGTGGCACGGGGGACCTCCGGGTGCGGCGTTGGATGAGCCAATGATGGCGGCACAGTCACTGAGTGTCAACCGTCGGCGGGCCGGCCAGGTTCCAGCGCCGGACGCATTCTGTGCCGTAGGCTTTTCCCGATTTCTTGCTGAATACCTGTGCGCAGAACGCTTAGACTATGGTGTTAGTGGTATCAGTAACAGTGTTCCCCATGAGGTTCTGGATGACTCCCAGGTCTGTCCTGATCACTGCATCGCTCCTGGCCGGTCTGGTGTTGGCGGCCGGCTGCAAGTCGTCCAGCGGTACAGCCGCCCCGGCCGCCGCCCCGGTGACGGTGCGCCTCCTGGCCTATGTCAACGTCAGCAGCGGGTGCCAGCAAGCCACCGTGGACTTCCTGCACTCGCTGCCGGGCAAGTACCCGGGCGTGCAGGTGGAGCTGGTGGACTTCGGCGACGGCGGCCCCGGGGCGGCGCGTTGGGAGCAGTCCGGGCTCAAGTGCATGGCCCTCGAGATCAACGGGCAGTCCATCGTGAAGTACCCGGTGGAGGGCACGATGAGGGTCATGGCGTTCCGCGCGCCGGCCGGGTTCTATTGGGAACATGCGGACCTGGAGGCGGCGGTGCAGGCGGCGGGGCAAGGCACACTGCAGCCGGCCACGGAGGAGGAGTTCCTGGCTGGCGGCGGCACCGCGCCGACCCAGGCGGAGGTGGACAAGTACAAGGCGGAACGCAAGCCCGACGGGGCCCAGTAGCCGCGTCGCTGCATGCCGAGACCACGAAGAGGCCCGTCCTGCGGCGGGCCTCTGTTGCTGCCATCGGGTACGCAGACGGCCGAGGCATGCGCAGTGTAAGATACGTAGAACTACGTACACAGAATACGCATCAATGCGGATTGGCCATCGGCCGAGCAAATGCTTTAATGTCCACGATGAGCGTGAACCGGCGGTGTGGTGGCGGGGGAGCCCCCCGAGGCTTCCGGAATTCGGACCTGGGCAGGGTACCGAACATGTCATCCGGGGGGCATTGATGAGCAGCCGCGGTGCGGCTGTTCATCTTTTTTTGCTTGCGTACGGGCGATGGGGGGAACGCGCGGCAACGGGCTAGGGGCTCTCGGTCTCCAGCTTCACGAAGAAGCGCGCCAACTCGACCTCATTGCGCAGACCGAGCTTCTGCATGGCGCGCGAGCGATGGGTCTCGACGGTGCGGGGGCTGATGAAGAGCTGCTTGGCGATGTCGGCGCTGGTCGTCCCGGCCGCCGCCATGCGGATGATCTCGGCTTCGCGTTCGGTCAGTTGCTGCAGTTTCCGCGCCCGCTCGTCCCCCTGGCCGTCCACATACGCGGCATAGGCGTGCTGGGCCAGCGCCGGGCTCAGGTACTTCTCGCCGGCCACGGCCCGGCGGATCGCCCGTACCAACTCCTCCGCTGCCTCCTCCTTGTGGACGAAGGCCATGGCCCCCAGTTGCAGCGCCTCACGCACGCGCCCCTCGGCCGCATGCCCCGACATCATGACGACGGCGACGTCCTCGTACTGGCACCGCACGTCCTCCAGTAGCGACAGCCCGCTATTGCCCGGGACAAACAGGTCCAGCAGCAGTACGTTGGGGTGCAACTTCTCGAGCAGGGCGAGGGTCTCGGCTGCGTTGCCGGCCTGCCCGACGATGTCTATGTCCGGCTCGTTCTCCAGGAGGAGGCACAGTCCGTAGCGCACGATCTCGTGGTCGTCGGAACACAACACGCGAATACTCATCGTGGTTCCTACGCATCCAGAAGCAGAGGCTACCCCCGTAGGTCCCCATTCTACACACTGCACGCGTGTTGAGCAACCGCAACCTTGCGCGCGGGGGCGCCTCCGCCCGACCTTTGAGCAGGAAAGGGCGTGGCCGGGCGGGAAATGTGTGCAGACTGAGCGAGGAGCGTGACCCATGAATCAGGGCTGTCTGAAGGCATTTGCACTCGTGCTGATGGTGCTGGGGGCTCTTCTGGGGCTGCTGGGGTTGGTGTTCCTGATCGCCCCGGGGCGGGCCGTGACCGGTCTGATCATGCTGGTGATCGGGGCGGTGCTCATCGGCTTTGCGGCCAGCCGCCTGAAGGCCATGAAGGCCGTGTCACCCGAGGGCGTCGAGCAGCACATCACGCAGGTGGCGGCCGACAGCAACGGTGACGTCACTGTCGCCTCGCTCGCGGGGCAGACGGGGCTGGATGACACGGTCCTGCGTGACGGCCTCGACCGTCTCTTGCGCAAGGGGATGGTGCAGGTGGAAGTGCGCGAGGGGACGGAGCACTACCTCTTCGCCGGCCTCAAGCAGGAGAAGATGATCAAGAAGTGCCCGTACTGCGGCAATGAGTACCCGCTGAGCCAGGCCGGGCGAACATGCCCTTCATGCGGGGGGAACCTGGAGGTGCGGCCGGGCTAGCGGGTGCGCCCCGGGGCGGGCGCGGCTACAGCGCCCGGCCCATGAGGCGATGGGTCTCGTTCTCGATGAAGCCGCGCTTGCGGTAGAAGGCGTAGGCGGGGGCGTGGCGATTGGCCGCGAGTTCAATGGCCGAGACGCCGCGACGCCGGTACAGGTCCATCACGTGGTCCAGCAGCGCCGACCCCACGCCGGTGCCTTGGTGTTCGGGGGCCACCACGAGTTCCTCGACGGTGGCGCGCAGGCCCGCGAAGCTGCTGCACAGGATGAAGCCTTGTAGCTCCCCGCCCCGCTCCGCCGCGAAGCATTGGTCCGGGAAGAGCCGCAGCACGTCGCGGACGATGGCGGCGGCGATGATTTCATCCGGGGCGCCCCCGTCGTCGAGTTGCTCGTAGGCCCGGCGGTAGAGGCGGGCGCACGTGGGGATGTCAGCGGCCGTCAGGGGCCGAAGGTGTGGTCGTGCCGGGGACGCCGGGTCCATGGGTGCCCATCCTGTGCCATGAGATTGAGGCTTGCGTCCAGTCGCCGCCCGTGTGCTATCCTGAGAACGAGGTCGTGCCACCGTCACCCAGGGAGTTGCCATGAGCATTGAGATCCGGGGGCTGCAGGCCACCGAGCTGGCCGAACACGCCCAGTTGGTCTACGAATCGTACCACGAATACGTCGCGAGCGGCGAGCGGACCTTCCTGGCCGACCCGCAGTGGTGGCTGCAGAGCGCGCGCAATGACCCGTACTACGCGCCCGAGCAGACCCGCGCGATGTGGCTGGACGGGCGGATGGTCTCGAGTGTGACGGCCTACACCCGCGAGGTCTACGCCGATGGCCGTCTGGCCAAGGTGGGCTGCATCGGCAGCGTGTGCACGCATCCCGAGTTCCGCCGCCGGGGCCTGGTGCGCCAGGTGCTAGCCGAAGCCGTGGCCTGGATGGAGCAGAGCGGCTTCAACTGGTCGTTCCTGTTCGGCCGTGAGGAGGTGTACGGGGGCAGCGGCTGGCGGCTGGTGACGGCCCTGGAGCTGGTCGCCGACCTGCGGCTGCGCCCCGATGCCGTAACGCCGGCGCAGGTGCGGCCGGTGGACCCCGAGCAGGACCTGGCAGTCCTGATGGACATCTACGCGCGGTTCAACCGCACGCTGACCGGGCCGATCGTGCGCAACGAGGACTACTGGCGCTGGCGAGTGCTGCCCGGCCGCTTCGGGCAGACCCCCGCGTACTTCCTGGCCGAGGTGGAGGGCCGGCCGATCGGCTACTTCGCCGGGTCCGACGGGCACGTGCGCGAGATCGGCTGGGTCGAGGCCCCGGCCCAACTCTTCGCCGCGGCGCTCGGCCAATGGCCGGATACCGCGGTGCATTTCCACTGCTTCACGGCCGACATGGTGCGCTACCTGCGCCAGGTGACCGACACGCCCACGGCCGCGGCCCAGGCCGAGCACCCCGGCGGCTTGAGCCTGCCCCAGGCGTATAAGGGCCTGTGGCGCTACATCGGCGATGGCTGCAAGTGCTTCCCGGAGATCACGGACACAGAGAGCCTGCGGCACTTCCTGCGGCGGCACGAGTACAACTTCTGGCCGGTGGACGGTTTCTGAGGTGGCACATCATGCCTAAGGCATGGCTGGCAGAGGACCTGCGTCCGGACATGCCCCTGGGACACGCAGCGGGCCTGATGCTGGCGGTCAAGTGGCCCGAGGTCCAGCACTACGAGAGCGCGGCGCGGACGGGCAAGGTCGCCGGCATCCATGACATGCGGGTCGCCTGCAAGCGCCTGCGCGAGGCGCTGCGTGTGTTGCGGCCGGCTCTCCCCAGGGATTCCCGGCGCAAGTTGCTGCCGGTGGTCGAGGAACTCAACGACGCCCTGGGCGAAGTGCGGGACCGGGACGTCCTGCGCCAGGCCTTCAAGCGGATGATGCGGGAGGACGACCGCCTGGCGGACCTCAAGCCGCTGCGCCGGAGTCTGGCCAAGGAGCGGAGCGCCCATCACCGCAAGCTGCTCCACATGCTCGAGGGGCTCAAGCGGAGCGGCTTTGGCCGCAAGTACGAGCGGCTCATGGCGGAGTTGGAGGCCATGAACGGGGACGAGCCTACCGTCGTGGGGCAGTTCGCCGTGGAAGCCATTGGCGACCGCCTGCAGGACGTGATGGACAACCTGCACGCCATCACCGGCCGCTACCGCAGTAGCCTGTTCCACCGCCAGCGCATCCGGGTCAAGAAGCTCAAGTACGCCCTGGAGCCGTTCCTGCCCATCCTGCCGGCCGAGGCCGACGAGCTCTACGGCATGGTCAGTGAGTTACAGGAGCTGATGGGGCTGGTGCACGACCTGGATGTGCAGCGGGAGGTCGTGGCGGACTGGGTGGTGACCTATGGCTTGAGCGACGGCTTGCGGCTGACGCTCCAGCAGATTGCGCGCCGCCGACGAGACCTGCTGGCCCAGACGCGGGGCCACGTCAAGGCCATGGCCGAGCAAGAATGTGAGGCACGGCTGCAGCAGGTTCTGCGCGCCCTCGCGGACCAGACGGTCGCGCGGCAGGCGGCCACCTGACATGACCTCGCCCCCCCGTCGCCTGCTCGTGGCCTCGCACAACGCCGGCAAGGTGCGGGAGATCGCGCTGTTGCTGGCTGAACTGCCCCTCGAGATCGTGGGTCTCGACGCCGTGCCCGACCTGGCCGATCTGCCGGAGCCCTACGACACCTTCGCCGCCAACGCTGAGAGCAAGGCCCGCACGGCGGCCGCGCACGCGCGGTGCCTGGCCCTGGCTGACGACTCGGGGCTGCAGGTGCCGGCCCTGGACGACCGGCCCGGCGTCTACTCGGCTCGCTACGCGCCGACCGACGAGCAGCGCATCGCGCGCCTGCTGGACGAGATGGCGGGCCTGGGGGGCGAGCAGCGCCGCGCGCGGTTTGTGTGCGTGATCGCGCTGGCCGACGGAAGTCACACGCGTGGCCTCTGGGAGGGTACGTGTGAGGGGTACATTGCCGACGCCCCAAGGGGCCAGGAAGGCTTTGGCTTTGACCCGGTGTTCCAGTACGGCGACCGCACTTTCGCGGAGCTGACGGCGGCGGAGAAGAGCGAGGTCAGCCACCGTGGCCGCGCCCTGCGCGCCTTCCGACACGACCTGCCCGAGATGCTGCATGAGCGCACCTAGGCTCAAGATTCTGCAGGTGATCACCGCCCGGCGCTTCTACGGCGCCGAGCATGTCCTGCTGCACCTATGCGAGGGGTTGCGCGACCGGGGCCATGACGTGTCGGTGGCGTGCAAGCCCAACGCGGACCTTGAGCGCGAGTTGGGGCTACTGGGCATCCCCGTCTTCGCCATGCCGATTGGCGGGAAGCTCAACCTGGCGGCGCCCTGGCGTCTGGCGCGCCTGGCGCGTCGCCTGCACGTGGACGTGATCCACACCCACCTGTCCAGCGCCAGCCTCTGGGGGAGTGTCGCCGGCCGCCTGGCAGGAATCCCCGTCATTGCGGAAGTCCACGCCCTGAACTCGCGGTGGTCCTTCATGCTCGCCCACCACATCGTGACGTGCAGTGAGGGTGTGCGTCAGCACATGATCGGTCTGGGCGTGCCGCCGCGGCGGATGGACGTGCTCTACAACGGGCTGCCGGGCCGGCTGTTCGAGGGCCTCAGGGATGGGGCAGCGGTACGCCGCGAACTGGGCCTATCGTCCGAGGGGCCGGTGATCGGGGCGGTGGCGCACCTGTCGCCCAGGAAAGGTCACCGGCACTTGCTCGAGGCCGTGCTGCTGCTGCGGGCCCGCTTCCCGGATCTGGTCTGCCTGCTCATGGGGGAGGGGGAGGCGTCGCTGGAACTCGCGGAGCTGGCCGAGCAGATGGGGCTCAGGGACGCGGTCCGCTTCCTCGGGTTCCGCCCGGACGCCATCCAACTGGTGGCCGGGCTGGACGTGGTCGTGCTGCCGTCGGTGGCCAAGGAGGGTCTCGGAGTAGCGCTCATCGAGGCCGGCTTCCTGGGCAAGCCGACAGTGGGCAGCGATTGCCCGGGCATTGACGAGGTGATCGTGGACGGCGAGACGGGGCTGCTGGTGCCTCCGGGCGATAGCTGGGCCCTGGCCGAAGCGATCGCCGGGCTGCTCTCGGACCCGGCCCTCAGCCGGCGTCTCGGCGCCGCCGCCCGCGAGCGCATGTACCGGCACTTCACGGTCGAGACCATGGCCGCGCGCGCCGAGGAGATCTACCTCGAACTCCTGCGCCAGCACCGCCGTCTGCCCCCCGGCGGATAGTGCCCCATCACGCCCTCTCGTACGGTTTGAGCCTCCTTTGAGCCCAGCTTAAGCGCCGGTTAAGGGCTGCGACAGACACTGTACCTGCAGGTGTTGGCTCTGCGCATCACGCCGGCCAGCCCCGGTCACAGCCATGGCCCGGGGGGAACTGAGAATTGCCGATGAGCCTGACCCCATATCTGGGCCGATTCGTGCTGGCGGTTGGCGTCATTGCCATCGCCGTCTGGGCCACGGCCAACAAGCTGCTGGACATACCGGTTCACGAGTTCTGGCTGGGCATCCTGTGCTACCTGCTGGCCGCCGAGGCCGCCTGGACGCTGGCGGAGCGTCGGAGTTCGGGCGGGGAACGGCGCCGGCTCAGGAATGGACTGGTGCAGCTCACACACCGGGGGCGAACCGGGGCGGCGGCGGCGCGTTGGTTCGGGATGGGCGGGCGGCCGCGCATGGTGGACATCATCGCTCGCCACGACAGCCCGCGGGAGGCCCTGGCAGCCCTGCAGACTGCCGTCACGGCCCGCGTGCACCGGCCCCGCCTGCACGTGCTCACCGCCGCGGTGGGCAACGGGCGGAGCGTGCTGCTCTACCGGCTGGCGCGGGTGTTGCTGGAGGCCGGGCAACCTGTATTCCTGGCGCTGCCGACACCGCAGTTGCTGAGCCTCGGGCCTGTGCTCCAGGCCGCCCGGCAGCGGCAGGTGTATCTCCTGGTAGATGACCTCGACCTGCGCCCCGAAGCCGAAGAGTGGCTGTTCGAGATCGAGCGTTCCGGCCTGCCGGTGGTCGTCATCGCCACGAACACGCCCTTGGCCGGTGACGCGGGGCGCAGTGAAGGGCTGGACGTCCTGCGGCCGGCCTCCCTGCTCGACACCGGCATCGTGCATGATGTGAGCCCGACCCACGGTGATGTCGTGGCCCTGTGCCGCAAGATTGAGGCAGACAGCGGCGGCGGACGCGTCGGGCTGTCGCTCGAGGAGGCTGACGGGCTGCTGGCGGCCAGTCGTGCGTACCGGGGCCACGAGGCCCGGGCGGGCCTGTGGCGCGACCTGGACCGCGGCGAGGACCTCCCGGAGGAGGGCAAACTCGCGGTCGCTCTCGCCGGGGCCGCGGAGCTGGGCTTCCCGGCACGCATCTGGTCGGCGCTGCTCGGCGAGAACAGCTCGGGGCGCTGGCAGCGCGCCGGGCTGGTGGTCGAGGAGCACGGCCTGATCCTCCCGCCCCACCGCCTGACCTGCCTGGAGTACCTGGAGCACGCGGGGCCCGAGACGCCGGCCGTGGCGGCGGCGCTGCAGTCGCTGTGTCGCCGGAGCTTGCCGATTGACCCGGCCTTTGCGGCCCGTCTCCTGACGGCTCTGGCCCGACAGCCGCAGACGGCGGAACTGGCGCGCCACTGCCTCACCCAACTGCGCGAAGAGGTCGCCGGGCCGGACAGTTGGCCCGCTCCCGTCGTGCGGCTGTGGCGCCGGGCGCTGGACGCTGTGGCGCCAACACCGGGCGACGTCGCCGGGGTGGATACGCCCCCGGAAGTAAATGCCCGGCTGCGTTCGGCTTTTGCGCGCGGGGACTGGGCGGGAACGCTGGGGCTGGCACGGCAACTGGGGACGGACCCGGTGTATCACGACGCGGCCCGTTACGCGGCCGCCCTGGCTCTGGCCCACCAGGGCGACGCCGCGACGGCGGAGAGCGAGCTAGAGGACCTGCGCTCCGGGCCTCCGGGCACGCTGTACCTGCGCGGAGTGTTGGCGGAGATGCAGGGCGATGTCCTGCGCGCACTCGACTCGTATGAGGCCTCACGGAAGGCCGACGAGTTGCCCCTGAGCAGCACCCGGTCCCTCGCCTTCGCCTACGTCAAGTGCGGTGCGCCGCGGGCGGCGATCCCCCTGTTTGAGGCGCTGTTGGCCTATCAGCCCCATGACCCCGAGCTGTACGCGGGGCTGGCCGTTGCGCATCTGCACGCGGGCATGGCCCAGCGCGCCGCCGCCCAGAGCGCCCGCGCCATCCAGGCCGGCGTGGACCCCGTTGTGGCCCGCAAGGCCGTGGCCCGCGCCTGCGCCCGGGTGCATGCCTACGGGCGCGCCGCACCGGAACTGGAAGCCTGCGTGTCCTACGATGAGCATGATCTGGAGGCCTGGGAGGGGCTGGCGGAAGCGTCTCGGTGGCTGGGACGGTTCAGCCGCGAGGAGGAGTGTCTGCGCCGGCTGCAGGGAGCTGACGCGGGGAACCAGGAGTTCATGCTGCAGATGGCCCGATGTCAACGCGACCAGGGGCGCGCTGAACTCGCCCTGGAGATGCTCGGCCCCCTGCTGGAGTCCGACCAGGCGCGCCTCGAGGCCCTGCTGCTGGCCGCCGAGGTGGCCAGTGACGGGCAGGAACGAGAGCCGCAGCGGACGCTGGCGCTACGCGCCGTGCAGGCGGGAGACACCAGCGGCTGGGGGCAGTACTGGCTGGGAGAGAGCTACGCGGAACTGGGAGATGAGGCGCGCAGCGCCTATCGCGCGGCCATTGAGCAGATGAAACGCCAGATCGAGACCGGGGCAACGCCGCGCCACACCGCCACCCTGTGGCAGGCGATCTACCTGGCCGCCTCGCGCCTGGGTGATGAGGCGCTGGCGGCGAACGCGAGCCGCAAGGCCAGCCAGGAAGCCGCCATCTGTGAGGCGCTGGGGGCGGAGATCCACTCGGTGGCCCACCGCCAGGCCGTCCCGCCCGAGGTGTTCCTGGACAGCCTCCCGCCGAACGGCACCGGCGGCGGGTCAGGCGCAACGCCCGGCTCGCCGGAAGTCCCGGAGAAGGGCTCGATGAGACCCATCACGGCTCCCACCGAGTCCAGCACCAGCCGCAACCGGCGGCTGCGCGGCAGCGGCGTCTGAGCCGCGCGCTACTCGCGCACCCACGTTACCTGCAGCTTCAGCTTGCCCTGCAAGCCCGCCGGGATCGTGACCACATCGCTCTCCAGCGGCAGGGGCACCCCCCGCAGATGCACCGCCGTCACCCGGCCCCGCGGCAGCCGCAGGCAGAGCCGGATCTGCGCGCCGACTGGCTCCCCCGGCAGGCGCAGCGTGACTTGCCCGGCGCCATTGTCGTGCAGCCGCACCGTGAAGCCCACCCGCCCGAAACGCGTGGGCACGCGCCGCACGCTCAGCTTCTCTCCGGGCTCCAGCCAGCGCCGCGGCACGGCCCGGCACAGCCACAGCACGTCCGCGTCGCGTTCCTCGTAGACGAGCCCCCACCGCAGCATGATTGGGACCATGGCCTGGCAGGGCATCACCTGTCCGGCGATCATGTGCTCCCGACCGTCCCCGCCGGGCCGGATGCTGGCCTGCTCGTAGGAGGCGAGTGTTCCCGTCGAGCTGTGATGGGCCCAGTGGGCATACAGGAGCATCAGATAGCGATCCGGCTCGTCCTGCTCCAGCAGTGCCCGGGCCACGTGCAGCGCCGGCCAGTCGTCCAGGTGCCCCTCGAAGCGCGTCATGCCCAGCAGTTCGCCGCCGTGTGTCCGCCGCCACTGCAGCAGCATCTGCACCATCTCCGGTGGCAGCACCCCCGCCGAGATCATCTCGGGGAAGTAGCGGTAGTTGCAGTACGACGCGTGGCGGTTGGCGGTGAGGTCGGGGATAGGCTCGAGTTGGTCCGGGCCGGGAGGGACGTAGCCGACCTCGACCTGCACGGTCTGCCGCAGTGACCGCCGGAGGTCCTCCTCGTAGGCATCGGCCTCCCCCAGCAGCAGCGCCCCCTCACCCCGGAGCGGCTCGGAGTCCTGCTGGGCAAGGAGCCGCCCGATCTCCCGCAGTCCCCGGCAGGTCCAGACATCGCCGGAGTAGTAGAACGTCTGCCACTGGTCGGCCTGGCCATGATAGTCGGCCTCGGGCAGGCCGGGAATGAGACCGTGGTGGGGGTCATCAGGCGGGAAGTGCTGCTTACTCTCGGCGCGCAGGGCCAGCAGCCGCTGCCAGATCGGCCGCAGGAGCGTCAGACGGCGCGTGAACCAGTCACAATCACCGCTCAGACGGACGTACTCGACGGCCAGCGCCAGCACCTGGCCGTATTCGGCCAGCGCCGGGCCGTAGTAGTCGAACGTGCCATCCGGCTTGACGTAGCGAGAGACGTAGTGGGACAGCACCTCGCCGGCGCGACCCACGTGGCCCCAGGCCAGCAGCGCTTGCAGCAGGAAGATCAGCGTTGGCGGGAAGCTGTTGTGGCGCTCTTCACCGTAGCAGCCGACGCCGTAGCGGGGCGACAGACCGCGGAAGGTGAGCACTCCGAGCAGCAGCATCGCCTGCGCGGCGTCCAGCAGGTCCGCCTCGGGCGCACGCAGCTTCAGGCCCGCACCACGGAAGCGGTCGCATCGGTCGGAGAGGCCCAGCAGGGCCGCGTAGAACTCCTCAGCGGTCGTGGCCGCGCCGTTGGCCTGATAGAGGACCTGTGCATCGTTCGCCCCGGCGTCGTGGGGAGTCGTGCACAGCCGCCGCCAGACGAGGAGCCCGCCCTCATCGCCGCACGTCCCGAAGGCGATCTGCTCGACGGTCGCGCTGTCCGTCTCGTAGCGATGGCACGGCGCGGGCAGCCAGCCATCCAGCAGGCCCACGCGCGCGAGCGTCTCCGGCGCGGGGAGCGGCGGATCGGCGTAGCCGGTGATAGCCCCGTACGGGTCGAGTTCCACCCGTTCGATCGTGGCCTCGTCGCCTACGAAGGAGGGCCCCAGCAGGGGCGGGAGCAGCCCGGCCACGGTCGCGAAGTCCGGCTCCCCCGCCGCGAGCAGACGCTCGCCCAGCGGGTCGCCGAGTGCCGCCAGCAGCGCGGCATAGTAGCGCGGCTCGACCGGCGGCCCGGCGCCGGCCGTCACGTCCTGCAGCGTCGTCTTGCGCAGGGCGCAGCGCGGGCCGTCTTCGCCCGTGAAGATGATCGCCGCGGGCGTCTCGCTCACGGTCAGCCCCGGCAGGGCAGCCCGCACGATTCCCCTGGCCTCGTCGTGCATCGCGGGCCTCCTCAGAAGCGCAGTTGCGGCAGGAGCGACCGGGGGATGCTCACGCGTACCCCCTTCAGCGGGTCCACGATCTGGTTGACGCGCAGATCGCACAACATGCTCTGGAGCATCAGGCCGTCCGCGTCGCTGACGCCGAGTTGCTCAACGAGCAGATCGCGCGCAGCGGCGACGGCCAGGTCAGCCGCCTCGTCGAGCGTGCGCGCCGCGGTGAGCACCGAGATGTGGTCCGGCCATTCGACCAGCGGCCACGGGGAGATGATGCGCGGGAGCAGCGACAGGCGGACGAGAATCTCCCCGGCGACTTCGATGCCCATGCCGCACACTTCGCCATCGGCCTGCAGGGCGTGGAGGTCTCCCGCGCCGAAGAGCGCGCCGGGGACGGTGATGGGGAAGCACGCTATCGCCCCGGCCTTCAGCTCGATGCTATCCAGGTTGCCGCCGTGGCGGCCGGGCGTGCTGTTGGGGACTTCGCCGGTGGCCGGGGCCACGCCCATGACCCCGATGACCGGGTCGAGGGGGAAGCTGAGCGCCTCGCTGAAGCGCGCCACGCCGTCACTGATCTCCGGCACGCGCAGGTCGAGCACGCCGGTGCTCCGGTCGGCACCATAGATGAGCCCGCGCGGGGCGCACGCGACTTCCAGGACGTCCACCCGCAGCGTCATCCCCGGCTCGGCGCCGGTGACGGCCACGGGGCCGGTCGCGGGGTTGCC
Source organism: uncultured Armatimonadia bacterium (assembly GCA_964653205.1). Lineage (GTDB taxonomy): Bacteria > Armatimonadota > Zipacnadia > Zipacnadales > UBA11051 > JAJFUB01. The sequence goes on along the minus strand of CAZZDO010000077.1, from coordinate 3,130 downwards.
GTGACCGGGCACGGTGTGGCTCAAGCCGGCCGGGTCCGGCTCGTGCGGCACCGTGTTGTCGAAGCAGTCGTGGGTCTGGAGCAGGACCTCGTCACCGGGCGCCACCGTCAGCGCCGGTTCGTGCCGGCGGGAGAAGCTGTAGGTGCGGGACGCGGCGCTCAGTTGGTGGCGCATGGGGGCCTCCGACGTGATGTGGGTAGAGCGGGCGTCTCGCCCGCCCACGGCGACCCCGTCGGGCGAGACGCCCGCTCTACCGGCTATGGCAGGACGCCGGCGAACAGAAAGCCCAGCCCGAGCAGGACGCTGGTCAGCAGGTGCGCGCCGATGGTGGCAGCGTTGGCGGGCGTGAGCTGCGGCAAGTCGTCGTAGCTTTGCAGCGCGACCTGGCAGGCCTTGCCCGCGATGGGGATCGCCAGCAGCCCCGCCAGTGCTGTCAACGGGAAGAGCCGCAGCGCGACGGGGATGATGATGCTCGCGTATGTGGCCGCCAGCAGCGCCACGTGCACGACGGCCGATCGCCGCCGCCCCAGCCGCACCACCCAGTGGCGCTTGCCGACGGCCGCGTCGGCCTCCCTGTCCTGGAACTGGTTGATCCACAGGATGGCGGTGATGAGCAGCCCCACGGGCACGCCGGCCCAGAAGGCCTCCAGGTCGAAGCGCCCGGTCTGCAGGTAGTAGGCGCCGAGTACCGGGAGCAGGCCGAAGTCGAGGAAGATGAAAGGCTCGCCGATGCCGCGGTAGGCGAGCTTGAGGGGCGGGGCGGTATAGAAGAAGCCCGTCACGCCGCCGATGACGCCGAGCCACAGGATCGGCCAGCCAGCGCGATAGACGAGGTAGAAGCCGATGAGCGCCGCGACGCCCATGCAGATGAACGCAGCGGTGAGCACCTGCCACGGCCGCGCCTCGCCGTTCTGGATGACGCGGCTGCCGCCGGTGAAGGGCGTGGCGAAGGTCTTGTTGGCCTCATCGTTGCCGCTGAGATGATCGAAGTAGTCATTGGCCAGGTTGGCGCAGGCATGCAGGAGCGTCAGTGCCACCAACGCCAGCCCGGCCAGACCCCAGTGCACATGCCCACGGGTGACATAGTAGGCGGCGGCTGTGCCGACCAGGATCGGCGCGAGGCTGCCGGTGAAGAACGGCGCGCGCGCGGCGCGGACCCAGAACAGCAACGTCTTCACACCCGCGCACCTCCGCCGTCGGCATAGACCGTCGCTCCGTAGGTGACGAACTCCTCGGCCATTGCGTCAATCTTCTCCTGGCTGTGCTGCACCGCCTGGGGTGAGGCGTACCACTGGGCGATGAAGCCGCCGTTGAAACAGCCCAGCGTGTCAATGAGCTTGCGCGCGTACGCCCGCACGTCGTCCACCGTGCCATGCACCATGGTCTGCTGGATGTCCACCGGGCACCAGAAGCACAGCCGCCCGCCGAAACGCCGCCCCAGCTCCTCCACGCCCATGTTCTCCTGCTGGTCCTGCTGGATCACGTCCAGCTCCGCCTCGATGAAGTGCTCCAAGAGGTCCGTGATGTGCCCGCAACTGTGCAGGAACGTCAGCAGCCCGCGCTCGTGGGCATGATGATAGACGCGCAGGTAGACGGGCTTGAAGAACTCGGCGAAGGTGGCCGGGGAGAGCATGGGCCGGTCCTGCAGCCCCCAGTCGTCGCACGACATGATCCCGTGGGCGCCCAGGTCCGCCAGCCGGTCAATGGCCTGGATGGCGATGTCCCCGAGCTTGCCCAACAGGGTGTGCAACTCGTCCGGGTGCTCGTACGGGTCGGTCCAGGCCTCGACGTGGCCGCGCAGGTACTCGAGCCGGTGGATGAGGCTCATCGGGATGCCGCCGAGCAGGAACTTGTCCTCCGGGTTGTTGGCGCAGGCGTTCCTGGCGCCCTCGTAGCGCGCCTCGACCGTGTAGTCGGGCCAGGCGAAGTCGTCGAGCATGGCATAGTCCTTGAGCGGATGGCTCACGACCTGCCCCATGGTCTTGTCGCCGGGGAGCTTGCGCCAGATGCTGTGGAACTCGTCTTCCCGCTCCGTCTCGGTCTGGACGCAGGGCTGCCAGTTCGGGTCGCCGCCGGCGCCACAGCCGGCGATGTCGGTGCCCCAAGGCGCGGGGAGGTTGAACGGGACCCGGTCAGGGCCCTGGAAGGTGACGGCACGGACGACGCGTTCGTGGGAAGTCATGTTGGTCCTCACAAGATAGGCCGCGTAGGTGCGCAGGTCCGGCGGTGCACGTGCCCGCCGGAGGACCGGCGGGCCGACGCGGCATTATCGCCCCGGAACAACCTCCGGGTCAATCAGGTCCACAGGGAAGCGGTACTCCACGAAGTCCGGCACCCACACGAAGTCCGGCAGGTGCTCCGTGGCCACGCGCGCGCCGGCGACGAAGCTCTCGCGGCAGCCGACGACGGTGCTGTGGTTGCCGCCGCTCTTGCTGACGAGCCATTCCGCGCCCAGCAGCCTCTCGCCTTTCCACCAGCCGCCCGTGGCCACCAGCAGGCCGAAGCGGCAGAGGTCCAGCGCCGACATCACGACCCAGCCCGGCCCGCCGCGCACGGCGTGGCCGTTGATCTCGTAGGGGGGGTCCACATAGTCCGCGTAGCCGGGCGTGGCCGGGTACATGTCGCGCGCGGCCCGGGCCTCAGCCAGCGTCAGCCACTGCCAGCGCTCTGGCGGGAGCCCCATCCGGCTGAACAACTCGCGGTCCAGCAACGCCTTCAGGTCCATGTCCCACAGCGCGGTCAGCGCCTGCCCGAGACGGACGTAGCCCGCACTGCTGTAGTAGCGCCGGCCGGGTGGACGCAGCGCACGCATATCGAAGAGCGGGTCGCCGGTCCACTTCGCGCGGATCCAGTCCTCGTCGGGCAGCTTGCCTTCGCGCCAGTGGCAGGCGTTCTCGATCCCGAAGCCGGCCTCGTGGTCCACGAGGTGCCGCCACGTGATGTCCCGGTGGGTCTCGTTGTCGAGGTACTTGTGGGGGTGTGAGAGTTGCCCGGCGCCGGTCCAGGTATGGCAGACGAGCGCGTCGGGGTTGAGGCCGAGCTTCTCGACGGCGAGCCCGAGCGCGGCCCGCGTGAAGGCCTTGCCGACGGAGGCTGTCTGATAGCGGTAGTCGGCGGCTCGACCCCAGGT
>CAZZDO010000076.1:11198-16137 GCA_964653205.1 uncultured Armatimonadia bacterium | reverse complement strand
TGGCTGTTGACATAGATCCCGGGCAGGTCCACGAAGCTGCGCCGGGGCGGGTTCATCTGGTCGGGCTCCGGCTTCGTGGGAATTGAGGTGACGAAGCTGACGCCGGCGCCCTTCGTATCGGCACGCGTCTCCAACCGCAGCAACTTGCCGTAGACGGTGGCCCGCTGCGCCTTCTGCTCCCACTGCAGTACGCCGTCAAGGGCCTCGACCAGCGGCTTGACCGGGCCCATCAGCTTGCCCTCGACGAGCCCGGCCGCGGGGCTCAGCGCCACGGCCTCGCCATCTACAGTCAACGGCTGACCGGGCTGCACCTGCAGGCGCTTGCCAGTCGAACCGACGATCACCAGCAGGTTCTCATCCCCGAACCAGTTCACGCGGGCTCCCATGGCCCGGGCGATGGGGGCCCAGGGAGCGACGAGGGCGCCGTCCTGCATCGCCGGCGCGGGCTCGAGGTCCAGCTTCGCCCCGACGAGAGCGATCTGCGGCGGGGCGACAGTCGCGGGCGCCTGCGCCCACACAGGGGCGCAGAGCAACAGCAGCATATATCGGGCGAGCTTCGGTGTAGGCTGCGGTGACATCGTGCCGGCATTATAGGCCGAAGCGCGGCAAACGCCAAGGGTGAGGCGCCAGCCGCCACGGCGGACAGGCCGGTGTCAGCGACGCCGCGTCTCCTCGTGCGGCGGCTGGCCCTGGTCGCTCAGGGGCTTGGTGGGCTGGTCGTCTTCCTCATCGTCACCATCGTCGTCGCGCCGATGCTCGTCGTGAAGGGCATTGGCGATCTGACGCAGGCGCGACTGGACGCGGCCGTTGATCGTGTCGGGCGGGAACTCGCCCTCCTTGTCCGCCCGCCCGGCGGGGATGCCAGTCAGGATCTCGATGCCTTCGTCAACGGTGCGCACCGACCAGATGTGGAACTGCCCCGCCTTGACGGCGTCCACGACCTCTTGCTGCAGCATCAAGTGCCGCACGTTGCTCTCGGGGATGATGACGCCCTGCTCGCCGGTTAGCCCGAGGATCTTGCAGGTGCGGTAGAAGCCTTCGATCTTGCGCGAGACGCCGCCGATGGCCTGGACCTCGCCCATCTGGTTGACCGACCCGGTGACGGCGATGCCCTGCTTGATCGGTGCGTCAGCGAGGCTGGAGAGCAGGCAGTACAGTTCCGTGGACGAGGCCGAGTCGCCCTCGAGTTCGGAGTAGAGCTGCTCGAAGGAGAGCGTCGCCGAGAGCTGGATCTGTTCGGTGCGCCCGAAGCGGTCGCCCAGGAAGCCTGAGAGCGTGAGCATGCCTTTGTCGTGCAGGCGCCCGGTCAGCTTGGCTTCGCGATCAATCTGGATGATGCCCGTCCGGCCGGTGAAGGTGCGGCAGGTCAGGCGCCCCGGCCTGCCGATCATGTAGTCGCCTAGCTGCATGATGGATAGACCATTGATCTGCCCGGCTACCGCGCCATCCACGTTGACCATGATCGCGCCTTCATGGATCATGTCGAAGATGAGTTCCTCGATCCGGTTGGCGCGCCAGATGCGCTGCTCGAGCGCGTGCGTGACATCCTGGGCCTTTACCTTCTTGCGCTTGCTCTTCTGCGCCCAGTACGACGACTCGCGCAACATGTCGGCAATGTCGAGCAGCCGCACGGTCAGCTTCTGCTGATCCCCGGCCAGTTCCGCGCCCTGCTCGATGACGCGCGCGACGGCCGACCGCTCGAAGGGCAGCAGGCCGTCGCGCTTGGCGACATGGGCGATGAACTGCACGTACTGCTGCAAGGCGTCGTCATCGCGGTCAATCTCGGTGCTGAAGTCCGCCTGGACCTTGAAGAGCTTGCCGAAGTCCTCGTCATGCTCATAGAGCAGGTAGTAGATGAAGGGGTTGCCGATCAGGACGACCTTCACGTCCAGTGGCACCGGCTCGGGCTCGAGGGTGACGGTGGAGACGAAGCGGTACTGATCGGACAGGGACTCGATGCGGACGTGCTTGTTGCGCAGGGCGCGCTTGAGGGCTTCCCAGGCGAACGGCCGCAGCAGGAGCTGGAGAGCCTCAATGATGAGGAACCCACCGTTGGCGCGGTGCAGCGCGCCGGCCTTGATCATGCTGAAGTCGGTCACCAGCGCGCCCATCTGGGCCTGATGCTCGATCTCGCCGGTGAGTTTGTCGAGCGTGGGGTTGGCTTCCTCGATGATCGGCGCGCCGTTCTCGGGGTCGTTGGTGACGAGCACGTTGACCTCATAGCGCTCCAGCGGGTTCTTCTGCTGCATGCCCATCATGAGCTGCGGGGGCAGACCCGGCGGCAGGCCGTCATCGTCCTCGCGCCGCAGCATGCCGATGTTCTCGATGAGGTCCTTCTCCATGCGCTCGAGATGCTCAAGGACGCCCGAGACCGCACTGTACTTCTCCCGGAGATCCTTGAAGACCGGGTCCACAGCTTCGTGTGCGACCTCCTGGTCGAGCTGGCGCACGCGCTCCCGCGTCTCCTTCTCGTCGCGCTGGCCGCGGCGCATGATCTCGCCCAGCTTCCCTTGCAGCTCCTCGCGCTTGGCGTCGAGGCGCTGGCGCTCCTCGTCCGATAGTTCGCCATACTGCTGGGGCGTCATCACTTCGCCCTCAACGGCCGGGGCAACGATCAGCCCGGCCGGAGAGCGCCCCAGGGCAAAGCCGGCTTCCTGCGCCTCTTGCTCGAAAGCCTGCAACTCCGCGTTGCGCTCCTGCCGGAATTCCTTGATGATCGCGTCGCGCTTGTCGTTGTACTCATCGCTCTCAAAGACATTGGCCAGCACCTGCCGCATGTCGTTGAGCATGCGGGCCATGTCGTCGCGGAAGGCCAGGCCCATGCCGGCGGGGAGGCGCAGCGCGCGGGGCTGGTGGGCGTCGTCGAAGTTGTAGACATAGCACCAGTCATCGGGCACGGGCATGCTCGCGGCCCGGCGCTCCAACTCGGTGCGGGTGGTGGAGGTGCGACCGGTGCCGCTAATGCCAGTGACGAAGACGTTGTAGCCCTCGCTGGCGATGTCCGCGCCGAACTCGATGGCGGCGACCGCCCGGTCCTGCCCGATGGGGCCGGGAACGCCTTCGAGGGCGTTGGTGTCCTGGAACTCGAAATGCGTCAGCGGGCAACGCCAACGCAGATCTCTCGGCTTCAGTTCCCGTGTTCTGGCCAAAACGCTTCACTCCCGGTGGGGCTTCGTGGTGGTACCGCGATTCCAACTGCGTCCGACTGCAATTGACCACGTGGCCTCTGGATTCCTCCCTGCACCTGCGCCACCGGAAGGAATCATGCGCGACTGGCCCGAACTGCCCCGGCAGAGCATACCGCGGTCGCACCCCCGGGAAGGAAGCGATGCGATGGAGTTCTTTGACTGTAACTGCGCCTATGGCGTGGCCATGAAGCCCCCGTTGGCGCCGGCCATGACGCCGGCGGCGATCCTGGAGGAGATGGATCTGTGCGGCCTCCAGCGCGCGCTGGTGCGCAACGTCGCGGTCTCCGAGCAGACCCCGGAGGTGGGCAACCCACTCACGTCACAGGACCTCGCCGGGCAGGAGCGCCTCACACCGACCTGGGCCATCCTGCCGCCCCAGACGGGGGAGCTGGGGACGGTTGAGCAGTTCCTGCAAAGCATGGCACAGGCAGGCGTGCGCTCCCTGTGGGCCTTCCCGAGCGATCATCGCTATCTGCTGAACACGACGACGTTTGGGGAGCTGTTCGACGAGCTGGTCGCCCGCGAGATTCCGCTCTTCCTGCCTCGCCAGCAAGCGAGCGGCGGCCTGGATGCCTACGCCACGGCGGACGCGGTCCTGCGCGACTTCCCGGAGTTGCATCTCATCATCGTGGGCCACGGCTCGTGGGGCGAAGACCGGCTCTTCCGTCCGCTGATGGCGCGCTTTCCGAACTTCGGGGTGGACACGTCGCGCTACGAACTGGACGGCGGCATCGCGGAGGTCGTGCAGAGGTACGGCCCGCACCGGCTCTACTTCGGCACCAACTTCCCGCACACGCCGATGGGCGGGCCGATGCTGACGCTGCTGCATGCGGAGATCAGCGACGAGGACAGGGCGTGGGTGGCGGGGGGGAACCTGAGGAGGCTTCTGCGGCTGTAGCCGTTGCCGTAGGAGCGCCGGCTTCCAGCCGGCAATCGTGATCACTCATAGAGACATCTCGAAGGTCACCACCATGAACCCGCTAGCCCAGTCCTTCCGCACCTCGGGCCAGTCCCCCGACTGCCCGGTCATCAACACCCACGCCCACTTCGGGCCCTACAGGGCCATCTACTTCCCGCGTTGCACGCCCGAGCGTGTCATCGAGATGATGGACGGTGCGGGGATTCGCTGGCTCATCGCCGCGGCCCACGAGGCGTTGACCGACACGCAACTGGGCAACCGCAACTACGCGGCGATCATCGCCCGCCACCCGGACCGGCTCAAAGGCTACTGGGCGATCAACCCGCTCTATCCCGACCGCGTCAAGCAGGAAGTGGCCGAGTACGAGCAGTTCAGCGGGTTCGTGGGCTTCAAGTTCCTGTCGGACTACTACCAGTACCCGATCACCGGCGACAACTACAAGCCCGCGCTGGAGTACGCCGACGCGCACAAGCTGGCGATCCTGCTGCACACGTGGGGCGGCAGCCAGTGCGACGGGCCGGCGCTGTGGCCGCAGGTCGCCGCGGCCTACCCGAACGTCACCTTCCTGATGGGCCACGCGGGCTTCGGGGAGTGGCAGTTGGCCAGTGAGATCGCCCGCGACTACCCGAACGTGTACCTGGAGCTAACGGCCGCCTATTCCGTCCGCGGGGCGCTGAACCTCATGGTCGAGGTCGCCGGCAGCGAGAAGATCACCTTCGGCGACGACCATCCGTGGTTCGACCCGCGCTACGGCATCGGCTGCATCCTGTTCTCGCGCCTGACCGAGGACGATTGCCGCAACATCCTGTACCGCAACGCCCAGAAGATCTTC
>CAZZDO010000076.1:3237-11098 GCA_964653205.1 uncultured Armatimonadia bacterium | reverse complement strand
TGGCCCTGCCCGCCTGCGCCCAGAAGCTCACCCCGCCACTGACGTTCCATGTGTCCTTTGACGGGACGCTGGACGCGCAGGCCACTGGCAATGGCGTGCCCGTAAAGATCGAGGGCACGCCGGAGTACCGGCCCGGCAAGGTCGGGCAGGCCCTCCTGTGCGGCGAGGGCGGAACGCTGGCCTACTATGCCTCGGCCGGCAGTGTCCGAGCCGCCGCGGGGACCATCGAGATGTGGGTCTGCCCGCTCGACTGGACTGGCAAGGAGGACGAGTTCCACGTCTTCTTCGAGGCCCTCAACCCCGGCTGGCTGGTCTTCTACCGCTACTACCAGGGCGGCCTTCTGACGCTCATGGGCGTGGACAGCGGCCACTACACGGCCGCCGCCGGCCCGCAGATCAACTGGAAGCCCGGCGAATGGCACCACCTGGCCGGGACGTGGCGCGCGCGGCGGCTGGAGGTCTACGTGGACGGCCAACGGGCCGGGGTCGCGGATGCCGCGCTCGTGCCGGAGAAGCTCGCCGACACCTTCCGCCTCGGCGACCACCCCTGGCACGTGGCCCGCAAGCGCCAGACGCTCGTGGACGAAGTGAAGCTCTACTCGGCCCCCCTCGACGCCGACAGCATCGCCAACGCGGCGAAGCTGCAGCCGATCCAGTGGAAGCCACAGCTCATCGTGGACGCGAAGGTGGACCCCGGCAAGGGCCTGATGCATGTGAAGGTGGACGCGGCCGGGCTCGTTGGCGAACTGGGCGCGGGTCGGACGGCGCGGGTGGAACTTCTCCCCAAGGGGCAGGACAAGCCGGTCAGCCAGATGGGTGTGACCGCCTTCACGGCGGATGTGGCCGGCGGCGATCTGGGCCTCAAAGACGTGCCACAGGGGGCGTACGAACTGCGTACGGTGCTCCTCGACGCCAACGGCGCCGAGGTGGCGCGCACGCAGAGCCCCTTCATCAAGCCCGGCCCGCCCGTCTGGAGCGGCAACAAGCTGGGGATCAGCGACAAGGTCCTCCCGCCGTGGACGCCCCTCGTCGCGTCCCGTGACACGTCCCTGGTGCGGTGCTGGGGGCGGAGCTACGAGTACGCGGAGTTGTTGCGACAGGCGCGATCGGGCGGTGAGGACCTGCTGAGCGGCCCGATGAAGCTGGAGGCGGTAGTTGGCGGCAAGACACTGGAGATCACGGGCTCAAGCCGTGTGGCCGACGCGAACGACGCGATCTGCACCCTCACCGGCACGGCCGACAACGGCGCTCTCAGGGCCGCCGTGAAGCACGTCGTCGAGTTCGACGGCTTCACCTGGACCGACCTCTCCCTGCAAGCCGCGCAGCCGGTCAAGGTGGACGAGTTGCGCCTCACCTGGCGCATGCCGCGCAGCCAGGCCACGCTGATGAACGCCGATGCGATGAGCTGGACCCGCAACCCCGCCGGGGCCATCAGCGCGGAAGGCTGGACCTCGCCCTTCGTCCCGTACTTCTGGCTCGGCAACGAAGACCGCGGCCTGGGCTGGTACGCCGAGAGCAAGCAGCACTGGGTGATGAGCCAGGAGCGCCCGACGATCGAGGTCAAGCCGGAGGGCGACGAGGTCGTCGTGACGATCAGGCTTCTCGCCGCGCCGACCGAGATCACGGGCAAGCTCGACTACGGTTTCGGGATGATGGCCACGCCGGTGCGGCCCTATCCGCCCGATGCGCTGCGCTGGCGCATGACCCCCGGCGTGAACCCCACGTTCGACATCGTCTGGCCCAATGGCAACATGAAGTGGTACGGCCACCCCGAGCCGATTGACCCGGTCGCCTTCACCGAACGAGTCAAGCAGGCCCACGACAGGGGCATCAAGACCGTGCCCTACGTCAACCTCAATTACGTCTCCGCGGGAGTGCCCGAATGGGTCTACTACGGCTCGGCCTGGGCCGACCCGCACCGGGTGGTGACTCCGAGCGACGTGGCCCAGATGGGCCATGCCTCCATGGGCACGTGCCCGGCCAGCCGCGACTGGCAGGACTACATCCTCTACCGCATCAACGAGGCCGTCGAGCGGTTTGGGATAGACGGCATCTACATTGACTGCTGGGGGCCGTCGCCATGCCAGGCGCAGGGCTGCGGCTACACCGACGCCGCCGGCAAGATGCAGCCGATCCACCCGATCCGCGCCTACCGGGAGATCATCCGCCGCGTCTACACGCTCTTCCACGAGCGCCGGCCGGACCCGCTGATGATGGTCCACATGTCCTCCGAAGTGGACATGCCGATGCTGTCCTTTACCGACACGATCCTCGACGGCGAGCAGTTCCGCCCCCAGGACATCGGGTCGGACTACCTGAACGTACTCCCCCCCGACAAGTTCCGCGCCGAGTTCCTCGGCCGCAACATGGGGCCGGTCGAGTTCTTCCTCCCGGAGTTCCGCGGCGAGGACGCCGTGGCCGGCACGCCCAATCTGGCTGCCTACCTGCTCCTTCACGGCATCCAGCCCTGGCCTATATGGTCTGATGGGAAGGCGTGGAACAAGCTGTTCGAGGCCCTTGACGCCTTCGGGATCGCGGACGCGAAGTTCCTGCCGTACTGGCAGAGCCGGAGCTGGGCCGAGCGGCCGCCGGACCTCGTGTCAGTCTACTTGAGAGACGGCAAGGCGCTGCTGGTGGATGTGAACACCATGCCCGTTGAGGGCCAGGCACACCTGACGCTCGACCTGAAGCGCCTGGAGATGAAAAGCCTATCCCTGGCCACCGACGTCTTCACCGGCGAGGCGCTCAAGCTGGAAGGCAACGTCCTGACCATCCCGCAGGAGCCGCACGGCGGCCGGATCATCCTGCTGGAGCCGTAGGTGTCGCGTCTTGGCGGGGCTGTCGGCGCGTGATACAATGGCGTCGAGGTGAGTTGCTCCACATGTCCGGGGTTCTGGCCTTCCTGCGCGGGATGTTCACCCCGCTCTCCATCGCGATCATCGTGGCGACGGCGCTCCTGGCCGAGTTCGTCAATGTCGAACTTCTGGTGCCGGGGCTGATCGTGCTCGTGATCGCCTCGTACCTGCAGGGCCCGGCGCGCGCGGCCCAGGCCCAGCGGGCCGAGGAACTCGGCCTGGACATGGTGGACGCCCCGCCCGGCCTGCGCCGCTGGAACGTGCGCCTCAATGAGGCCCTCGGCCGCCTGGAGCGCGACTTCGGCTCCCTGAACCGCAGCCGCACGCGCTTCCTGCAGCCTGTGGCGCAGGAAGTGACGGCCCTCGGGGGCGACATCCGCCGCCTGCTGCGCCAGGCCTACGCGCTGCACCGCTACCTGAACCAGACCAACACCACGGCCATTCGCGCGCGCGTCGCGCATCTCGACGCCCAGATCGCGACCACGGAGGATGCCTACTCCAAGCAGCAGTTGGTCGAGGCCGCGAGCGCCCTGCGGCGCCAGCTCGACAACTGCGAGCAGATCCGGACACTCATCGGCCGGCTCGAGGCCACGCTCGAGAACATGGTGGCCTCGCTGGAGTCCATCGGCTCGTCGGTCGTGAAGTTGGGCGCCGGGGAGCTGTCGGACGAGAACGCGGCGCGGCAGGAGTCACTGCAACGGCTCTCGTCAGCGCGAGGTTCGGTAGCGTCGCTGGAGGAAGTGCTCAAGCACGTGGAACTGGCGTAGGGGGGTTCGTCCCCGAACCCGCTCGTTGCATGGCTGCATGACCACGCGGGTTCGAGGACGAACCCGCCTACGCGACACGGAGGCCCAACATGCTACGTCGCCTGCGCATGATCTTTCGCTCACTGTTCGGTTGGATGCTGCGCGGGGCTGAGAACCCCGAGTTGATCCTGCGGCAACACATGGACGACTTGCGGGACCAGATCCCCAGGCTCAACCAGCAGGCCGCCGAGATCATCAAGGTCGAGAAGATGCTCGAGGAGCAGGTGGCTCGCCAACGGGCGCAGGTGGCCGCGCTGCAGCCGAAAGTCGAGCAGGCTGTCAAGATGGGCGCCGGGGCCAAGGAAGCCGCCCTGTCGCTCATCCAGGCCCTGGAGACCGCCAAGAAGGAGTTGGCGGATACCGAGGCCCAGTGGGAGACGGCCAAGGAGAACTCGAAGCGCGCCCTGGAGATGCGCCGCGCCTATGAGATCCAGATCAAGGAGAAGATGAACGAGGCACTGCGGCAGATCGGCCGCGCCAAGCGGGCGGAGATGGAGAGCCAGATGGCCACGCTGATGACCAGCTTCGGCATCGGCGACCAATCCGACACGCTCGAACGCATGACCCAGCGCATTGACGAGCGCATGGCCGAGGCGCGTGCGCGTACTACGGTCGCCAACGAGACCGCCGACGCCCAGATGGCCAAGATCGAGTTGGCCGTACAGAACTCCGAGGCCGAGAACCTGTACCAGGAATACCAGCGGCAACTCGGCCTCGCTCCCGAGACCGCGCCGACCGAGCGCACGATGGAGACCATCCCGTTGCAGCAGCCCGCGGCCGAACAGCCGCAGGCCCAGCCGCCGCAACAAGAGCAGCAACAGCAGTAGGTCCGCGCCGCTTCGTGCCGAAATCTGATGAGGGCATGGAGGCTCTTGAGCCCTCCGGCCCTCATTTGCTTCTGCCGACATATCCTGCCCCCCGAGGTGTGCCGCCGATGAAGCCCTGCGCGCTCATGCTATGTCTTCTCACCGCGACGCTGACCGCCGCCCTCGCCGCGCCGGTCGCTCTCGTCGTGGACGGCAAGTCCGACCATGTGATCTACTGCGACACCAACGCGCCGTCGTCGGTCAAGACCGCCGCCACGGAGTTGCAGACGTACGTCGAGCAAGTCACGGGCGCGAAGCTCCCGGTGGTCAACGAGCCGAAGGAGCCGATGGTCTGCGTCGGGGCCAACGCCGCCTCCACGGCCGCGAGGGTCACGACCGACGGCCTCGCCCTCGAAGGCTGGCGCGTGGCGGTCCGCGGCCGCAATCTGTACATTCTCGGCCCCGACACCGCCGACGACGAGCAGACGCCACAGGGCGGCACCAGCAACGGCACCCGCAACGCCGCGTGCATGTTCATCGAGAAGTTCCTCGGCGTCCGCTGGCTGATGCCCGGCCCGCACGGCGATTACGTGCCGAAGATGGCCTCCGTGACCATCCCCGACCAGGACCTGCAGGGCGCGCCGTTCTTCCTCAACCGCCGCGTGCCGTACATCCAGGAGAACCGCGCCGAGGTCAAACAATGGGGGGCGCGCCAGCGTCTCGGCCTGAGCCTCTCGCTCTACCATTCGCACAACTGGACCGCCATCAAGCCCGAGGCGTTCACGCAGCATCCGGACTGGTTCGCCGAGAGCGGAGGCGTGCGCGTGCCGCCGACGGGCCGCTACAAGCTCTGCGTCACCAACCCCGGCCTCATCCGGGCTTTCGCCGACGCCGCCATCGCGTACTTCGACGCCAACCCGAAGGCCACGTGCTTCTCGCTCTCGCCGGCCGACAGCGCCGGCTGGTGCGAATGCGCCCACTGCAAGGCCCTCTACGAAGACGATCCCAATGGCGACCTGTCCGTGACGCCCGCCATCATTCAGTTCTACAACGGCGTGGCGAAGCTCGTGGCGGAGAAGTACCCGCAGAAGGTGCTGGCCGGCTACATCTACGCCGCCTACGTCTATCCGCCGAGCCAGCCGTTCAAGCTCGCCCCCAACATGTTCCTCGTGTGGGCGCCGAGCTTCGACTACGGCTTCACGCTCTACCGGCCCGAGTTGCAGCAGCGCTGGGACGATCTGGCACCCCAGTGGCTCAAGGTTACGGGCAATATCGCCTACTACGACCTGCCGAATTGCGTGCACAACGAACTGGGCGCGATGAACCCGCCGGGCATCGAGATCCTCGAGTTCCTGTACCCGCGCCTGAAGCAGCACGGCTTCAAGGGCGTCTACGTCTATGGCAGCCCGGCGTGGGGCTATGCCGGCCCGATGGACTACTTGCTGGCGCGCCTGGCCTGGGACCCGGGCGCGGACATTCCGGCGCTCTTCGACGAGTATGTCAGCAAGTGCTACGCCGAGGGCGCGCCCGAGATGAAGCAGTTCTACCTGCTTCTCGACGAGGCGACCAAGCAGTACTTCATCGCCAACACGAAGGAGAGCTACACGCTGACCGAGGGGCGGCTGAAGGATGTGTACGCCAAGAACTTCCCTGAACTGGAGCGGCTCGTTCGCGCCGCTGAGGCGAAGATCACCGATCCGGACGCCAAGGCCCGCCTCGCGATGATGGGCGCCAACCTGACGGTCCTGCACTGGAACCTGCGCCAGTCCAAGCTGCTGCCCGAGGCCGAGAAGTCCAGCTTCTACCTGCCCGACAAGGAGTTCTTCGCCTTCATGAAAACGAACGTGAACTCCCTGGCGCTGGCGCCCTCAAGCGCACCGTCGAAGGTCGCCGGAGCGGGCGAGAAGCTCGTCGTCAAGCCGGCCGGCCCGCTGCCGCCGGCGCCCGACGCCCCGCTGACGCCGTTCCTCCTTCGTGGGCCCCAGCGTGTCATCATCGTGCCGCAAGGACCGGGCGATGCCGAGGTTGCCTTCCGCAGCATCACCGCCCGGGGCGGGCTTGTCCGCTACCAGGTGTACGACGACAAGGGCGCGCTGAGCGACCAGGGCGTGATGTCGGCCGAAGTGCCGATAGAGCTTCCAGCCGGACCGGCCTACTACCAGCTCATCATCGCCAGCGGCTCGCACAGCTTTGGGATGACCGTCAAGGGCGCCGCCTGGGCCGTCCACGGCAGGACCGACGAGAAGGGCCTGCACTTCCTGAGCAAGACAGCGCCGGTGCGCTTCGAGGTCCCGGCCGGCGTGGGCAAGTTCTCGCTGTGGCTGGCCTCGGACGCCCCAGGCGAGACAGCGGCGGGGGCCCTGTACGCGCCCGACGGCCGCAAGGTCGCGAGCTTTGACACCAGCAAGACCGCCGTGGACATGCAGGAGATCACCGTCGGCCCGCAGGATGCGGGCTGGTGGACGCTGGCATTCGTAGCCCCCGCCGCCGGGATCGTGGACGACGTGTGGGTGAAGCCCGGCGAGACACTCTCGGGCTTCTTCTCGCTCGATCCGGCCGCAGCGTTGTCGGTGCAGAGGAGCAAGTAGACAGCCGTAGGAGCGCAAGCATGAGCAGACGCGAACTCGTCATCCTGTCTTCCGCACTCGTCGCCGCGGCGGCTTTGTTGCACTACGTCCACTTCCTGATCTTCCACGACGCCCACCACGTCTTCCTTTACTTGGTGGGCGACATCGCCTTCGTGCCGCTGGAAGTGCTCTTCGTGACGATCATCGTGGACCGCATGTTGGCCTCGCGCGAGGCCGCGCAGCGCCGCCACAAGATGAACATGGTCATCGGCGTGTTCTTCTCGGATCTGGGGCGGCCGCTGCTCGCGCTGTGCCGGCCGATGCTGCGGGACGATGCCCGCACTGGCGTCCTGAACCTGAACATGCAGACCACGGAGGCCGACTTGCAGGCGGCTATCGCATCGGCGGCCGCCACCCCACCAACGTTGCACGTGGGGGTCGGCGACTTGCAGGCCCTCAAAGACCTGCTCAAACAGCACGAGTCGCTCTTGCTGCAACTACTGGCCAACCCGGTGCTGTTGGAGCACGAGGAGTTCGCCGACGTGCTCTGGGCGATCCAGCACCTCGAGGAGGAGCTATCGGCGCGGCCGGACCTCGCCGCCTCGCCGCCCTCGGACCTGGGCCATCTGACCAAGGACGTGGAGCGCGCCTACGGGCGGCTGTTGCACGAGTGGCTGGAATACCTCCTGCACCTCAAGCGCCACTACCCGTACCTGTTCTCATTCGAGGTACGGGCCGACCCGTTAGCGCCGGCCCGCTCGGTCCAGGTGTTAGACGCGTAGGCGGGTTCGTCCTCGAACCCGCGGCCATCGCGTAGGCGGGTTCGT
>CAZZDO010000076.1:0-3137 GCA_964653205.1 uncultured Armatimonadia bacterium | reverse complement strand
CGAACCCGCAACCAACAGGAGGCCACACCGTGCCCCGCGCCATCGCCATCATGGCCCTCGCCGTCCTCGCCCATGCCGCCACCGCGCAGACCGTCGTCAAGCTCGATGGCGGCCGCTGCCCGCTCGTGGACGGCAAGCCCTTCTTCGCCATCGGCATCTACTCCACGGGCGTCAGCGACTTCCCGCTGTTGGCCGAAGCCGGCTTCAACCTCGTGCATACCTACGGCTGGGAGGGCAAGGCCGGCCACGAATGGGGCCAGGAGTGGCTCGATGCCGTCCAGGCGCACGGGCTCAAGGCCCTCATCAGCTTCTACCGCCCCGACATCAAGCAGAGCCAGTTCGCCGAGAGCGAGAAGCGCATCGCGATGTACCACACCCACCCGGCCTTGCTGGCGTGGCATACGATGGACGAGCCCGGCTGGGAGAAGGAGACCGATCACGGCGAGCAGTACATGCCGGCCATCTACCAGGTCATCAAGCGGGACGACGCGGACCATCCGGTGACGGCGGTCATCTGCCACTTCGCCGACGCCGCGCGTTTCGCCAATAGCATGGACATCCTGCAGGCCGACTACTACCCCATCCCCCCGCTGCCGGCGATCAACTTCAGCGGCACAGGCTTCGCCGGCATCGCGCGCTACGCCGAACTATGGCGCGAGGCCACCGGCGGCCAGAAGCCCTACTGGTTCGTGTGTCAGGCCTTCGACTACGCGCGGATGCGCCAGGACAAGGACATCCCGCCCGAATGGCAGCGCTTCCCGACGCTGCAGGAACTGCGGACGATGACCTACACCGCGGTCGCCGCCGGTGCGCGCGGGGTGCTATACTGGTCGCTCAGCCGCCTGCGCAGCGAGGGCCGCGAGGGTGGCCCGACCGCCGACGAGTACTTCGCGCGCCTCCGCACCGTCACGAAGGAGCTGCAGACGCTGCTCCCCGTGCTCACCGCGCAGACGCCCGAGACGCTGGTCCAACAGGACCGCACGGTCTCGCTGGTCAAGAGTGACGGGCAGGACGTGTACGTCATCATCGCCAACATGGAGCGCCGGCCCACGCATACGACGCTGGCCGTACCCGGCGTCACCGACGCGAAAGCCGGGCCGATGTTCGGCGAGGGCAGCGCGCCCGTCACGGCCGGGCAACTCACGCTCGACCTCGACAGCCTCGAGTCGCGCGTGTATCGCGTCCCGCAGGCCGGCGCGCAGTAGCCACGACACAATCGCGAGCACAACCGAGGACCCGCCATGAGCGAACTTCCCCCCTGGGCTGAAGAGATCCGCCAGAGCTTCACCTCCGGCGCCGCCTCCGTGTTCCTGCTTCACGGCGTGCGCGACGTCTACCCGTACGAGGGCGCGTACCTCCCCCTCCCGGTGTTCCTGCACCACGCCTTCTGCGGCGACAAGCACGCGGTCTACTACGACATCGCCTCGGGGATCACATTTCCCGGCCCGGAGGATGAGAAGAAGTTCAAGTCGGTGCTGGACGTCATGCGCCTGCGCTACAGCGACGTGCCCGAGCCTGCGCAAGCCTACCGCCCGGAAGTCGCCATTCCCATCCTCGAAGAGTTCCTCTTCACGCGCGACGGCGCCGCGGTCATCATTGACTATGCCGACAAGCTGGCCCCGCGCGAAGACGCGCCGATGATGACCTTCGACGAGCGCCGGCTTGCCACGACGCTGCGCCGGTGGGCCCAGGACCCGCGCCTGCAGCGGCGCAACAACTTCGTCTTCCTGCTCACCGAAACGCTCTCCCTCGTCGCCGAGGAGCTGTACGCGCAGGGCGGCGCCGCCCACGTCGTCGCCATCCCCATGGCCGACACGGACCAGCGTCTGGACTACATCAAGTTCCTGCTCGACCACCCGGAGATGCTGGTCCGCAATCACGATGCCGCCCCCCAGTCGGGTGAAGTCCTCGCCCTGA
This sequence comes from uncultured Armatimonadia bacterium, assembly GCA_964653205.1. Taxonomy (GTDB): domain Bacteria; phylum Armatimonadota; class Zipacnadia; order Zipacnadales; family UBA11051; genus JAJFUB01. Next base: position 1,220 of record CAZZDO010000076.1, on the reverse strand, counting down.
CCCCCGAAGTCCTCGCCGCCCAGACCAACGGCCTGACGCGGCTGCAGGTCGCGGGCCTACTGCGCACGGCCTGGCGCTCCCGCGAGAAGGTCGCCACCAGCACCGTCACCCGCGGCAAGCGCGCGGCCATTGAGCGCGAGATCGGCGATCTCGTCGAGTTCACCGAAACGAAGCTGGGGATGGAGGCCGTGGCGGGGGTGGACCTGCAGAAGGACCTGCTGCTCAACACGGCGCGCGCGTTGCGCGACGGCAAGACGGAGGTCGTACCGAAGGGCATCCTGCTGCTGGGCCCGCCCGGCTGCGGCAAGACCTTCACGATGCAGTGCTTCGCCCACGACTGCGAGATCCCGTTCCTGCAGCTCAAGAACATCTTCAGCAAGTACGTGGGCTCCACCGAGGCCAACCTCGAGAAGCTCTTCCACTTCCTGGACGCCCTCGCGCCGGTTTTCGTCTTCATTGACGAGTTCGACCAGTCGTACGGCAAGCGCGTGCAAGGCGACGGCGACAGCGGCGTGTCGCGGCGCGTGTTCGCGATGTTCAACTCGTTCCTGTCCGACGACGCCCGGCAGGGCAAGGTGCTCTTCGGCGCGGCCACCAACCGCCCCGACCTCATTGACCCGTCCACGCTCCGCGCCGGGCGCTTCGACCTCAAGCTCCCGTTCCTGCTGCCCGACGCCACGGCGCGCGAGGCCATCCTGGACGTGACCTTCAAGACGATGCGTGTGCCGTGCGCGGGAGTTGACCTGTCCGCCTTCGCGCAGAAGACGGAGGGCTTCTCGGGGGCTGACCTGAAGGAACTGATCCGGGTGGCTCAGCGGAGGGCGGTGTTCACGGGGCGAGACGCGGTCGGCGCGGAGGACCTGCAGTTCGCGCTGGAGGACTACCTGCCCCCCGGGGCGGCGCGGCCGGATGAGATCAAGCTGATGGAGCTGTCGGCGGTCGCCAACTGCACCTCACGGTCGCTGCTGCCGGCTGAGTACGTCAAGAAGCTGGAGGATGGGACACTGCACGCGGAGCTACAGGCGTTGCAGATGATGGTGGAGTAAGGGACTGAAGGGGACGGCTACCGGCCGGCCCGCCGTTGGGGACGGATGTCACAGGGCGCCAGAAGCACGGGACGGCGGGCCGGATAGTATCCGGCCCCTCCAACGGCCTCACGCCGGCACCCAGAACCCCACCTCGGCTCCCCCCTCCTCCCTATTCCGCGCGAACACCTCGCC
>CAZZDO010000075.1:3780-16141 GCA_964653205.1 uncultured Armatimonadia bacterium | reverse complement strand
CCCCGGACCCGCCGGTCTATGATAAGCTCAAGAACATGCACCTGAACATCCCGCTCGTGCAGGACGGCAAGCCGGCGATCAGCATCGTCACCAACGGCGCCAAGCCCTACCAGGACGCGGCCCAGGCCCTGGCCGCCGCCATCAAGGCGCAGACCGGCGTGGCCGTGCCCATCATCAAGGACACCGACGCCGGAGCCGCCGTACCGCTGATCGGCAACCTGATCGTGCTGGGCAATCGCTCCACCAGCAAGACCTCCAACGCCCTGTACGACAACTACTACAGCCTCATGGATCTGAAGTACCCCGGCGCCGAGGGCTACTCCATCCGCTCCCTGCACGACCCCTACGGCAACGGCTTCAGCGCCATCCTCGTGGGCGCGAGCGATGACGTCGGCCTGGCCGAAGGCGTGAAGGCCATGGCCGGGCTCATCAAGGCCGCCAAGCCTGCCGGCCAGAGCCTCAGCCTCGGCTGGCTCATGGAGACGAAGCTGGGGAAGGGCCTCAAGCCACCCACCGGCCCGGACCTGAAGAACGGCTACGACACGTGGGAAGCCTCGAAGGGCTACGGCTCGGTGGGGTACTTCGGCTGGTGCAGCATCAGCAAGCGCATGGCGATGTACTACATGACCGGCGACCCGTTCCAGGCCCGCGAGGTCATCCGCCTGTGCTTCCCCGATGCCCAGGCCATGAAGGAGATCTCGGAGATTGATGAGGAGCGGATCGAGAACAAGCACGATCCGCTGGCGGGGCCGTACCACTACAACGCGATGATGCTGATCCTGTTCTGGGACCTGATCGAGGAGAGCCCGGCGTTCACCGACGCCGAGCGCCTGAAGGTGATGAACGCTTTCGCGCGGCGGCTGAACCACCCCCAGGACAAGGGCACCTACAACCTCAACGGTGTCCCGAGCGCGGTCAGCTCACGCCACGGGCAATGGTCGGCGCTGTCGCTCTACACGCTGGGCCGGTATTTCAACAAGCACTACCCCAGCCCGCTGTGGGCCCATGCCGAACGGGCGGGCCAGATGGCCTTCCACTCGCTGCATGAGCACGCCTGGCTCCACGGCGAGGCCGACAACCTCTTCTGGTATAACACCGGCATGGCGCCGATTCTCACCTACATGTGCCTCAGCGGCGACCGCAAGCCGCTGGAGAACGGCGTCCTCCAGACACTTCTGCGCGGGCAGGAACTGCTCGTCTCGGGCCGCATCCCGGACCAGAACCTCAACTCCGCCGCCCTGGACTTCCTCAACAAGGCCGCCTATCTCACCGGCGACGGCCGCTGGGTCACCTACCGCGAACGCACCGGGCTGGACACCGACATCTTCCGCCTGGGGCAGTCGTTCTGGCCCGACAGCGGCATCGTGCCCCAGCTTCCCCTCGACCTCGTCGGCCAGTGGACCATCAACCAGATGCCCAAGCCGATGTGGCAGGGCCGCGGCACGGGTTTCAAGCTCAGCGAGTCGTTCCTCAACGGCAGCTTCCGCAGCGCCCCGGACGCCGGTGGCGACTACATCCTTCTCGACGGCTACAACGGCGCCTCGCGCAACCCCTACCACACCTACGACGTGCTCGAATACCGCCTCAACGGCCGGACACTGCTGCAGGGCTACATGAATCAGGTGCTGACCAGCGCCGACGGCATGGTCGAGCCCATCGTGCCGATGGACGGACAACTGCTGTATCGCGACGTGCTCGGCGCGACGGCCATGGCGGTCGGGCAGGTGCCCACTATGCCGTACTGCGCGTGGCGCCGGACCATTGCCCACCGCACCGGCAAGTATGGCCTGTTCGTGGACGATCTGACGTTCCGCGAAGACAGCCAGAACATGAAGGTCTCGACGCTGTGGCAGGTTGTCTCCGGGGCATGGAACGCCAAGGAGCAGGCGGTGCGCGTGCAGGCCCCCGGCACGGCGGTGAATCTCCCCGGCTGGGTGCTGTGGCGCGCGCCGGAGGCCAAGTGCACCACCCATCCGCCCACGCCCGACAAGATCGCCCTGCTGGACAGCCTTGGCACGACGCTCCTGCGCGGCCGCGCCCCGGGCGAGTGGCTGGAGATGCCCTTCAACGTGGGCAATGATGTCAGCGGTGAGTTGTTCGCCGACATGCTCAGCTACAACGACCGCGGCATCGCCCGCTTCACTCTGGACGGCAAGCCGATCGGCAAGGACTTCGACAACTGGGCGGACGGCGTGTCCGAGAGCCAGGCCCCGCTGGGGCAAGTCGCGCTGAAGGCCGGCAAGCACGTGCTGCGCGTGGAGGTCGTCGGCCCGCATCCCGGCGTGGAACTGATGAACCTCGGCCTGCGCGGCCTGAGCCTCAAGACGCCGCAGGCCGTCAACGCCGGCACGGCCTCGTACTTCGAGCTGCGCCCGTCGGACGTACAGGAGACCACCGGCGGCGGCACCACGACGATGAACTGGCAGGCCCCCGTGAAGAAGGGCGAGCACCGCATCGCCTTCTACCTCATCGCCCAGAGCGCCGAGGGGCAGCCGCCGCTGGCCTGTCTGCAGGTCGCGCCGAACGCCGCCGCGCTCAACCTGCCCACCCCGGCCGTCGCCAGCGTCGGCGAGTACGAGAAGACCCAGGGCGATCTGGCTATCCTGGCGGCTGATCATCTCAGCGGCCATAACCTGACTTCCGCCGGGCTCAAGGACCTGCTGCTGCAGGCCGACCAGCCGGTCACTGTGGACTGGGACTACGAGGCCGGTAGGTTGACCGTGGACAGCGCCACGGAGGTGAAGCTGAGCCTGGCCTTGCAGAGCCCGACCGTCACCTGTGACGGCAAGGCGCTCAAGGGCGAGGCGGGGGCCGAGGGGCTGACGGTGTTCGCGCTGTCGGCCGGCCGGCACGAACTGACGCAGGCCACGCCGTCCACACCCGCCTGGAAGCCGCTGACGGCGCAGCTTCCGGCCCTCGTCGAGCAGGGGCAGAAGCTGCGCGCCGCGGCGCTGGAGCAGGCCAACCGCCCCGTGGCCGCCGAGGGCGCCCCATGGCAACCGGCCATGCAGGCCGATGTTGGCGCCAACGTCGGCACCAACGTCCGCACCAAGGTCTCTTCGATCGTGCAGATGAACACCGCGCAGGGCCCGCTCATGGCCCTCGCCACGGACAAGGTGATCCACGTCCTCACCCCCGCCGGCCAGCCCGTGCGCCGGATGGAGACCGACGGCAACATCCGCAACCTGCACTGGTGGGGCAAGCCCAAGCTGCTGCTGGCCGGCTGCGTGGATGAGAAGCTCATCGCTTTCGACGAGCAGGGCCAGCGGAAGTGGACCTTCGTGTCCGAGATGCACCCGGCCGTTCTGGAGGCCGCCAAGCAGTACTGGTTCAAGGGCGCGCACCCGGGCATCTACGGCATCGGCAGCGGCGAGTTCCTCGACGGCCAGGAGCAGTGCTTCATCGGCAGCGCCTGCACGCTGGAGATCCTGGACGACCACGGGCAGCTCGTGAAACGAATGGCGGCCTTCTGGGGCGCGGGCAGCCACTTCTGGCTCAACCCCCGCGACGACGGCAGCATTGACCTGCTCTTCGCCAAGGAGCCCACCGAATCGCACGCCGTCTATGTGCTCAACAACAAGCAGATGGATCTGCACTACTCGTTCCACGGCGTGCCGGGTGGACACACGTACGTCGGCGGCTGGGCGAACATGAGCCGCGACCACCTGTTCATCGCCGACCTCGACGGCGATGGGAAGAAGGAAGCCGTCTCGGAGATCAACGGCATCTGGAACCGGATCACTGTGTGGAACGAGGACGGCGGCGCCCTGTACAACGCCCAGTTCGGGCCCGGCGACCCCATCCCGACCCGCAACCTGCGCGACCTGGATGTCATGGACCTCAATGGGGACGGCAAGCAGGAGGTCATCGCGGCGACTTCGGCCGGACTGCTGGTCGTGCTCGACAGTCACCTGCAGAAGCTCTGGTCGGTGCGCCTGCCGGTCGCGGCGACGGTGCTCAAGGCTGTCAAGGTCAAGGGCGCGCCGGCCATTGTCGTCGGCCTGCAGAACGGCGACGTACTGCAGCTTGACGCCCAGGGCAAGACCATCTTGCGCGGCCATGTGGACGGCACACCCAACGAGATCATGGGTCTGACGGCCGAGGGCAAGTCGCAGGTTGTCATCACCACATCCAAGGGTATGGTGGCCGGGTTTGCATATTGATCGAAAACCGCGTAGGTGCGCCGGTCCTCCGGCGCACAATTGCCCGCCGGAGGACCGGCGGGCCTACGCGCAAGGAGGGTCTCTTATGTCTCGTCTGTGGCTACTGCTGGCTCTGCCGCTGCTTGTTGTCACCCTCTACGGCTGCACGCGCGTGGAGCCACCCGCCCAGCCGTCCGCTACGGGCCCGGCCGGCCCTGCCACCGGCGCGGCGGGCACCAAGCTCGTGCTCTTCACCTACACCCCGCCGGATGAAGAAGCCGTCAACCTCGAACTTATCAAGAAGTTCGAGCAGGCCCACCCCAACATCAAGGTCGAGCTGCAGAACGCCCCGGGCGGCAGCCAGCAGGCCATGACCAAGCTGCAGACGATGATCTCGGGGCAGGCCGGCCCGGATGTCATGGCCATCCACGGCGCCTTCTTCATCCCGATGGCCTCCAAGGGCGCGCTACTGGACCTGTCCGACCGCGTCAAGCAAAGCGGCGACGAGGCCGACTTCAGCCCCGCGATCCTGGACATCTGCCGCTGGGAGGGCAAGCTCTACTCCCTGCCGCGGTACACCTCCGTCTACTCGCTCTTCTACAACAAGACCCTCTTCGACGCAGCCCAGCAGCCCTACCCCGGCAGCGGCGCGTCGTGGACGTGGGACGACTACCTGAAGGCCGCCAAGGCCCTCACCAAAGACACCAACCGCGACGGGAAGCCGGATCAGTGGGGCTGCGTGATTGACTTCTGGGGCGCGCGCATGTACCCGTGGCTGTGGCAGAATGGCGCCTCGCTGATGAACGCGGACCGCAGCAAGTGCGTACTCGACAGCCCGGCCGCCGTCGAGGCGGTGCAGTTCGTCTACGACCTGCGCCACAAGCACAAGGTCGCGGCGGCCTCGGACAACGCGGAACAGAACGCGGCGCTCAACGCCTTCGTGCAGGGCCACATCGCCATGTACATGACGGGGCCGTGGGACATTCAACTCCTGCGCGAGACCAAGGACCTGCAGTGGGATGTCGCGCCGCTGCCGGAGAAGAAGCAGAAAGCCACGCTGCTGGGCACCGAGAACTACGCTATCTGGTCGGGCACCAAGCATCCCGACGAGGCGTGGGCGCTATTCAGCTACCTGCTGTCACCCGAGGCGCAGACGATGATGGCGGATCGGCTCGAGAAGATGCCCTCGCGGATCTCGGTCCTGAAGGGCGCGTATTCGCAGGCGCAGACCGACCACAACCGCAAGGTGTTCGTAGACTCCCTGGAATACGCCAGGCAGCCCGAGAACATCCCGGAGTGGTCGCAGGTCAAGGACCTCATCCAGAACCAGCTCGACCTGATCTGGGTGGGGAAGACGAGCGTGCAGGCGGGGCTGAAGAAGGCCGCGGGGGATGTGAACGCGACGCTGAAGAAGCTGAGAGGGAAGTAGGCCGCAGGAGCGCCGGCTGCTCGGGAGGCTGAGCCTGCCGAAGCCCAGCCGGCAGCCGTTCCTGGGACCGCGGGCTTCCAGCCCGCATTGCCGTACGACTAACGGCAGTGCGGGCTGGAAAGCCCGCGGTCCATATACGGCCCCCCTACTGCACCACCACATCCACCGGCCGTGCCTCGGCGCTGCGATCCGTGTTGTAGTACTCGTACACGCGGCTCTTGGGCGTCTGCGCGCGGATCGGGTACTTGGCCCGCAGCCGGTAGCTGAACTTCAGCACCTGCGACGGCGTCAGCTTCTCCACGTAGCAGATCACCTGCCGCCCCGTGAGCGTGTACTTCTGCAGCGTCCCCTGCTCAATCAGGTTCTCGAAGTCCTCCGCCTGCACTTCGAAGCCCGGCGGGACGCCCAGGTCCACGATGATCATGCTCGTGGTCGCGGGCAGCTTGTTCGTGACCGTCACGTCCGCGGTGACCATGTCGTCCTTGCTGAGCGTCGTGCGGTCGTACTTCAGGTCAATGTCCAGCGCCTCACCGGCTCCCGGCTTGATCTGCGTCCACGGGACGTAGCACTTGCCCACGATCTGGTACAGGCTGCTGCCCTTGCCGGCAAACTTGATTGCGACGCTGTTCTTGCCGGGCTTGACGACGCTGCGGGCGTCCACCTGCCGCAACACGTCGGCGTTGTCGGGGGTCAGCTTGAAGGTGTCGAGCACCTTGCCGTTGACCTCGACAGCCACCTGAGCGTCCACCTGCGCGGTGGCGCCCTTCTGCGCGGCCATCAGCGCGCGCAGCGCCAGTGTCGTCGCCTGCGTGTTGTACCAGGTGCCCCGCGGGTCCTTCTTGGCGACGAGGTAGTTGAGCACTTCCGTGGCCTCGCCGGTGCGCCCGCCGGCAATCAGCGCCAGCGCCGCCATGCCGGTGGCCTCCAGGTCCGCGCCTTCGCCGCTACTATGGGTGATGCCGGTCATCTCGCTCTGCCACCACATCTGCCCCTGCGCGCGCTTGGCCATGCCAATGAGCCGGTCGAGAGCCTTGTTGGTGACGCTGGTGGTCTCGCCCTTGCCGAGCACCAGGTCGCCCTGCACGAGGGCGCTGGCGAGCATCGCGAGCACGTACGGGTCCTGGGCCTCGTCGGCATGTGCCCGCAGCCACGCGTCGGCCTTCTTCACGCCATCGGCCTTGCAGCCACTGTAGGCCAGGCCCCACGTGATGTAGGCGGTGGGCGGCAACTGGTTGTTCTGGATGCGCTTCCAGGCCTCCTGGTGCAGGTACTGCTCGTCGGGCTTCCAGGAGCCGTCCGCCTGCTGTTGGGACAGCAGCCACTGCTGCGTCCGCTCGATCAGGTTCGGGTCTACTTCATGCACGCGGGCCATGTCGTAGAACTCCATGACGCCGAAGGCGGTCAGGATCTTGTTGGCCGGGGCGTCGCCGAACCAGGAGAACCCGCCGCCCTTGACCTCGAAGGAGACCAGCCGCTGATAGCCGGAGTTGATGAACCCCTCGGCCTTCATGCGGATCTCCGGCGTGATCTTGTTGATGGACTTCATGTAGTCCAGCACCAGCACGTTGGGGTACGTGGCCGAGGAGGTCTGTTCGAAGCAGCCGCACGGCATCTGCAGGATGCTGTCGAGCCCCTCGACGACCTGGGAGAAGATCCCCGGGTAGACCTTCACGAGGATGTTGCTGGCGTCGGCGATGGCTCCAGCCGGGATGGTGATCTCCTGGCTGACGGGGTCCGCCGCCCCGAGGCGCCCGCTCCTGCTCTCCTCCATCAGCTTGCCGTTGGGCGCGACATCGGCGACGCGCTCGATGGCGTCGCTCATGCGACTGCCGGTGCCGTGCACGAGTATCTTCCCGCTGCCGAGCTTCTTGGCCGTGATGGTGAAGTAGCGGACATCCACATCGCTGGCCGCGATCTCCAGCTCGTGCCGGTCCGGGCCGGTCAACTCGTACCAGTCTGCCTTCGTCAGTTCCAGCCGCACCTTCTGGGCTTGCGGCAGGTAGTTGTAGACGGCGACGGGGATGGAGATGCGGTCGCCCTGGGTCAGCGCCACGGGTAGGTCAATGTCAATGAAGAAGTCCTGGAAGCAGCGCAGGTTGCCGGTCGTGGAGCCGAGGGCCCCGTTGACGGTGTTGGCCAGCGCGGTGATGCGCCAGGAGGTGATGGAGTCGGCCATGGGGACCTTGAGGGTGGCCTGTCCCTTCTGGTCGGTGATGAGCGCCGGCTCGACCAGCAGTGTCTCGGGGAAGAACTGCCGGACGCGGACGGGCTTCTCGGCCGCCGGTGCGCCGGTGGCGGGGGCTGCGGTGGTGTCCGGCCGCGCGCCCTTGGAGAAACCGTTGGCCGCGGCCAGCATCGGCACGGGCATGGCGCCGGCGGGTGCACCAGCCATCGCCCGCAACACGCCGCCGCCCATCGCCGCCTCATCCAGGCTATCGAAGAGCATCCAGTCCCACTGCGTGGACAGGAACAGGTCGTCCGCGGTGTCCTTCTCCTTGTCCGGCCCGTACGACCACAACACGACGGCGTACAGCACGTCCGCGTCCGGCTGCAACGGCTTGACGCCGAACGGCGTGCCCCACGGGTCCGTCAGGTCGTCGTTGGTCAGCAGCTTGGCCGCCACGAGCGGGGCCAGCCCGTCCTTGGGCTTGAGTTGGTTCCGCTGGTGCTTCCGGTTGTAGTCCACAATCGCATGCTGGATCTTCCGCGCCTTGGGCTGCAGCAGTTGCAGCCACTTCTCCTTGGCCGCGTTGAGGTGCGCCCGGTAGGTGTCCTCGCTGAACATCGGGGCGTCGGGGGCCTTGGCCGAGGCGAACATGACGCGGGCGGCTTGTTGCTTCTGCACGTCGCGTTCGAGTGGGATCGGCTGGGCGTCCGGCCGCATCGCGATGAGCGTCGGCAGTTCCACGCCGTGGATCTCGTAGCGGGGCTTGGCCAGCTCCTGCTCCAGGTAGAAGTACACCTTTTCCAGCCCCGGCTGCATCTCCTGAATGGCGAAGAGGCTCTCGTCCACGACGTTGACACCGAGGGCCGCGGCCACCGGCCGCCCGTTCGCGTCCGTCACGCTGAAGTTGATCGCCGCGATGTTGTCCGGACCCGGCCGGTAAGTGTCCCGGTCGGGCTTGATGCCGATGGTCAGGTCCTTGGCCGGGTTGATGAACAGCGGCCGCATGGCGCGGATGATGTCCCCGCCGGGCGTGATGCGGTAGGCGGACAGCCAGATGCTGCCGCCCAGGTCCGGCGAGAGCGGCACGCGCACCTGCGCCTGGCCGTTCTCCAACTCCGCCGCCAGCGTCAACATCGTCTGGCGGTCTTTGATGACATCGAAGTAGACGGCGCCCTTCATGCCCTTGGTGTACGCAGTGGCCTCGATGGCGTCGCCCACCCGCGAGAGCACCTTGTCGGTGCGCAGGAGCAGGGCGGTCTCGGCGGTGCCCCCGCCTACGGGCACGGTGACCCTCTCGTCGGCCTTTGACCCATCGGCGGCCGTCGCATTCAGGACCAGCGGCCACATGCGCGTCGGCGCATCGCCCATGTCGCGGAAGGCCCGCTGCTCGACGGCAAAGGGCATGATCCGCGGGGCGTTGAGCGAGTGGCTCATCGTGGGGCGGGTGCCGGGGATCGGCTCGGGGATGACATGCAGTTCGGCGATTCCCAGGTCGTCGGTGGTCAGGTCGCCCTTGGAGACGATGGCCACCTTCACGCCCTCGACCTCCAACGTCCGGTAGCTCACCTTCGCCTTGACGGGCTCGCCGGTCGGGCGCGTCACCAGCACGTAGATGATGTTCTCGACCCCGGGCACGAGCGTGCCGCTCTCCGGCACAGCCTTGATCTCCAGCGGCGCGGCGGCCACGCGGGAGCTGACCACGGCGCGCTCGGTGTGCTCCGCCTGGTCCAACACTTCGGCCTCGAACTGCAGGAAGGCCTTGCCCTGTTCGAGCGGCTGGCCGACGAACTGGTCCGGGAGGCGCACCTCGAACTTCCACGTCCCCTGCGCGTCCGTCGTGCCGGTGAGGGTCGCGATGTCCTTGAAGGCCACGTCGAAGGTCTTGATGGTCAGCTTGACCTTGCCCTCGGTCACGGGCTTGCCGAAGAAGTAGTCGCACTGCACGGTGCCCTGCGCCGTCTGGCCGGGCAGGTAGTACGGCTGGTCGGGGGTCAGGACAACCTTGAACTTCGGCAGCAAATAGCGCTTGACGGTGATGCTCTTCTCGGCGCGTTCGTCGCCGATGAGCGCCACCACGCGGTAGTCGCCGAGATTGATCTCATCGGCGAGCTGGAACTCCGCGAAGGCCACGCCGAAGGCGTTGGTCTTCGTCGCCTGCTTGAAGACCTTGTTGCCGCGCGGGTCGCTGACTTCGAAGGTCAACGGCTCGTTGGCCAGGGCCTTCATGTTTGGCCGGCGCAACGCCAGCGCCCGCATGTGGATCATCTGCGCGGGCTTGTACAGGGGCTTGTCGGTGGTCAGGAGCACCTGGTCGGCCACCCGCAGGGCGATGCGCTGGCGGGTCTCTTCGCTGGCGGCGCCGTAACGGGCGCGGATGACGAGGTCGTACTGTCCCGGCGGAAGCTGCGGGACCTCGAAGCCCGCGTCCACGAGCCCCTGGCTATCGGCGCGGCTGTTGACCAGCAACTCCCCGCCCTTCTCGTCGGGCCTGGTCAGGCGCACCGTCACCAGCGCCCCCCGCGCCGGTTTGCGGGCCTGGTGGTCGGTCACAACAATGCGCAGGGCGGCGGTGCTGTCCACCAGCAACTCGCGGGGGCCGGTCACGTAGAGCCCCAGCGTCGGCAGCTCCTGGGCGCCGGCCGGCAGCGTCGCGGCCAGCATCAGCCCGCCGACGGTCAGCACGATGACGATGACGGCAAACACATGCGACCAGGTGGGATCGTTCACGGGGTCAATCAACATGCGAAGCCCTCCTTATGGGCGGTGAAGCCCGTAGCACTGTCGTCTTGGTGTCGGCCCTGAAGGCAATTCTTCCCCGGCGGCGTATCACCTATGCCCCAGAAACCTCGGCGGGGAATCCCCCAAACGTTGTGAAACTCGTCACGAGGGAAGGTGAGTGCCCCCAGGATGGCGAAGGGTGCCGCGTTACTATCTTGGATTGGATAGGAGCGGAACAGTGGGACTTCGCGAAGCCATTGACAGCAAGCAGTTCATTCTCACGGGTGAGGTGGCTCCGCCCAAGGGCATCCACCTCGAGCACATGATCGAGGAGGCCGAGTTCTACCGGGGGCGCGTGCATGCCATCAATGTCACCGATATCCAGTCCGCGGTCATGCGCGCGTCCAGCCTGGTCGGTTGCCTGAAGCTCAAGGAGGCCGGGCTGGCGCCGGTGCTGCAGATGGTCTGCCGCGACCGCAACCGGCTGGCGCTGCAGAGCGACCTGCTCTCCGCGGCGGTGTTGGGTGTCACTGAGGTATTGTGCCTGACCGGCGACTACACCACCCTCGGCGACCACCCGCAGGCCAAGCCGGTGTTCGACTACGACGCCGTGCAGCTCCTCAAGGCCGCCACGCGTTTGATGGAGGGGAAGGACTCGGCCTGCTACCCGGACCGCAAGAACCCCGACCAGATGGTGGACGGGGAGGCCCTCGACGGCGACCCGCCGGTGTTCACGCTCGGCTGTGTCGTCAACCCGGGCGCCGAGCCGCTCGAGCCGCAGATCATGAAGCTGCGCAAGAAGATTGACGCGGGCGCGGTGTTCTGCCAGACCCAGGCCGTCTACGACGCGGACATGTTCGCGAAGTTCATGGAGCGCCTCGGCGACTGCCCGATCCCGATCCTGGCGGGCGTCGTGGTCCTCAAGACCCCGATGATGGGCAAGTACATGAACGCGAACGTGGCCGGGGTCACGGTGCCCGACTGGATGATCGAGGCACTGGCGGACAAGGAGACGCGCATCCCGAAGATGATCGAGATCCACCAGAAGCTGGTGGCGGACCTCAAGCCGCTGTGCCAGGGCATCCACATGATGCCGCTGGGCTTTGACAAGTATGTGCCGGAGATTCTGGACGGCGCGGGGATCGGGCCGGTGGCCTAGCCGCGCGGCGGGGGGAACGGCCATCACGGACGATGGCCATGTCCCGGGCCTTGCGCCCCACCCTGAAGAACCTGGAGAACGAACATGACTGCGACCGAGAAGAAGACCCCTGAAGAGATCCTCGCGATGATGAAGGAAGATGACAGCATCTTCATCGTAGGCTGTGGCGACTGCGCCACGCTGTGCCAGACTGGCGGCGAGGTCGAGGTCGAGGAGATGACTAAGTTCCTGCAGGAGAACGGCAAGACCGTGACCGGCAGCGTCATCCCCGACTCCGGCTGCCAGGTGCTCGACGTGGGCCGCCTGCTGCGCCAGAACAAGGAGGCCGTGCAGGCCGCCGACGCCCTCATCGTGCTCTCCTGCGGCGCGGGTGTGCAGTCCGCCGTCGAGAACGTCAAGGACAAGCCGGTCTACCCGGGCCTCAACTCGCTCTTCATCGCCGACACCACGCGTCTGGGCAACCTGCACGAATGGTGCAGCACCTGCGGCGAGTGCGTCATCGCCGACTACGGCGGCATCTGCCCGGTGACCCGCTGCCCCAAGGGCCAGCTCAACGGCCCGTGCGGCGGCACCGACCAGGGCAAGTGCGAAGTGGACCCCGAACAGGACTGTGTCTGGACACTCATCTATCAGCGCTTCGACAAGGTCCCCGGCAAGGAGAAGGTCGAGGCGACCTTCGTGGGCGCCAAGAACTTCCAGAAGAGCAAGCGCCCCGGCAAGCGCATCTTCGAGCCGCGCCGGGGGAA
>CAZZDO010000075.1:0-3680 GCA_964653205.1 uncultured Armatimonadia bacterium | reverse complement strand
CATGCGCAGTCTGCTTGCCGCGCTCATCTTGCCGCTCCTCCTCGGCAGCATCGCCGTCGCCGCGGAGACGGTGCTGTATGTCTCGCCGACCGGCGATGACACCTGGTCGGGCAAGCTGCCCCAGGCGAAGGGCAACGACGGCCCCTTCGCGACTCTGCCCCGCGCCCGGGATGAAGCGCGGCAGGCCAAAGCCGCCGGCCCCGTCAAGATCGTCCTGCGCGGCGGGCGCTATCTGTTGCCCGAGACGCTGGCCCTGACCGCCGACGACGCGGGCACCGCCGAGGTGCCGATCACCTACATCGCCTTCAGGGGCGAGAAGCCTCTCCTGGCCGGCTGCCGCGCCGTCACCGGCTTCAAGCCCTGGAAGGGGCAGATCCTGGTCGCGGACCTGAAGGGCACGCCGCTAGAGGGAGTCAAGTTCCGCCAACTTTTCTGCAATGGCGAGCGGCAGGTCCTGGCGCGCACTCCCAACCTTGACCCGAAGGACCCCCACGGCGGCGAATGGGCCCATGTCGCAGCGGTGGACGGCGACGGCGTCAAGGATCGCTTCCACTACGTCGAGGGCATGGAGAAGAACTGGACCCACGTGGAGCGAGCGCAGGTGGGCATTCACCCGTACTTCGACTGGGCCTGGAACGTTCTGCCCGTCAAGTCGGTGGACCGCGACGAGCGGCTAATCACTCTCAAGGGCAATGTGTCCTACGACCTGCACGTCGGTGACCGCTACTTCATCCAGAACCTGCTGGAGGAACTCGACGCGCCAGGGGAATGGTACCTCGATCCGGACCAGAACCTGCTGTACTTCTGGCCGCCAAGCGACCTCGCGAAAGCCGAGGTGCTGGCCCCGGTCGTGGGGGATCTCATCAAGCTTGACGGAGCCTCGTTCACGACGCTGCGCGGGCTGACCATCGAGGGCTGTGACGGCACCGGCGTCGTCATCGCCAACTGCGAGGGCAGCCTGCTGGCCCAGAGCATCGTGCGCAACACGGGGGGCTGGGGGGTCAGCATCGGCGGGGGGCACAACTCGGGCGCCAAGGGCAACGACGTCTACGCCACTGGCGCGGGCGGGATCATGCTCAACGGCGGCGACCGCAAGACCCTCGACCCCGGACGCAACTTCGCCGACAACAACGTCGTCCACCACATCGCCGTCTTCGCCAAGACCTACAACACCGGCATCAACGTCGGCGGCGTAGGCAACGTGGCCAGCCACAACCTCATCCACGACACGTACCACGCCGGCATGACCCTCAGCGGCAACGAGAACGTCGTCGAGTACAACGTCGTCCATCACACGAACCTCGGCTCGGCCGACACCGGCGGCATCTACTACTGCTCGCGCGATTTCACGATGCGCGGCAACAAGATCCAGTTCAACATCTTCCACCACTGCGGCGGCTTCGGCAAAGACAACTCCTGGGCGCCGGTGCGAGACGGCAAGGTGAGCTTCAGCTACCCGCACTTCACCTGGGGCATCTACCTGGACGACCCCACCAGTGGCACGCTCGTGTATGGCAACATCCTGTGGTCGGTGCCGATGTGCGGGCTGCACAACCACGGCGGGCGTGACAACACGTGGGAGAACAACATCGTCGTGGACGCCCCGGCCGTCAACGCCGGGATGCTGTGGGACGGCTGGGAAGAGTACCCGCCGATCATTAGGAAGCTGCAGGCCGTACAGTACGACGGCTCGCCCTATCTGAAGCTCTACCCCGAGCTGGCGGACTACGACATCAAACACCCGTCGGGCATGACCGGCCTCAAGTTCATCCGCAACATCTTCACCTACACCACCGAAGGCAGCAAGTGGCTGCGGGAGAAGAGCGCCGCCAGTTGGCAGGGCGGGCAACTGCTGTACTCGTACAGTACCGACGAGGAAGCCTTCAAGCAGTGTCAGTTCGACGGCAACGTCATCCAGCCGCCGCCGGGCGTGGACCTGAAGATCAGCCTGCGCCGCCAGCCGCAGCCCGGCAAGCTTCTTTCGTGGGACGAGTGGCAGGCCACGGGCATGGACGCCACGTCCGTCATCGGCGACCCGCTGTTCGTGGACGCGGTGCAGCACAACTACGCCCTCAAGCCGGGCTCGCCGGCGCTGAAGCTGGGCTTCAAGCCGATCCCGCAGGACAAGATCGGGCCCTACCAGGACGAGCTGCGCGCCTCCTGGCCCATCGTCGAAGCCCCCGGGGCCAGCGCTCTGGGCGAGTTGACCACCCAGCGTTTCTTCAAGCTCCCCGGCTACGAGCCCGTCAAGGCCGAGGAGTTCGTCCCCCGCGACGGCGCCCCCAACTTCTTCGCCAAGCTCGCGGCGGGCAAGGCGGTCAAGGTCGCGTACTTCGGCGGCGGCATCCATTACGCCGACGGCTGGCGCGGCAAGGTGCTCAAATGGCTGCGGGAGCACAACCCCAACTCCGAGATCACCGAGATTGACGCCTCCATCTGCGACTGCTCGCGCGGCTCGGGCTTCAGCGTCTGGCGCTTTGCGCAGGATGTGCTCAGCAAGCAGCCGGACCTTGTGCTGGTGGACTTCGCCTCCGACGATCAGACCACCAACGTGGACAGTATTTGGGCGGCGGTGGAGGGCGCCGTCCGCCAGGCCCGCCAGGCCAACCCGAAGCTGGATGTCCTCTTCGTCTACGCCTTCCGCGCCGGCGACGAGGCGGCGTTCGCCGAGGGCAACGCCCCGACGGCCATCTCGGCCTATGAGAAGGTCGCGGCGCACTACGGCATCCCCGGCATCAGCATGGCCTATCGCGTGGCGAAGCTGGCCCGCGAGGACCGGCTCATCATCAAGGCCACGCCGGAGCAGGCCAAGGACCCGCAGGGCAAGATCGTCTTCTCGACCGAGGGCGTGCGCCCGACTGCGGCCGCCAATGATGTGTACGCGCAGGCCATCACCGAGGCCCTCGACCAGCTCAGCAAGAACGCCACCGCGAAGGATCACCCCCTGCCCGAGAAGTTCTATCGGGGCGCGATGGAGAACGCCCGCCTGTTCCCGATCACCGCGAGCATGCTGGAGGGCAGGTGGGAGAAGCTACCGCCGGACAACATCGCCGGACGCAGCTTCGCCAACCACTTCAACGAGGTCTGGTTCACGAAGACCCCGGGTGCGAAGCTCACCTTCCGTTTCCGCGGCACAGAGGCCAGCCTCTTCGACCTGATGGGCCCGGACACGGGGATCGCTCAGGTCAGCGTGGACGGGAAGGTAAGCGGCACGCGGCAGCAGGTGGACCCGTGGGCGTACTACCAGCGGCTGACGGCCATCCCGCTGTGGTCCGGCCCGGCGGGCGAGCACACGGTGACGGTGGAGTTGCTGCCCACGGTGCCCGATCGCAGCGTGCCCATCGCCGAAGCCAAGAAGGTCAACCGCTACAAGGCGGAGGACTTCGAGGGCGTGGCGCTGCGCTTCGGCTGGCTGCGGGTGAATGGAGAGGTATTGCCGTAGGCGGCCATGAATTCAGTAGGCTGGATACACATGCGAGGAAGGGACCAACATGCCGGACATGGTGTGGGACCGACACAATGTGTTCATCAGCTACAACCGCGACGACCGGAAGCTGGCCGAGGAGGTCCATCGCGGGTTGGAGCAGGCCGGCTTCCGCTGCTGGATGGACGACCGCATCAACCTGGGGGTGGAGTTCTGGGATGTGATCTGCCGGGCGATCTCGCAGGCGCAGGTGGTG
>CAZZDO010000074.1:0-16174 GCA_964653205.1 uncultured Armatimonadia bacterium | reverse complement strand
CCCGCAACTGGTCGCGACGCGGTACCCGCCGCCTGACGCCGATAGGACACACACAGGAGCTCCCATGAACACCCGCCTGCAGCGCAACATGGCCTTCCTGACAAACCTCTACCAGCGCGGGCCCTTCGAGCGCCACGCCTTCGTGCTGTCGGCCCCGCCCCAAAGGCCCATCTGGGAGGTCGGCGACTATACGAACTCCGACCGGCCGGTCCGGGACTGGGTGCCGTGGGTCGTCGAGCCGTACCTGAAGTGGATGGAGCTGTCGGAGCAACTACAGGATGACGGCATCCCCACCGTGGGTCTGAGCACCGGCACGCACATCTACGCCGAGGCGATGGGCTGTCCGGTGCACAACTACGAGGACACCAACCCGGCAGCGATGCCGCTGGTGCGCAACGCCGCGGAGGCCGACGCCCTGCCCGAGCCGCAGGTGCAAAGCTGCCGCAACCTCATGCGCATCTTCGAGTTGGCGGACCTCGTGCGGCAGGAGCTGGGCCCCGAGGCCGTCATGGGCCCGCCCGACCTGCAGACGGGCTTCGACACCGCCTGCCTCGTGTGGGACAAGACCGATTTCCTGTGCAGCATGCACGCCGCCCCGGAGGCCGTCAAGCGGCTGGCCCGCAAGTGCGCCAACCTCTTCCGCAACTTCCTGATCGAGTTCTACCGCGAGTTCCCAAACGCGGCGCTGGCCCACTGCCCGCGCACATGGGCGCCGGCGGAACTGGGGCCGTGGGTGAGCAACGACGAGTGCGGCATGATGAATGTGGCGATGTTCGAGGAGTTCCTGCTACCCGAGCTGGTCGAGCTGGCCGAGACGTTCGGCGGGCTGGGGATGCACTGCTGCGCCGACGGCGAGCACACGTTCCCGTCGTTCCGCAAGATCCCCAACTTCTACGCCTTCAACCGCGTCGTCACCAAGAGCCAGGGCTATGAGGGGATGCTCGACGCCCTCGGCGGGCCGGACGGGCCGGTGTTCGTGCCCTGGCCACCGGATGAGGCCACAGTGAAGATGCTGCTGCAGCAGGCCCCCGAGGGTTCGCGCTTCATCTTCCACTGCCCCCACCAGGACGCCGACCGGGCGGAGGAGTGGCTGGCGCGGGTGCGGGGGATGTAGGCGGCCGCCGGCAGGAGAACCGTACGAGCGGCTTCCAGCCGCGAGGTCTCGCGGCTGGAAGCCGCTCGTACGAACACTTCGTTCGGACACCGGCGCCTAGTCTGGGTCCTTCCCCGTGACGTCCTTGAGCACCCCGAGCAGTTCCTCACCGATGCGGTCGCGCTCCTGAACGCCACAGCCTTCCCACCGCACGACAAGTTGCGGGCGGGTCTGGCTGCCCCGGAAGAGCGCCCAGCCGTTCTCCATCTCCACCCGCGCCCCATCGATTCCGTTGATATCGAAGCGGCCCGCGTAGTGGGCCTTGGCCTGCTCGACGTAGCCGGCGATGGTCGCCGGGTCGGTGCCGTCGGGCCACGTGTAGCGGACCTCGGGGGAGGGGATCCACTTGTCCATGAGGGGCTGGACGAGATCGTGGAGCGACTGCTCACTGCGCGACAGACTGCAGATCAGCCTTCCGGCGCCGAAGCTCGCGTCATCGAACTTGATGTACGGGTCGGCGAAGTAGCAGTGGCCGGTCGTCTCGAAGCCCGCGGCGGCCTGCGTCTCATCCATGCGCTTGAGGATGAAGGGATAGCCACAGGCGGCCATCTCCAGCTTCCCGCCGTGCTGCTCAACGAACTCAATGATGGCGCGCGAGCAGCGCACTTCGCTGACGATGGTGGCGGGTCCGTTGCGCAGCACGTCCTCGCAGATCGGCACCATGTACAGGTCCGGCATCAGGAACTGCCCGGTGTGGTCAATGACCGCGATGCGGTCGCCGTCGGCGTCAATGGCCACGCCGAGTTCGGCGCCCGTGTCGAGCACGCGCTGCCGCAGCACCTCGATGTGGCTGGGAACGAGCGGGTCGGGCGAGCGGTGCGGAAAGAGGCCGTTGGGCTCGGGATAGAGCACTTCGACCTCGCAGCCCAGGTCGCGCAGCAGTTGCGGCGCCGTCAGCGCCGCGGCGCCGTTGCCCACATCCAGCACAAGCTTCATCGGTCGCGACAGGCTGAGCTGTCCGTGGGTGACGTCGAAGTACTCGGGCCACACGTCGCGCCGGGCGTAGTCGCCGGCGCCCTGCTCGAAGCCGCCTTGCCGGGCTGCCTGCTCCAGCTCTTGCAGTTGGTCTCCGTAGAACGGTCCGTCGCCCCAGCGCAGCTTCATGCCATTGTACTGCGGCGGGTTGTGCGAGGCTGTGATGCCGATGCCGCCCTGCGCGCCCCACCGGCCGATGGCGAAGTACACCACGGGTGTGGGGCATTCGCCGACATCAATGACATCGCAGCCGGTGGCGCGCAGGGCCTCCATGGCGACGGCCGCGAACTCCTGGGAACTATTGCGCAAGTCGCGCCCGACCACCAGCACCGGCCGGTCGGTCTCCCGACGGAAGCGCGACCCGAAGGCCGAGGCGATCAGGCGCACACTCTCAGGCGTGAGTTGGTCGCCAACGGTGCCGCGAATGTCGTAGGCGTGGAAGATGTGAGGATCGAGGACTGGCGCCATTCCCTGCACTCCCGGAGGGTCTAGAAGAGCCGCTTGACCAACCCCAGCGCCCCCTGCTTCCAGGGCACGCGGTGCGACACGCCGGACTTGTTCGCGAACTGGTCGCGATGATCCACATACCACTGGTAGTTGCGGATCAGCGCCTGCTCGTTCGAGAACTTCGGCGCGAAGCCCAGCTTCTGCTGCGCCTTCTCAATCGAGACGAAGGACTCTTTGTCCACCGTCTCATAGATCCACTTGTACAGCGGTGAGAGCTTCAGCTTCTCCAGCAGGCGCAGCAGGGCGACGGCGGGGCCGGCCGGCAGGCACTTGATGCGCTTGCCGTGGCCGGCGTAATCCAGCACGGCCTGGAAATCGTCGTACAGGCCGCGGTACTCCGCCGCCCCGATGTTGAACGTGTCGTTGACGGTCTCGTCCGGCAGCGTCAGACATAGCAGGATCGCCTGACAGAGGTCCTCGACATCGAGGAACTGGTACAGGTTCTTGCCGCGGCCGAGCATCGGGAAACCGTGGCCCTCGTACGCCCATTCATAGAACATTGCGAACACGCCGAGGCGTTCCGGCCCCACGAACGACTTGGGGCGGATGATGGGCACGGTGAGGCCCTGCTCCCGGACCTTCAGGCACTCGTCCTCGGCCAGCACCTTGGCCTCGCCGTACGGCCCCACGCCGTGCAGCCGGTCGTCCTCGTACAGCGGGTGATGGTCCGGCACGCCGTACACGGCCGTCGAGGAGATGTGCACGACGCGCTTGGCGCCGGCAGCCAACGCCGTCTCCAGCACGTTGCGCGTGCCGATGACATCGGTGCTGTAGATGTCATCGGGCTTGTAGAGGGGCAGGGCGGCGGCGCAGTGGACGACCAGGTCCACCCCGGCCATGGCCGCGGCCAGCGCGTCGCGGTCGCGAATGTCAGCGGTCACGATCCGCACGCGCTCATCGTCGCGTTCGGGGTAGTCGAACTCCGCCACATCCACCGACACGGCGCGGTAGCCCCGCGCCAACAGCGCGCGGATGAGGTTGATGCCCAGGAAGCCGGCGCCGCCGGTCACGAGCACCGTCGTCTCCGGTGGAGCCACGGTCTGATCTGCCTGTGTCAAGTGCGAACCACCTCGCGCTGGTGTGCTGTCCGCGTGAGAGCTAGTGTCGTGTCAGATGTGAGGCGGCCAGTTGCGGCCTACCGCTAGTTGCGGGGTGGACCCGCCACAGCCGTATCGTGGCGGGGACGGGGGCCCCGCAATCGGCCGGTCCTCCCGTGCGGGGCCCCCGACGCGCCGATACGGCCGGCGCATCACCCCGCAACTGATCTGCCTCGCCCTTCATGTCTCAGACGGCACTAGACGCCCGCCTTCGCGAACACGTCCGTCAACATCCCGCCGACCCACTTGATCGCCTCGGACTTGTCCTCCATGCCGTTGAGCTTGGCGCTGAAGGGCTCGGGGGTGACCGGGCCGTCGTAGCCGATGCCCTGCAGGGCCTGCAGGAAGCCCGACAGGTCAATCACGCCGGTCTCGCCGGGAAGGGCGCGGGTGTTGTCCACGTACTCATCCATGCTCAGCCCCGGGGGCGCGTCGTTGATGTGGACATAGACGACGTTGGCGTTGGTCATGCTGCGCAGGTCGTCCAGCGTCCCGCCGGAGGTGTGCCAGTGCCAGGCGTCGAGCAACAGGCCGGCGTTCGGCCCGATCTGCGCGCACAGCTCCAGCATCTTGCCGGCGGTGTGGATGAACTCATGCTTCTTCCCGACAAACAACGTGCGGGGGCCGAGGAACTCCAGGCCCATGCGGACGCCGTACTGGGCCATGATGTCGGCGACGGGGCCGAAGCGATCCACGTGGAACTGCCAGTTCTCGTCCCATTCCCGCTCGTCGTTCCACGACGGCACCCACGTGGCGGCGCGGCTGGCGCCGATGGCCTGGGCCGCGGCGCAGAAGTCCGGCAGCTTCGCCAGGTCGGCCTTCCAGTCGTCTTCGCTGCCCATCCAGCGCACCGGCCAGCCGATGCCGCCCATCTGCAGGCCGTTCTCGGCGAAGATGGCCTTCACTTGGTCGGCGCCCTGGGCCACGACCTCGCCGATCGGGACGTCTAGGCCCTCGAAGCCGCCGAGCTTCGCGTACTCGACCGACTGGACGAAGTTGGCCGGCACCCCGACGGCGCCACAGTTCAGATTGCGGAACATGAGTTGTCCTTTCCCAAGGGCATCTGCCCGGTGATGGCTGACGGATGCCACTGCATCCGGTGCATCGTGGTGATGTTACAGCTCGACAACCTGCTTCGTCTGCGCGGCGTCGCGCAGCTTGAGCACGACCTCGGTCATCCGGTAGCAGTCCTCGGCCGGCACTTCGCACGCTTCCGCGCCGCGGATGGAGTTGACAAAGTTGACGAACTGCTGGCCCTTCTCCGGCAGCGGCAGTTCCTGCGAGCCTTCGTCGGCCGTGATGAGCGTGACTTGCGTGCCCGCGGCCAGGGCCTCGATGACGCCCTGATTGCCCGCCAGCCGCAGGCGGTCGTCGCCGTGGGTCGGCGCGGCCGCCGGGCGGCAGTAGTCCAGCCGGGCCCCGGCCGAGCCGCCATTGTCCAACTCCAGCGCCAGGCAGGCGTTGTCCTCCATGTCCCGGAGGTCTGGGTGGCCCGTGTTGGCGCCGAACGCCGCCCCGCGCACGAACTCCCGGCCGGAAGTCCATCGTATCAGATCGAGCGCGTGAATGCCAATGAAGGGAATGATGCCGCTGAAGGTCTCGCGGCTGCGCTGCCACTTCGGGCGGTTGCCCAGCCGGTACGACTTCTGCATCGCCGCCTGGCAGATGTCGCCGATCAGGCCGTCCTGCACGCACTGCCGCAGCAGCCGGTAGGCCGGCTCGAAGCGCATCGTCAGCAACATGCTGACATGAATGCCGCTTTGCTGCACCGCCAGCCGCACCTCGGACAGCTCCTCGAGCGTGAACGCCAGGGGCTTTTCGGCCAGGACATGGATGCCGCGCTCGGCGCAGGCCCGGATGACCCCGCCACGCAGGTTGTCGGTGCCGGACTCCCCCACGAGGTCAATCTCCTCGCGGTCGAGCATCTCCCACGGGTCGGTGTAGGTTTTCGTGTCCGCACCGGCGGCGGGCCATTGGGCCACGCCGGCTAGCACCTCGGGGTTGTCGTCACAGACGGCCACGAGCCGGGAGCCCGTCGCCTTGAGCCCCTCCAGCACCGTGCCGTAGTGCCCCTTCAGACCGATCAATGCCACGTTCACAACGCTCATCTCCTCTGGCGGAGCAGGGCAATTCCGCGCCGGCAGCGAAGACACCTTCCGCGGGGAGAGGGATCCGGCAGTCCGCGAGTTCGTCGCTCTGCCCCGGGAGGCTGGCCATGGCTGAAACGATGCGCGCGGCGGTGTTGCACGGCGTGGATGACCTGCGCGTGGAGGATGTGCCGCGCCCCACGATCACCGACCCCAACCAGGCCCTCGTGCGCGTGCGCTCGGTGGGCATCTGCGGCTCGGACGTGCATTACTTCAAGCGCGGCCGCATCGGCAACTTCGTGGTCGAGAGCCCGATGATCCTGGGCCACGAGGCCGCCGGGGAGATCGTCGAAGTCGGCGCCAACGTCGCGCACCTGCAGCCCGGCCAGCGGGTGGCCATCGAGCCCGGCTATCCGGACCGCACCTGCCGTTTCTGCCGCGAGGGGCGCTACAACCTGTGCCCGGACGTCACGTTCCTGGCCACGCCGCCCGTGGACGGCGCCTTCGCCGAGCTGCTGGCCTGGCCGTCGGACTACCTGCACCCCCTGCCCGACAGCGTATCGCTGGATGAGGGCGCGATGGTGGAGCCATTGTCGGTCGGCATCCATGCCATCCGCCAGACGGGCCTGCGCCCCGGGCAAGCGGTGGCAATCATGGGGGCGGGGCCCATCGGCCTGTGCACGCTGGCCGTCGCCCTCGCCGCCGGGGCGACGACGGCGATCATCACCGACTCCGTCCCGCTGCGCCTGCAGATGGCGGAACAGATGGGCGCCACGCACGTGTTGGAGGTAGGGCCGGAGAACGTGGAGCAGATCATGGCGATCACCGGCGGCGACGGTGTGGACGTGGCCTGCGAGTGCGCCGGGGCCGTGCCGGCCATCGCGACCGCCCTGCAGGTGACGCGCAGCGGCGGCTTCGTGCAACTGGTGGGGATGCCGGCCGAGACGCACCCACCGGTGGCCATCTATGAACTCATCGGCCGCGAGCTGTCTGTCGGCGGCCTCTTCCGCTACTGCAACACCTATCCGGCCGGCATCAGCCTGATCGAGCGCGGCGCGGTGGACGTCAAGCCCCTCGTCACCCACCACTTCGACCTGGAGCAGGCTCCCGCCGCGATGGCCTGGGTGGACGAGAACAAGGAGACGGTCATCAAGGCCGTCGTCCATCCTTAGGGCCGCCGGTACAGGTCATGTCCCGAGCGGCGCGGAATTGACACTGTCTATCCCCGAGAGGAGTCTGTTGTGTCTGAACACACCACCAACCTGAAGGAGCTCTTGCCGCTGATCATCTTCATGGTGATCATGTTCCTGATGTTCTACTACATGGTCATCATGCCGGCGAAGCGGCGGCAGAAGAGCCACCAGGACCTCGTCAGCGGCCTCAAGGAGGGCGACGAGATCGTCTCGGCCGGGGGCATCTACGGCAGGATCACCAAGCTGCGGGAAGAGTCCGTAGAGGTGGAGGTCGCGCCCAACGTGCGCATCAAGTTCGACCGCCGGGCCATCCGCCGCAAGGCCGGCGACAAGGAGCCATGATGCCGGAGGTGCTGATGTGGGTGCCGTTGGGCCTGTCAGTCGTGGCGCTGGTGGTCGCCGGGCTGGCCTGTTGGCAGGCCCGGCAGGCGCGGGAACTCGCCACGCCGACCCCTGAGATGCAGCGCCTGGAGGCGCATCTGGCCGGCCCCGAGGGCGGGCAGTTGCTCGCGCAACTGCTGTCCCAGGCGCAGGCTCAGGAGGGGCGGTTGCGGGAGTTGGAGGCCGCCCGCGAGCAGATCCGCAACCAACTGCGCGGGGCGGTGCAGCGGGTGGGGCTCAAGCGCTTCAACGCCGAAGAGGGCGTCGGCGGGAACCTCAGCTTCGCCCTCGCGCTGCTCGACGCCCGCAACCACGGGATGATGATCACCTCGATGTACAGCCTGCAGTCCTGCCGCGTCTTCTTGCGGGGGATCGTCAACGGCAAGGCCGAGATGCCGCTGACTGAGGAGGAGCAGGAGGCACTGGGGATGGCGCTCGGGGGCTGATGGTACGGCATGTGCGCTGACGGTGCTTCGCCGCGGGCGCGCGGTCGAGAGGCTCCGTACTGCTCCTGACCCCTCGCCCGGCTGAGCCTGTCGAGGTCCACCCCTTGCCCCACCTCGTCTCGCGAGCCGGTGAGGGGCGCTCGAAGGGCGGGCGAGGGACCCAGGAGGTCGGCATGACGCGCCGCACCATTCCTCTGCTGCTCTGCGCCATCATCATTGCGCCGGCTCGCGCGGCGATGGTCAGGATCGAGGCCGAGGCCGCCGGACCGTCCGCGGTTGCCAACACCTGGACCGTGCAGGACACTCCCGAAGCCTCCGGAGGCAAGGTGCTGCGCCTGCCCCGGCACGACGTGGTCGTGGAGAGCAGCGCCGTGCCGCTGGCGCTACCCCATGCGGCGACGTACCGGCTCTTCGTGCGCTACCTCAAGCAGACCGACGCTCCCTGCACCTTCCTGACCATCGTGCGCGACGAGGACGGCGAGGCGCTGGCCGGGTGCTACTGTGATGCGGTGTCGGCGCGGCCGAGGACGCACCCCTACGAGGGCCGAGCCAAGTCTGAGCATGGCAAGGGGCCGGTGTGGGAGAGCTTCCTGCTGACCGCCGAGCGGCCCATGCTGGCGCGCGTCTCGTTCATGGGCAAGGTTCACGGGGGTGGCGCGTACAGCGATCGGTGGGTGGACTGCGTCATCGCTGCCGCTAGCACGGGGGACGACCCGACTGGGCTTGACGCCGCGGCCCTGAGCCAACTCCCCCCACCGACGGGAACCGTCAATCCCACGACTGCGCCGAAGGGCTTCGTCTATGCCCCCACGCCCTTCCCCACGACGCAGCTCTTCTCCGGGGTCCAGCGCGCTCAAGATCAGTACCTCCTCGGCCTCATCACCTGCGGTGGCATTCTGACCGACCCGGCCATGGCCGTGCGGCTGGGCTTCAACCGCGACCACTCGTGTGGCATAGCCCGGCTAGCGGACTACGGGATCAAGGCCATCGGCATCGCGGAGTCCTACGACACCGTGACGCCGGAGTTTGCCAAGGCCCATCCGGCGCCCGAGGGACGCGTCGTGAACGCCGAGGGGAAGGCCGGTACACAGTGGAGCCTGTCGTACCCGCCGCTGCGCGACGAGCTGCCCAGGGTGCTGGAAGAGCGCCTCAACAGGGCCCTGCCGTACTCCGACGCCATTGAGGCCTGGCGCGTGTGCGCGGAGGCCGGTGGCTTCCTCGACTACTCAAGCTACTCCCTTGACGCTTTCCGGGAGTGGCTGGCGGGCAAGCATGGCGACATCACGACACTGAACCGGCGCTGGGGCAGCAGCTACGCCTCCTTCGCCGACATCACTCCACCCAAGGCCTTCACCGATGGCCGCCCCTGCTGGTTCGAGTTCCGCGACTTCTGCGGCCGGGAGTTCGTGAACGCGATCGGGCGGCAAGTGCCGCTCATCAAACAACGCGACCCGCAGCAACGTGACCTCATCACGCAGAACTCGAACCTGCATCTGCTGGCGCCGTACTTCACCAGCATGGCGCCGCTGGACCTGGAACTGCTCTGGACCGAGGCCCTCAAGGACGAGCGCTACGCGTGTTGGGATGGCTACGCCGCTGACGACTTCATCGGTTGCGAGATCGAGCTCGTGCGCAGCCTCAGTGGGGGGAAGCGGCCGCTGAACCAGGAGTGGAGCATCCACGCCCACGACCCGCGCCTCGCCGCGCGCACCTTCTGGAACTATGTCGCCAAAGGCTGCGCCGGGATGCACGTCTTCGAGTTTATGGCCGACGCGATCTACTGCGACGAGTGGGACAAGTGGGCCGGCACCCGAAGCGACCTGACCCCGCGTGACCGGCTGGCGGCCTATTCCGACGCCGCGCAGGAAGTGCACCGGCTCGAGCCCCTCCTGGCGCGGGCACAGGTGACCGACGCGGTCAAGCCTGTGGCGATGTTGTACTCGCGGCTGGACCTGTCGGTGGCCGAACCGTTCCTGAGCCTGTGGGGGCACGGCGTGGACAGCCCGGCCCACGTCTTCGCCGCGCTGCGCGGGCAAGGCTACGTGGTGCGGTGGGTGACGCCGCGACAGATTGAGGCCGGGGCACTGACCGACTTTGGCGCGCTGGTCATGGCGGACTGCCAGTACGTGCCCGAGGCGGCGGCCCGGAAGATCGAGCAATGGGTGCGTGATGGGGGCGCCGTCATCGGCGACCGCTGGCCCGGCGCGTGGAACGAGTATGCCCAGCCGCAGACGACCCTCGCGCCGGTCTTCGGCGTGGCGGCGCCGGCCCCAACCGGTGGCGGCAGCCAACTCGCGGTGCAGCAATCCTCGCAGGGCTACGGTGAAGTGACGGTCCGGGCGCTGGACCCCAA
Source organism: uncultured Armatimonadia bacterium (assembly GCA_964653205.1). Lineage (GTDB taxonomy): Bacteria > Armatimonadota > Zipacnadia > Zipacnadales > UBA11051 > JAJFUB01. The sequence continues at coordinate 5,982 of CAZZDO010000074.1, read as the reverse complement.
GAGCCTGGCCGAGACTGTGGGCGAGGTGTTCCAGCAGCATGACGCGACGCACCCGGTCGCGCGGGCCATGGGTGACTTCTTCCTCGCCGGCCTGGGCCTGCAGCGGGTGGCCTGCACCGCGGGGGATGTCATCGGCGTCAGCTACTACGGCACCCCCGGCGTGATCGTCAATGACTACGGCAAGGGCTCGGCCCTGTATTCGGCGATGATGCTGGGGACGATCTACGAAAGCTCCGCCACGCCGTACGAATGGGACAGCGCGCATTCCGGCGACTCGCTCGGGCGGCTGTTGGCGGCGTATCTGCGGTACGCGGGGGTGCGCTCGGCCGCGAGTGTGGACCTCGCCAACCCGCGCGTGCGGGCCAAGGTGCGGGTCGAGGCGCCGCTGGTCACACCGGAGGGGAATGTGCTCGTGGGGTTGGAGAGTTACAACGATGCGCCGGTCGGGCACTTCGGGTTGCAGGTGCAGTTGCCACCGAGTGTGGTGGGCATCCACAGCGTGTTCATGGCCACCGGCGGCAGCCGACGGCTCACGCCGGTGGCCTTCACGCAGCGGGGGCCGTTGCTGAAGCTGACGGCGCCGCCATTTGACACGCATGCGATGATCATTGGCGTGAGGGATGGTCCGCCCCTGGTCGCGCTCGACGTCAGCGGCGCGCCGCGGGGCACGGCGGGGCTGCTGCAGGTGACGCCGGGGTGTGCACTGACGCTCACGGCAACGGTGTACAATGCCAGCGGCAAGACGTGCCCGGGGGAGAAGCTGCGCCTGATCCTGCCGCGTGGCTGGGCGCAAACGACGGCCACGGCGGCGCTGCCGAAGCTGGCGCCGTGGGGTCGTGGCAGCGCTGTGTTCCGCATTCAGCCACCGGCGATCAATGGTGGCCTACGGCTCCGGCCGATCTTGGTGCGGTACGGGGACAGCGTGGCCACGGAAATGGTATGGTGGATGGACGCCGCCACAGGCAATGTTGGGCAGTGAGTGCCCCCACACGTCCAGAGGGTGAGGTCAACAGAACATGCAGCGTCTCTTCGGCACCGACGGCGTGCGCGGCAAGGCCAATGAGTACCCGATGACCCCGGAGGTCACCTACGAGTTGGGCCGTGCCGCGGGCTTCGTCTTCCAGAAGTACGGCGCCGACACGGTGCTCGTGGGGCGCGATGGGCGCCTGTCGGGCGACATGCTCGAATGCGCGCTCATCGCCGGGCTGTGCTCGGTGGGAACGTCCGTCTGCCGCGCCGGCATCGTGCCTACCCCGGCCATCTCGCACCTCACGGGCGTGCTGTCGGCGCAACTGGGCGTGATGATCTCCGCCTCGCACAACCCGGTGGGCGACAACGGCATCAAGTTCTTCAATCGGGACGGCACGAAGATCGATGACGACCTCGAGCGCGAGATCGAGCACGCCTTCGCGGAGAAGAGCCACCAGGACCTGCACCCCACCGGCGCGGGCATCGGCCGCGTGGTCGAGCGCACCAATGTCGTCGAGCGCTATCTCTCCCACGTCCGCCAGACCGTGCCGCGCGACCTGGACCTGTCCGGCCTGACGCTGGTGGTGGACTGCGCCAACGGCGCGCAATCGGAGATCACCCCGCGCCTGCTGCGTGAATACGGGGCGCAGGTTGTCGCGATCAACCACCACCCCGACGGGCTGAACATCAACGCCCAGTGCGGCTCGACACACCTCGCGCCGCTGCAACTGGCCGTCAAGACGCACCTGGCCGATGTCGGCATCGCCCACGACGGCGACGGCGACCGGGCGCTCTTCGTGGACGAGCGCGGTACGGTGCGCGACGGCGACACCATCCTGGCCATCTGCGGGCTGTACCTGCAGAAGCTCGGGCGGCTGGCCGACAACGTCGTCGTAACCACGGTCCTGGGGAACATGGGTCTGGACCTGTCGCTTCAGCCGCACGGCATCCGCGTGGTGCGCAGCCCCGTGGGCGACCGCTTCGTGTGGGAGAAGATGCGCGAGGTCGGCGCGACGCTAGGGGGCGAGCAGGCCGGTCACGTCATCTTCAGCGAGTTCGCCCACACCGGCGACGGGGTCATCACGGCGCTGCACATGCTGGCGGCGATGCTCGACGCTGGGCAGCCGCTGTCGCAGATGGCCGCGGTGCTGACCGTGCTGCCGCAAGCCGTGCGTAACCTGCGGGTGCCGCACAAGCCGTCGCTGGAGGACTGCCCGGCAATCATCCAGGGCCTCGGCGAGGTGGAGGAGGCGCTGGCGGGGCGGGGGCGGATCATCGTGCGCTATTCGGGCACCGAACCTCTCGCCCGCATCATGATCGAGGGCGAGAGCAAGGAGCAGATTGGGCAACTGGCGGACAAGATGGCCGGAATACTGGCGAAGGAGCTGGAGGGAATCCTCGTGTAGCGGCGCGATTCATCGCGCCAACTCCCTTGCCGCGCGAGGGCGCGATGAATCGCGCCGCTACTGCGGGAAGCCGGGTCATGCAACTGACGATCACCACCAACAGCCGCACCGACCTCGCCCTCGTCGCCGACGACGAGCGTCTCGCCTTCGCCGCCGATGAGCTGGGGCGCTACCTGGCCATCATCACCGGCGCACAGTTCCCTGTCGTCGCGCAGGCTGAACGGGCGATTACACTGCAGATCATCGGTGGTGTGGACGAGCAGCATGGCTGGGACATCCGTCCCGACGGCCTCACCCTCTTCGGCGCCGACGCGCTGGGCGTGCTGCACGCTGTCTACCACTTCCTCGAGGCGCACTGCGGGTGCCGGTGGCTGGCGGAGTTCGACGGCGGAGAGATCATCCCCCGCCACGAAACGCTGAGCGTCCCCTGCGAACGTGCCAGCTTCCGGCCGGACTTCGCCCAGCGCGCGTTCACGAACTACCCCGACATTGACCGGCGGACCGTCGCCATGTGCGACTGGATGGCCAAGCAGCGCTTCAACCGCTTCATGATCTTCGCGAATGTGGAGGGGGCGCTTGAGCAGTACGAGCAGTTGCTGCAGCGTGAGGTTGTGGCGCGGGGCCTGAAGGTGGAGTTGGGGCACCATAGCTGCAAGTACTTCGTCTCCCCGAGCGAGTTCTTCGCGACGCACCCGGAGTACTTCGCGCTGCTCGCCGGCGCGCGCAGCCCGCATGGCCAGCTCTGCACGTCCAACCCCGAGGTCGTCGCGCTGGTGGCGGAACGCATCTGTGGGCTCATGAGCGCCCACCCGGAGATTGACACGGTGGGGCTATGGCCGAACGACGGCTACGGGTGGTGCGAATGCGAGCGTTGCTTGGCGCGCGAGCCGCAGGAGCCATCGCTGTTGTGGCCCGGCCATCCCCGCCGCACCGACACGGTCGTGCAGTTCGTCAACGAAGTCGCCGTCCTGGTCGCACAGGAGCACCCGGACCGCTTCCTGAGCGCCCTGTTCTATGTCAACTATGTCGAGCCGCCGCGGACGACGGATCTATTGCCGCAGGTGAAGGCCTATGTCGCGCCCTTCCAGCGCTGCTTCCGGCACCCGCTCGAAGGCGACCCGAACTGCCGCCGACCCAACGCACAGTATGCCGAACTGCTGCGCCAGTGGCGGCGGATCGTGCCGGGGCCGTTGCTCGTCTTTGAGTACTTGATGCTCATTGACATGCTGTCGGCGCCGTACCCGCTGCGGGGGCTGCTGCCCCAGGACTTCCGGTTCTACCGCGACCTCGGCGTCGAGGGCTACGTGCTGGAATACCGGCCGGAGGAGTGGGGGCCGTACGGGCAGCATGCCCACCTGATCGGTGGGCTATCGTGGAACGCCGACCTGGACGTGGAGGCCTGCCTGGTGGAGCACCACGCCGATCTGTACGGGCCGGCGGCGGCCGAGATGGCGGCCTTCTGGGCGGCGCTGGCGGAGCGCTTCGTGCAGGGTGGCGGCTGCGTCCATCACTACGACCTCGGCTACGCCCGCCGCGCAACGCACCAGTTGCTGCGTCCGGCGCTGGATCATCTCGGGCGGGCGCTGGCGCTGGCCGCGGCGTCCGAACGACGCCACCGCGACGCTGTGGAACAGGCGCAGGTGTCGGCGCAGTTGCTGCTGCGGCTGGGCCACTGGCAGGAATTGGCCGCGGGGGGGCGAAGAGGTCAATACGCGAGGGCGGACGCCACGGCGGCGGCCGATGAGTTGCTGCAGTTCGTCCAACGGCAAGCCGACAGCGGCGCCATGTTCGCGCCCGGGATCGTGGCGCGGGTCGGCCGTGAGCGCCGCCCCGGGTAGGTACCATCCCGACGCGCCCGGAGGACCCCATGATCTACCGCATCAGTCTCTTGCTGGCGTTGCTGCTGACGGCGGCGTTCGCGGCGCGGGCCGCGGACCTGCCACAGTGGAACTTCGAGCAGGGCACCACGGGCTGGACCTCCCTGGACAAGCAGGCCGAGTTGGCGCAGGACAAGGCCGCCGGCCACGTCTACGAGGGCGCCGCAAGCCTGCGGTTCAGCTTCCAGGCGCGCGGCCCGGCCGAAGGGGAACTACCCGGGGCAATGGGCGCGCAACTCGAAGGTCTGGTTGGCGCCAAGTCCCTGCATCTGGCCCTCCAGACCTCCGTCGCCGGGCCCTGCGTCATCGCTGTGCGCGAGGCGGATGAGTCCAACTACATGCTCTTCACGCATCTGAGTGCCGACGAATGGCACGTCCTGGACTTGCCGATGGCAGCGTTCCGCCTCGATGAGCACGGCGTGGACGAGAACGGGCAGCTTGACCCGGGGCAGATCACCGGGCTGGTGGTCGCCGACCCCGGAGTGTTCCTGTCGCAGGCCGTGGCCCAGGGCGGCTTCCCGTTCTTCTACGTCCAGCCCAGCCAGCGCACGTTCTGGCTCGACGAAGTGCAGTTCATGGAGGGTCATCCGAACCGACTGTCCGACCCGCAACTGCCCGGCACGACGATGCTTGAGGACTGCGACAGCGACCCCGCCTACTTCATGGTCTTCGGCGGGCGCGATCTGAAGGTGTCCAGTTGCGCGGACCCGGCGGCGCGCGGCAAGTCCCTGCGCCTGGACTATACGCTGCCGGAGAAGAGCCTCCTGGCGGCGCTGTGCCAGACGGCCGCGGGGGCGCTGGCGGGGGCCCGGGGGATCACCTTCTCGGTACGCAGCGGCGCGCCGCTGCCCCTGTTGGTGATGGTGGAAGAGGAAGACCGCTCGCGCTACCAGAAAGTCATTGAGGTGGAGGCGGGGCGCTGGCAGACGCCGGTGATCACCTGGGGCGACATGACGCTGGGTGACGACTCACAGGACCCGGATGCGGGGCTGCAGCCCGAGACGATCCGCTCCCTCGCGTTCGTGGATGCCTCGGCGATCATCGGCCAGAAGGAAACAGCCAACACGCTGTGGCTGGATGAGATCACGACGGCGCCATAGCCGCCACACAATCGCCTTCAGGAGGACTGCAGACATGCCACGGAGAGGGTTCACGCTCATCGAGTTGCTAGTCGTCATCGCCATCATCGCCATCCTGGCGGCGATACTCTTCCCCGTCTTCGCCAAGGCGCGCGAGAAGGCGCGGCAAAGCTCGTGCCTGTCGAACATGCGCCAACTGGGCACGGGCATGATGATGTACGCCCAGGACTACGACGAGAAGCTCATGAACGGGCACTACTCGATCACCCAGCCCAACGGCTATCTGTTCTGGTTCGAGCGCATCCTGCCGTATGTCAAGAACTCACAGATCTTCACCTGCCCCAGCGCGCCGCAGGTCGTCAACTTCCATGCCTGGGGCAGCCCCCCGAACTTCGCGGGTGTGGTGGTCAAGTATGGCGTCACGTCGGCAGCCGTGCCGCGCAGCGGTACCACCACCACCTCGCTGGGCCAGATGACCCATCCGGCCGAGACCGTCATGGTCGGCGACAGCTACCACCAGTACCCCAACGGCGCGGCGCAGTACGCGGCGGCGAATGAGTGCGGCGGGACGCCCGGGTGCACTTGCGGCACCAACCACCCAGCCGACGCCAACTACGCCCGGCACAACGGCGGCAGCAACCTGGCCTTCTG
>CAZZDO010000073.1:2703-16323 GCA_964653205.1 uncultured Armatimonadia bacterium | reverse complement strand
TGGCGCCTTCATGGTGCAGGAACATCCCCGGCAGGGCCTCGCTGTGGCGGAGCCACCGCGCGGCGGCGGCCAGTGCTTCCCGGTCCGCCTCCTCCAGTGGCAGCCCGAGGTCGGCCGCCCGGCAGAGCTGGTGGACGACCAGGCACGTGTCCACGCCATCAATGCCCGGCCACGGCGGCTCCAGGCGCTGGAAGTTCACGCCCCACGTCCCGTGCACCATGTGCAGAAAGCCGCCGTCATGGGCCGGATTGCCGGGCTCGTGGCGCTGCAGGCGGTATGTGTAGGTGCGGGCGAGCAGCGCGCGCTCCCGCCATTCGTCGTCACCGGTCAGGCGCCAGCGCCGCGTGAAGCACGCCGCCGCGGCCGCTGCGTCGCGTCCGTCGTACTTGTCTTCCTCGGAGTACACGGCCCCGTAGTGCGGGTCGCTCTCGTCCAGCACCTGCCGCCCCGCTGCCCAGTCCACGATCTCGTCGAACATCGCCTCCAGGTCGTCCGCGCCGAAGCCGCCCTGCATGAGGCGCGCGTGGAACGGCGCCCAGTCGCGGAAGTGGGCCTTGCTGTCGGCGAGCGTGTCGCGTACATAGCGCTCATACGGCACGGCCGCGGCGAGGGCGTCGGCCAGGGGCATGCCCTCCGGCGCGACGATGGCCTCGGCAAAGGGGAGCGCTCCGCCGTCGAACTCGAAGTCAAGGCTCAGCAACCGCGCCGGGATGGGGACGCTTGGCAGCAGCACCCAGCCCTCGTCAAGATGGAAGGGCAGGGGCGTGTCCTCACCGCACAGCTTGATCCCCGCTTCCCACGGCATCTTCAGCTGGACGTCATACCGCCCCGGCCTCAGGGGCAGGCCGTTAGCCTCGAACGAGTGCCGCCGATGCGCGTGAAGCTGCGTGCAGTCGCCGTCATACACGAACGACGGGAGCTGGGCCATGAAGTCCGCGGCGTTCAGGCGCAGGGGCGTCATGCCCAGCGGCTCGCGCAGGGCCAGCATGCGGGGCTTGCCGTGCAGGTCATGCAGCCCGGCCACGAGCCCCCGCAACAGCGCCATGCCGGTGCGGCGGTAGCTCTCGGCGAAGGTGGCGCAGCCATCGAGCTTGTGGAGGAGGAGCGTCTCGAAGCAGATCGCCAGAGGTTGCGCGTCGGGGACCGACGCGCCTACGCGGCCTTCGTTGGCGCCGACGCGGCCTTCGTTGGCGCCGACGCGGCCTTCGTTGGCGCCTGCGTGGCATTGGTGGGTGAGCATCCCCGGCGTGTCCGGGCGCCAGTGCTGCAGCGGGACGGGCAGGAACTCCCGCAACGTCTCCATCATCGGCGCCAGGCGCGGGTCCGGCGGGGCCCAGGCCTCGTACTCGCGCCGGTGGCGGCCGTTGTGCAGGCTGACGACGCAGTGCGGCTGCACCTGCTGAAGAGCTTCCCACACGGCCTGCACTTCCGGTTGGGTGCGGTCGGTCCAATCCCGCGCCAGGTTGACGCCGACGTCGCTCGGGTCGGGCGCGACGTTGTAGTAGCTCTTCCCGAACGCGACCCCATCGGCGTTCACGACCGGCACGACCCAGAAGTCGAAGTCGGCGAGCAGATCGTGCGTGCGCAGGATCTCCTCCAGCAGGCCCTCGGCGGCGTACATCCCGGCCGACTCCGAGGGGTGCTCACCGGCGACGATGAGCACCCGCAGCTTGCCGGAGGCGTCCCCGCCCTTCGACACGCGGCACACGAGCAGCGGCGAGCCGTGGCGCGCCCGCCCGATCTCTTCGACGTGGAAGAACGCACAGCGCCGCGCGAGGGCCTGCAGATGGTCGCGGCTGTGCTCAAGCGTGTACGGCGTCGGCGTCGCAAAGTACATGATGGGCCTGTCGAGGCGCACGCGGTACTGCACGCCGTAGGGCGGGTGCCAGCCGTCATCAATCGTGTCGTCCAGCTCCGGCACGCCGCAGGGCGTGTACGGCACGATGGCCATGCGGTCGAGGCCCAGGTCGGTCCACGTGGCGCCGTCGGTAGAGACGACGGCCGCCTGCTCCTGCCACAACTCCTGGCCGAAGTGGTTCAGGTCGGCGACTTCGAGCAGGATCTCCCGGCCGTCGCCCGGGGACTCGATGCGGAAGTGGCAGCGCCAGGCGTAGTTCTCCCGGCCCACGCGGGCGCGGAAGCGCACGTGAACGGCTTGCCGGCAGGATGCCGGCGCTCCTACGGCACGGAAGTCGTGCCCGTTGCCGCACGGGAGGGTGCTGTCGAAGGTCAAGTCGCCCAACTGCACCCGGACGCCGCCGGGCTGCCACGGCTGGTAGGAAGACATCATCATCGCTCCCGGTTAGAGGTCTGCGGGTAGGGCAAAGCGGCGCCCACGGCGAATCTGACACTACAATTATGCGGAGGCCACCCATGCGCACGCGCGACATAGTGTTGTTCATCGGCCTGTTGGCGCCCTGCCTGGCTCAGAGCGCGGCTCTTGTCCGCGATGGCCAACCCCAGGCCTCGATCATCGTCGCCAAAGACGCCGGGCCCACGGTGCAACTGGCCGCGACGGAGCTACAGCGGTATGTCGAGAAGATCAGCGGCGCAAGACTCCCCATCGTGCAGGAGGGCGAGGCCGTCACTGGATTCCCCATCTACGTCGGCAAGACGGCCGCTACGGCCACGCTGGTTCCGAAGGAGCCTGAGGGTCTCCTCATCCGCGGCGATGACCAGCGCCTCGTCATCTGTGGCGGCTCGGACCGGGGGACGCTGTTCGCGGCCTACCGCTTCCTGGAACAGGCCCTGGGCTGCCGGTGGCTGGCGCCCGAGATCGAGGTCGTGCCCACGAACAAGACCATCGAGGCCAGGCCGCTCAACCTGCGCAGCGCCCCGTCGTTCACCATGCGCACGTTCATCGCCCGCCAGGAGGAGCGCCAGACGTGGGGAATCAAGCTGGGGCTGAACGGCCAGTATGACGCGGCGCACGCGGCGGCCAATGGGGGCTGCTACTACCTGCCGCAGGCCATTCAGGGCTGCCACGCGTACTACCAGATCATGCCGGCGGACAAGTACTACGAGGTCCACCCGGAGTGGTTCCCGTTCATCAACGGCCAGCGCCATCGCAGCGACGGCCACCGCGGCCAGCTCTGTGTGACCGCCCCCGGTCTGGCCGACGAGTTCGCCCGCCGCGTCATCGCGGTGTTCGATGACGACCCGAGCCTGCCGATGACCTCGATCTCGCCCAACGACGGCTATGGCTGGTGCGAATGCGACCAGTGCGCGGCGCTCGACCAGAAGCTCAACGGCGGGCGCACGACGAAGCAGGGCCTGGCGGACGAGAAGCCCTTCATGGGTGATCGCGTCTTCTGGTTTGCCAACGAGATCGCGCAGCGCGTGGCGAAGGTGCATCCGGACAAACTGCTCCTGGTGCTGGCGTACGTCAACTACGCCGAGCCGCCGGACACGATCAAGCCCGCACCCAATGTCGTGCCATGGCTGTGCCACTACGCCCCGGCGGATTACTCACGCCCGATCAACGACCGCACCTCGGAGGCGAACGCGCAGTTCAACGACCTGATGAAGCGCTGGGCGAAGATCGCGCCGCACCTGCTGATGTACTCGTACGTGAGCAAGAGCATGTGGTGGCGGCTGCCCCGGCCCGTGACGCGGAACTTCGCCGCCGACCTCAAGCACGAGTACAGCCTCGGCCTCCGACGCTACTACTGCCAGAGTTCGCTCAACGACTGGGCCCTCGACGGCCCGCTGTACTATGTGCTCGCCAAGCTCATGTGGGACATCAAGGCCGACCCGGAGGCGCTGGCCCAGGACTGGATCACGCACATGTTCGGCCCGGCCGCGCCGGAGATGACGCAGTATTACGACGCAGTCGAGCGGTCGGTCCGCAAGACCGGGCAGTCCTATTCGGACAACCCGCCCCGGCAGGTGCCGGGCCTGTACGACGCGGGGGAATTGGCGCAGGCGCAGCAGCACCTCGACGCCGCGCTCAAGGTGAAGGCGAGTGACGACGAGCACGCTCGCATCGCGGAAGTCGCGAAGGTCTTCCAGTACGGCGTTCACATGGTGCGCGCCATCGAGGCCGGGGAGCGCTTCCGCCAGGATCTGACCGCAGCGTCGCTGAAGGAAGCGAAGGACGAGGGCACGGTGGCCTTGGGCTTCGCGAAGGTCCGCGAGGCCAAGGAGTACCTCGACCGCTTCAAGTACTTCGACGCCCTCGGGGTGTTGGGGAGCGGCTTCGGGGAGGCAGAGGAGCTGGGCGGGCGGCCGTGCTGGAACACCGACGAGACGGGGCTGGGTGACGGCAAGGCCGGCTGGGCCACCTTCCTGATCGAGACGGCAGACACCACGAAGGGCGCCATCATCGAGATGGACGTGTGGGGCAAGTCCCAGCTTGACGGCATCGTGATCAACACGGATGGCACCGGCAAGGGCTACAGCGAGGGCGGCATCTGGAACCCGGTACCGGCGGACCACAAGCTCTCGGGCGAAGAGAAATGGGAGACGCTCACGTTCCGCATCGGGCCGGACTTGCTCGCGAAGGACAATCGGACGCAGCGCCTGGGGCTGGGCGGTGGCGACTCGCAGATCTGGATCGGCAAGATTCGCATCCGCCCGGCGGAGTAGCCGAGCCCCGGAGGGGTGCGGAATCTGATTGACAGGGACGTGGGGGATGTGGTAAGTTATTGGGGCTCGCTGACGAGGATGCGAGCATTGTCTTTTCCCGCTGGTTCGCCACGGCGAGCCGGAGCGGGGCTGTAGCTCAGTCGGTTTAGAGTGCCACCCTGTCAAGGTGGAAGTCGCGGGTTCGAGCCCCGTCAGCCCCGCCAGTTACGGAACTAACCTCCGCCTCCAGGTTCTGCAGAGCCTGGGGGCGGATTGCGTTCTGGGGTGCCGACGCCGGGTGCAAGAAGGTCCCGCGACACCCAACGGAGAAGATCGTCCGGCATCTGGAGCGCGCCCGGCGGCGTCTGCTCCGCTCATCTCTGCTCCCCAAAGGAGGGCGTCACATGCGACTATGGGACCGATTGACCGGAGGCGCGGCCCAGATTGAGGTAGAGACCGAAAAACCCTTCTATGTGGCCGGTGAGGCCATCCGCTTGCGCGCCGCCATCACCTCCGACGGCGACCTCGAAGCCAAGTCGGCCCTGGTGACGCTGCGCGGCGTGGAGGAGATTCGCTACGAGATCCCCGTCTACGAGGCGGAGGGCGTTGCTGGCGAGTCGTTCGGGCGCGAGCGGGACAGCAACTGGGGCCGGGACCGCAAGAGCAGTTGGGACCAGGACCAGGACCGCGACCGCGACAGTGGCTTTGGGGCCGGCGGCTCCAGCATGGGGCCCGACGCGGGGCAGGGGTTGCGCCAGGTCGGTACTGAGGAGAAGCACGACAGCAACACTACGGTGAGCGTGGATGAGCGCGTGCCCGGGCCGCTCCGCATTCAGGGAGGACAGCCCTTCATGCTGGAGGCGCAGCTGCAGATCCCACGCGATGCCCCCCCGACCTATGTCGGCACGCAAGCGCGACACACGTACCGCCTGACGGTGGCGCTCGACGTGGCCTGGAGCACCAATCCCTCCCAGACCATTGACGTCATCATCGGGGTGAGCGAAGAGAGCCTGCGGTAGGAGGGGCGCACCCCTCGACACTGCCGGTCAAGACACGAAGCGCGGCGGCGCCGATGTTAAGAATTCCGCAATCTGTGGTATAATGAATGCACGTAGGGAGCGGTTCACGGGGTTGACCTTTGGAGGAGGGCACCCGTAACCTCTGGCCGGTAGACGCACCCATGGCGTGGCGACGCAGCACTCGTTCATCCCAGGAAGCGCGTCATGCGCGAGGTTGCTGATACTGCCGCAGAGGACGGTGGGGTCTGTGACGGCCACGACGCCTGGGCGAGTGGCACCGGCGGCAATCCGCACATGCGGGCCAACACGGCCGTTGGCTCCCTGCTGTGACGACGAGTCTCCCGTCTTGTCTTTGCATCCCCTGACAGAGTCCCTGCCCCTCTGCAGAGCCCGACTCCGAAGCACCGCCGCAACCGCAAGCGTTGCGGTGTGCTCGCGCGTCTCGGGAAGGGATGCGGATTCACGCTCACCATCCGGCTGCCCACCCACTGCTGCTGCTCGGCTCGGGTTGCGGATGGCCGGCGCCACACCCTGATGCTAGGCTAGGGCGTGATCCAGATGGTGGCAGCCATCCGTCGCTCCTCTGTGCCGTGTGCGCTATGCCGGGGGCTGGGCGCCCGGCTGCTGGCGGTGCTGGCCCTCGCCACCGCCCTGGGCTCGCCTCTGGGCGGCTGCCGGGGGACGCTTAACCCCACCACGTCCGGCGCGGCGACCGTGATACCGGAGACGGCCACCCTCGGCCTGGCGCTGCAGAGCCCCAGCGCCCTGGTCTTCATCGCCGACCACGAGGGCTACTTCACCCAGGCCGGCCTCGTCCTGCAGGTCCGCGACTACCCCAGCGGCAAGCGCGCGCTAGAGGGCTTGCTGGCCGGCGAGGCGGACCTGGTCACCAGCGCGGACGTCCCCTTCGTCGTCAGCAGCTTCGAGCGGCTGGACCTGCGACTGCTGGCCACGATCTGCGCCGCGGACGACGAGCCGCGCATCGTCGCCCGCAAGGACCGCGGCATCCGCCAGCCCGGGGACCTGCGGAGCAAGCGCGTGGCGACCCAGAAGGCCTCGGCGGTCCACTTCTTCCTGCACAACTTCCTGGGCAAATACGGTTTGACCGAACGCGACGTTAAGCTCTCGTTCATGAAGGCTGAGGAACTGGCCCCGGCGCTGGTCGCCGGGACGATTGACGCCTTCTCGATGCGCGAGCCGTATGTCAGCGAGGCTCGGCGCGGGCTGGGCGACCGGGCAGTGGTGTTCGCGGGGCCGGGCCTGTACCGCCGCACGGACAGCATGGTCACCACCAGCGGCTTCCTGGCGGCGCGGCCGCAGGTGGCGGAGCGGCTGATTGCCGGCCTGCTTCAGGCTGAGGAGATGGTGGCCGCCAATCCGCGACGGGCCGCGGAGGTGGTCGCGGCGCGGCTGGGCCTTACCCCCAGCGAGGCCGCGGCGGTGATGCATGGCCTGGACCTGCGCGTGCGGCTCGACCAGTCGCTGCTACAGTCCCTCGAGGACATCGCCCGCTGGGCCATGCACGAGAAGATGACCCGGCAGACGACGATGCCCAACTACCTGCCGATGCTCTATCTCACGGGGCTGGAGGCCCAGCGGCCCGAGGCCGTCACCATCATCCGGTGAGGGAACGTCATGGGCATTAGCCGGCGGCTACAACTCGGCACTGCGCTCTCCCTGGCGGTCGCGCTCGGGGTCGGGCTGGTGCTGGTGGACGCGATCCACGACCTGGAGCTGAGTGTGCGCCGGGACCGCCGGGTCACGGCCGTGCTACGCGGTGTCTTTGACCTCACGATGGTCACCAATGACTACGTCCAGCACGCCGAGGACCGGCCGCGACAGCAATGGCTACAGAAGCACGCCTCGTTGGGAAGCGACCTGAGCGACCCCATCCTGGACACCGCCGCCGACGCCGCCGCGCTCGACCGTCTGCGCCGTGGGCACAAGGCCCTCGCCGTCCTGTTTGGCGAACTCGTGGCCAGCCACCAGGAGAGCGAGAGCGGCAAGCAGGCCCCGGCCTTCTACTCCGAACTCGAGGAGCGGCTGCTGGGGCAACTGGGCGTGCGCGCCCAGGACCTGATCACCCAGACGCTGCGCCTGTCCCAACTCAACAGCCAGCGGATGCTGGACAACCAGCGGCGCGCCGGGCTCCTGGCCGGGCTGTTCACCCTGCTGATGGGACTGGTCGTGACGCTGAATTCCATCTGGATCGGGCACACGGTAGTCAAGCCGGTGGTGCGGCTGCGGCGGGGCGTAGAGACGGTGGCCGCCGGCGACCTGGACCAGAAGGTGGGCGTGGCAGGCAACGACGAGATCGGGGAGTTGGCGGCGGCCTTCAACCGCATGACGAACGAGCTGAAGTCATCCGTCGTGGCCCTGGAGGAGGGCCTCCGCGCCCGCGAGCAGGCCGAGACCGCCGCCCGGCGCGAGGCCGAGTTCAGCTCCGCCGTGCTTGGCACTCTCGGCGCGCTGGTGGTAGTCCTGGACACCGAGGGCCGCATCGTGCGCTTCAATCGCACCTGCGAGAGCGTCACCGGCTACCGCTTCGAGGAGGTCGAGGGCCAGCCCTTCTGGGACTTGTTCCTCGCGCCGGAGGAGGCGCCCGGCGTGCGCGAGGTCTTCAGCAAGCTGAGCGCCGGCCAGTTCCCCAGCCACTACGCCAACCACTGGCTGACCCGCGCCGGCGAGCCGCGCCTGATCTCGTGGTCCAACACCTGTCTTGTGGACGACGCCGGCGCCGTCGAGCACATCATCGCCACCGGCGTGGACATCACCGAACAGCGACAGGCCCAGGAGCGAATCGCCCACCTCAACTCGGTCCTCAAGGCCATCCGCAACGTCAACCAGCTCATCCAGGTCGAGACGGATCGCGGTCGTCTCCTACAAGCCTGCTGCGAGACGCTCATCGGCGGCCGCGGCTACGCCCGGGCCTGGCTGGTCACGTACGGGCGCGACGGGGAGCTGGGGGAGCTGTTCTCCCAGGGGCTGGGCGACAAGCTGCCCATCCTCCAGGAGATGATCCGGCGCCAGACTCTGCCGCCGTGCGCCCGACCCGCACCCGATGGCCGCGACGTCCTGGTGTGGGTGGCGGACGCCGACGGCTGCGCGGGCTGCCCGCTGGCCGGCGCCAATCCCTGCCCTACGCGCATGACCGTTACGCTCGCTCACGAGGAGCGCGACTACGGCCTGCTGTGCGTCTGCCTGGCGCCGGAGACGGAAGCCGCCGCCGAGGAGCAGGAACTGCTGCTCGAACTGGCCGGGGACATCGCCCTGGGCCTGCACATGCGCGAGTTGGCCGAGGCCGAGAGTGAGGCGCAGCGCAGCCTGGCCCTCGAACGCGATCGTCTGGCGGCGCTCCACCGGCTCAGCGAGATGTCCGAAGCGTCCTTGAACCAGCTGACGGACTTCGCTCTCGAGGAGGCCGTGCGCCTGACCGGCAGCACCATCGGCTATCTCGCCTTCATGAACGAGGACGAGAGCATCCTGACCATGCACTCGTGGTCCAAGTCCGCCATGGCCGAGTGCGCGATCATTGACAAGCCGATCGTGTACCCGGTGGTTAGTACCGGGCTGTGGGGCGAGGCGGTGCGGCAGCGACAGCCGGTGATCACCAACGACTACCAGGCGCCCAACCCGCAGAAGAAGGGCTACCCCGCCGGGCATGTGCACGTGGCGCGGCACATGAACATCCCGGTCTTCGACGGCGAGCAGATCGTGGCCGTGGCCGGCGTGGGCAACAAGGAGGAGCCGTACGACGACCGCGACGTCGTGCAACTGCAACTGCTGATGCAGGGCATGTGGCGCCTGATCCAGCGGCGCAGCTACCTGACGGAATTGCAGGCTCTCAACGAGGACCTCGAGGCGCGGGTGCAGACCCGGACCGCGGAGTTGGCGGAGGCCAACGAACAACTGACCTCCGAGATGGCGCAGCGCGCCCGGGCCCAGGAGCAGACCGCGGCGGAACGGGCCCGGCTCTTCAACGTACTGGGCATGCTGCCGGGCTACACCTGCCTGCTGACCCCCGAGCGCGACCTGGCCTATGTCAACCAGGGGTTCGTGGAGCTGTTCGGCGAACCCGGGGGACGCAAGTGCTACCAGGCGATGTTCGGCCGCCGCGAGCCTTGCCCGAACTGCCGCAGCTTCGAGCCCCTGACCACCGGCGAGCCCATCATGTGGGAGCAGACGTCCCCGGCCGGGGCGGTGTTCGAGATGTACAACTCCGGCTTCACCGACCTGGACGGCACGCAGCTCATCCTCGAGTTCGCGCTCGACATCACCGAGCGCCACGACGCGCAGGAGGCGTTGGGCGAGGCGCTGGCCGACCTCCAGCGCTCCAACGCCGAGCTCGAGCAGTTCGCTTCGGTCGCCTCGCACGATCTGCAGGAGCCCCTGCGCATGGTGTCCAGCTACGTCCAGTTGCTGGCCAAGCGCTACCAGGGCCAGCTCGATGCGGACGCCGATGAGTTCATCGGCTATGCGGTGGATGGCGCCGGCCGCATGTCCCGGCTGATCCAGGACCTGTTGACCTACTCCCGGGTCGGCACGCGCGGCCGGGCGCCGGAGCCGACCGACTGCAACGCGGTGGTGCAGGAGGCCCTGGGCAACCTGCAGGCGGCCATCGAGGACAGCGCGGCGGAGATCATCTGTGACCCTTTGCCCGAGGAGGTCATGGCCGACGGAGGGCAACTGGTGCAGTTGTTCCAGAACCTGGTGGGCAATGCCATCAAGTTCCGCGGCGAGGCCCCGCCCCGGGTCTACATCACGGCCGCAGACCAGGGGCCGGAGTGGCAGTTCTGCGTCGCCGACAGCGGCATCGGCCTGGACATGGCATACGCCGAACGCATCTTTACCATCTTCCAGCGGCTCAACCCGCGCGAGGACTACCCGGGGACGGGCATCGGGCTGGCGGTCTGCCACAAGATCGTCGAGCGACACCACGGCCGGATCTGGGTGGAGTCCGCTCCCGGACGGGGGGCCAAGTTCACCTTCACACTACCCAAGGAAAGGGGGCACGACGATGGACCGATTGGTCGAGAACCCGAAGCCAGTGCAAATCCTGCTGGTGGAGGATAGTCCCGGCGATGTACGGCTGACGATGGAGGCGTTGCGCGAGGGCAAGATCTGCAATAACCTGTTTGTGGTTCGGGACGGGGTGGAGGCACTCGAGTTCCTGCGTCAGCAGGGCGAACACGCTCAGGCGCCGCGGCCGGACCTGATCCTGCTGGACCTGAACCTGCCGCGCATGGACGGCCGCGAGCTGCTGGCCGAGATCAAGGGCGATGCGGCCCTGCAGCAGATCCCGGTGGTGATCCTCACGACCTCGAAGGCCGAGCAGGACATCATGCGGGCCTACAGCCTACATGCCAATGCCTACGTCACCAAGCCGGTGGGGCTGGATCAGTTTGCCGAGGTGATTGACGCGATCGAGGACTTCTGGTTCACCATCGTCATGCTTCCGCCGAGGTGATCGCGATGGATGCGTCCCACCTGCGTGTACTATTGGTGGAGGACAGCCCGGGCGATGCTCGTCTGCTGCGGGAGGCCGTGCGCACTGCCCCCGGAGTGCAGGTCGAGTTGGTCTGGGCCAACACGCTCCAGGGCGGCCTGCAGCACCTGGACACCGAGAACATTGACCTGGTGCTGCTGGACCTGGGCCTGCCGGACAGCCACGGCCTGGACACCTTCCTGGCCGTGCGCGACGCCGCGCCCCAGACCGCGGTCGTGGTGCTCAGCGGCATGGCCGACGAAGACCTGGCCCTGCAGGCCGTGCACCGGGGCGCCCAGGACTACCTGGTCAAGGGCGAGGCGGAGCCGTCCAGCATCGTGCGCGCCATGCGCTATGCCGTCGAGCGCCAGCGCGCCGACCAGCACATCCGCCACCTCAACGCCATCCTGAGCGCGATCCGGAATGTGAACCAGCTCATTTCGCGACAGACCGACCGCGAGCCGTTGTTGCGCGGGGTCTGCGACGAAATCCACAGTTCCGGCGCAGGCCTGGGAGTCTGGTTGCTGCACCTGCGCGCCCCGGACATGCACCTGCACCAGGCCGGTCAAACCGACTTGCCGCCGCAAGAGATGCTCATGGGCCCTGATGGCCACCTGGCAGCCTGCCTGCGCCAGGCAGTGGCTACCGAAGGCGTCGTGATCTTCGCGGACAAACGCCCGGAGTGCCACGCCGAGTGCCTGTGCAGCAGCCCGCTGGGCTGCGTCACGCTGATGACCCGCATCCACCATGATCGGCGGACCTACGGCGTCCTGGGCGTGCGTCTCGCCCGCGCCCTGGCCACGGACCCGGACGAGCAGAACCTCTTTGAGGAACTGGCCCTGGATGTCGCGTATGCGCTGCACTCGCTGGACATCGCCGAGCAGCGGCACAAGGCGGAGCGGGCGCTGCGGCAGGAGGAGCGCAAGTTCCGCGCCCTGTTCGACAAGGCCAGCGACGCGATCTTCATCCACGGGTTGGGCGGGCGCATCCTGGAGGTGAACCGCGCGGCGACCCAGCACCTGGGCTATCGCCGCCGGGATCTGCGCGCCCGGCGCCTGCAGGAGTTGGAGGCGCCCGGCTACAACGTCCTGGAGAGCCAGTGGCTCCAGACGCTCCGCCAACTCGGCTACTGCTCGTGCGAGACGGTGTGCGTGCGTCACGACGGGACCAACGTCCCGCTGGAACTCAACAGCACGCTGATCCGCTATGACGGCGAGAGTGCAGTGCTGACGAGCGCCCGCGACATCTCGGTGCGCAAGCAGGCCGAGGAGACGCAGCGGCTGGCCGCGGTGGGGCAGTTGGCGGCCGGGGTAGCCCACGAGTACAACAACCTGCTGGCTTCCCTGAGCGCCCGGGCGCAGACGGTCGCGGCCTACGGCACCCCCGAGTCGGTGGCCGACCTGATTGAGGCGGTGCGGCGGCTGGCCGCGCGCGGCTGCGAGATCGGCCGCGACCTGATGAGCTTCGCCCGCCCCCGCGAACCCCAGCGCGAGGCCCTGCAGCCCGAAGAGCCCATTGAGGCCGCGCTCCTGTTGGCCGAGCGCGAGCTCGAGAACAGCGAGATCCAGGTCGTCCGCGACTACCAGGTCGAGAACGGACGCATCTTCGCTGACCGCTGGCAGATCCAGCAGGTGTTGCTCAACCTCATCATCAACGCCAGCCAGGCGATGGCCGAGGGAGGGGCGCTGACGCTCGAGACTCGGCTCGAGGCCCCGACCGAGGGCACCGGCGAGATCGTCATCCGCGTCTCCGATGACGGCGACGGCATTCTGCCCGAGAACCTCTCGCGCATTTTCGAGCCGTTCTTTAGCACCAAGGGCCGGCACGGTGAGAGCCCGCACCCGGGCGCCGGCCTGGGCCTCTTCGTCTCGCGCGGGTTGGTGCACGCCAACGGCGGCGCCATCAGTGTGTCCAGCCGCCTGGCCGCCGGCACCTGCTTCGAACTCCGCTTCCCCCAGTACGAGGGCCTGGTGCTGGGGGCTGCCGACGAGACCGAACCCGCCGAGGATGACGCCTCGTCCGCAGGGCGGGGCACGGTGCTGCTGGCGATGGGGCCGACCGCCCTGCGCCAGGACTGCGCTACCCGCCTGCTGGGGCATGGCTATGAGGTCCTGACTGCCGAGACGATGTCCGAGGTCCTGCGCGGCGTGTCCCGGGGGCGTCCCGAAGCCGTAATCTGTGACCTCGCCCTCCCCGAGGCCGACGCGCGCCAACTCCTGCAACTCGCGAGCTACATGCTCCGCCGGCCGTCCGTCGTCTTCATCGCCGCCGAGGGGCAAGCTGAACTCACGGACGAGCTGCTCAGCCACGGCGCCTCCGCGGTGCTCGGCCCGGAAACGACCGCCCGAGAGCTGGCGGGGTTGGTGCAGCGACTGACGGCGAACTCGGGAGGTGCGTAGGCCGGCGCTGCAGGGCGAAGCACAGCCGAGGGGCTTGCCGGAGGCCCTGAGCCGCGCCGAAGGGTACCCCGCCCCGCGGTCACGGTTCCTCGACATGGGTAGAGCGGGCGTCCCGCCCGCCAGACCAGCACGGGGGTAGAGCGGGCGTCCC
>CAZZDO010000073.1:0-2603 GCA_964653205.1 uncultured Armatimonadia bacterium | reverse complement strand
GGGTAGAGCGGGCGTCCCGCCCGCCAGACCAGCACGGGGGTAGAGCGGGCGTCCCGCCCGCCAGACCAGCATGGGGGTAGAGCGGGCGTCCCGCCCGCTGACGGTCGCCGGGGCGGGCGGGACGCCCGCTCTACCCCGTGTGTTGGCGTGGCGAGGACTCCGGGTGCGCCGGGCCGAATGTCCTCCTGGCCGGGCGTCCAACCTGCCACCGGCCACGGAGGCCTGCGCATGCGCCTGAACGAAGCCGGAGTCATCTGGACCACCCCCCGCACCTGCGCCCCGCTGGACGAGGTGAAGCTGGTCCTGCAGTGGCGGGGGCTGCAGGGGCAGCCCGTCACCTTCCAGCTCACCGACGCCGCCCACCACGTGTACCTGCAGCAGACCGTGACCGCCGGCAAGGGGCGAGCCGAGCTGACGGTGCGCCCCGGCGGCCAGCCCGGCGTGCACCTCATCACCGCCACCATCCCCCGGCCGGGCGAGGCGCCCTACATGCGGCATGGGAGCTTCCGCGTCCAGGCGCAGACGGGCATCGCGACCGACACTGGCGAGATGGATGAGCTGCTCGACCTGCTCGCCGAGGGCCTGCGCCAGACCCTTGACGTTACGCAGGTCAATGGGAAGCTGCGCACCTACTACAAGGCCGCCGACAACTCCCGCCAGAATCTGGCCTACCCCGCCTTCGGCATTGACGGCCTGCGCTACTTCCTCGCCGACGTCAAGAGCATGTTCGAGGCCGTGTATGACAACCAGTGGCCGGACGGTCGCCTGCC
This sequence comes from uncultured Armatimonadia bacterium, assembly GCA_964653205.1. Classification (GTDB taxonomy): domain Bacteria; phylum Armatimonadota; class Zipacnadia; order Zipacnadales; family UBA11051; genus JAJFUB01. The sequence goes on along the minus strand of CAZZDO010000073.1, from coordinate 1,833 downwards.
CGACCACGTCTACGGCGACAACTACCCCTGCGCCCGCACGCCACGCAAACTTCGCACGTGCATGGCCGACCTGGAGATCGGCATGGCGACCACGCTGTGCAAGGGCTGGATCGCCCACGGCGACGATGCGTGGTTGCGGGAGATGATGCCCGCCGTCGAGGCCGGGCTGGACTTCGCCACCACCGACCCGATGATGTTCGACGACCAGCATGGGGTCATCAAGCGCCCGCACACCCTCGACGAATGGGACATCGCCTTTGACGAAGACGGCGAGCACGCCTACGCCGAGACGGCGAAGAAGTGGGTGCTCATGCAGGGCGACACCTCACAGATCTGCCACGCCTGCGCGCTGCTGGGCGAGGCCTTCACGTCGCTGGGCGACCCCGAACGCGCCGACCACTACCGGCGGCTGCACGCGTACTACCGCGCCCGCGGCAACGAGCTGTTCTGGGATGGCGTGAAGTACCGCCCCCATATCCACCTCGACCCCTTCGACCACGGGGACTTCGACGAAGCCAACCAACTCACCATGAGCAACGCCGCGGCGCTGAACCGGGAGTTCACCACCCACGCCCAGGCGGTCTCCATCATTGACGAGTACGTCCGCCGCTGGGAGGAGACCGGCGACGCCTTCCCGTGGTGGAGCCTGCAGCCGGGCTACCCGGATCGGCTGGGCTACTTCAGGCGCAACGCGGGCGCATGGACGCGGGGCGAGGGCGAGTACTGCAACGGCGGGCTGTTCCCGTGGGTCGGGGGCGAGTTGTGCCGGGCGGCGCTGCGCCACGGCCGGGAGGAGTTGGCCAGCCGCCTGCTGCGCGACTTGCTGGCGACCATGCGGCGCGACCACGGCGCCCTGTTCACCTGGTACAACGCCGACGGCAGCGCGGCCATCAATGCCCCGCACCACCAGACCAACTACGACCCGTGGGGGCTGGGCCCGTGGGCCACGGCCCTCGTCGAGGAGCTGGCGGGCATCCAATCGCAGGGCAAGGTGCTGGAACATGTGCTCTGTGCGCCACGCTGGCCGGCCGTCGGCGTCAAGCAAGCCGCGGCCACGGCCCACTTCCCCGCCTCGGACAAGCACTTTACCTATCGCTACCGCCGCACGCGCGACCGCGTGCACGTGCTCTTCGGCGGCACGGGCGAACACGTCACGTTCCGGATCATGCTGCCGGGTTGGGACAAGTGCAGCCGCGTGACGCTCGATGGCAAGACGACGAAGTCCCGCACCGAGACGGTGGAGCAGTCGCGGTATGTGACGTTGGAGGCCGAGATTGAGGGCGTGCGGGAGCTGACCCTCGCGCGCTGAGACACCCGGAGGACGAACGCCATGAAGCTGCGCCGCGTCGTGGCCTGTCTGGCCTGTGCCGTGATCACCGGGGGCCTGGCCTTCGCCCAGGAACCCGACGCCCTCGAGTTCGCCGCCCTGAGCGACGCCACCGCCTGCGGGTGGGATGTGACCGACCACACGACGCTCTCGGTCACCCGTGAGGCGAAGGTCGGGCAGTTCGCCCTCCAGGCCCAGCCACAGGCGGGGGCCAAGCCCTACCGGGGCTTCAACCTCTTCCACGAACTCGACCTCACCGGCGCCGGCCCGGCCGACCAACTCAGCTTCTGGGTCAAGCAGAACTACGGCACGGGCATGAGGGTGCAGCTCTGGACCGCGAAGGGGCCCTTCAACCGCTCCTTCCCCGTGAAGCTGAACGAATGGACCCACGTCGCCCTTGACCTGGACCTCACCCACTGGGAGAACCCGCAGAACCAGCCGTGGGGCAAGATCGTGCGCGTGGCCTTCTACGAGAATGCCTTCCACGCCCCGGAGCACGTCATGAT
>CAZZDO010000072.1:0-16553 GCA_964653205.1 uncultured Armatimonadia bacterium | reverse complement strand
GGCAGGACCGTCTGGGCGACCTGCTGCTGGGACTGCTGGAGGGCCACGGGGCCGCGGTGCACCTGCGCCGCACGGCGGCGGCCGGCACGGCCTACGGGCTCGTCATCGCCCCGCCGGGGACGGATCGCGTGTTTCTCGAAGGCCCCGGCTGCAACGCCGCCTTCGGGGCCGATGATGTGGACTATGAACTCGTCGCCCGCAGCCGCCTGTTCCACTTCGGCTATCCGCCGCTCATGCCGCGCCTGTGCGCCGACGATGGGGCGGAATTGGTCACAATGCTCCGCCGCGTGCGCGCGCTTGGCGTCGCGACATCATTGGACATGACGCTGCCCGACCCGCAAGGGCCGACGGGCGCCGTGGACTGGCGCGCGCTGCTGGCCCGGGTGTTGCCCGACGTGGACATCTTCACCCCGAGTCTGGAGGAGCTGCTGGTGATGCTGGCACCGGCGGAGGCGCAGCGCCTCGCCGATGCCGCCGGGGAGGGCGACATCGCCGCGATGGCGCCCCCGGCCCTGTGCGAGGAGCTGGCGGCGGAGGCGTTGGCCCTCGGCAGCCGCATCGTGCTCCTGAAGCTCGGCGCGCGGGGCGGGCTGTTGCGGACGGGGGACGTCAGCGACGTGGCCCTGGCCCTGCCGCCTGAGGCGTGGGGCAACCAGTGCCTCTGGCTCCCGGCCTACCCGGCTGATCCTGCCCGCGTCTGCAACGCCTGTGGTGCGGGTGACGCGGCAGTGGGTGGCTTCCTGACGGCGCTGCTCAACGGGGAAGATGCAGCCATGGCCGGGCGGCTGGCGATGCTGGCCGGACGGGACAGCCTCTACGGGGTGGACACGACTTCGGGGCTGCGGGCGTGGGCGGCGATGCGGGCCGAGGCGTCCGCTTCAGCGCCCCAGTAGGTCGTGGAACAGCTCCTCCAGCTGCGCGGCGGTGACTTCCGGGCCGCAGTGGGCCTGTAGCCCCTCCACCGCCCGCACGGCGGCCGCGTCGGCTTCCCCCGCCTCAGTCACGACCTGGCGCAACGCCGCCGTCAGCGATCCCACGTCCTCCGGTTCATGCAGCACACCCCCGCCGACGAGCCGGAACAGCTCCGGGTAGACGCCGGAGTTCGGCGCCACCACCGGCACCCCCGCCGCCATCGCTTCCATCACCGCAATCCCCCGGCTCTCGGCGAAGCGGCTGGGCACTGCGAACACGCTGCAGCCGTGCAGGAACTCGATCTTCTGCGCCAGTTCGACCTCGCCGAAAAACTCGCAGCGGTCGGTCAGGCCGGCCCGCGCGATGGTGCGCTGCACGCCCTGCAGATAGCGCGGGTCGAGGACCTGCCCTGCCACCTTCAGACGGATGCCGTCATGCCCCTCCTCGACGAGCTTGAGCCACGCGGCGACCAGCAAGTCGAGCCCCTTGCGCGGGATGATGACCGAGAGATAGCCGATGGTGAAGGGGGCAGTGGGCCGCGGTCCGGGGCGGGCGTATTGCGCCAACTCCAGGCCCGGGCGGACGACAGCGATGCGCGCGCGCGGCACGTCGAGAAAGGTGGCCATCGCGTCCGCATACGCCTCGCCCGGCGCCAGGAACAGGTCCACGTGGGCGGCGTTGGCGCGCATGAGGTCCTGCGCTTGTTGCCGGTGGCGCGGCGGCAGGCCCGCCACGAAGCTCTCTTCGCCCTGCAGGCCGCACACGACCGGCACGGGGTGGGCCTGCTTGAGCGCCGGCGCCAGGCCGGAGAGCAGGGAGTTCGTGATGCTGATCAGGTCGGGGGGCTCCTGGCTGCGCAGGAAGTCGAGCAGGCGCTCGACTTCCTTGCGCTGCCGCCCGTCGCGGCCGGCGAGTACCGACACGGTCATCGGGCCGAGTTGTGACGGCTTGGTGCGGATGGCGAAGCGGGAGGCCCAGCGCAACAGCGCCGGGTGGTCGAAGACGCGGTCGAGCCCCGCGGGGAGGCGGCGGAAGAGCCCGGAATGCTGCTGGAGCCAGGCGTTGATGCCGCCGAGGTAGACGTCGCCGATGGGCGAGGGCTCTTCGCCCTCGATCCGCAGCGGCGTGTAGAGGGGCAGAATCTGGAAGTCATGGCCGCGCTTGATGAGGCCACGGGCCATGACCATGTCGCGGGCACAGGCCCCGCAGTAGAACGACCCGGCGCCGGCGGCCAGGTGCAGAATGCGCATGGGCGGTGTCTCCGACGCTCCTGGTCCCTACGGTCCTACCAGCTTCACCGGCCCGGCGAGCGTGACGGTAAGTTCCAGGTGGAACCGGTCGTCCGCGGTCACCTCGCGCCCCTGGTCGTCGCTGATCGCCGGGAAGCGGACCTCATAGACCGGGTGTTCCCACTTGCGCAAGTCCTGCATCATGGCATCGGCGACCGCCCGCAGTTCCATACCGATTGCGTCCGGTGTTTCCTTGGCCACCTCGATCCGTGCGGCCTCACCGAACCAGCCGTTGAACGGCTGATCCTGCGGGAAGCCCACGGTGTCCGGGTCGCCCTCCAGGCGTGAGATGGTGACGTTCTTGCCCGCGTAAGTCGCCACCTGTAGCAGCAGCGAGAACTGCAGGCCGTTGAGCTTCATCGTCTTGGTGGGCGCGAGGTCGTACTGCAGGCTGAAGCCTTGCGCCAGGGACTTGACGACCTGCGTGTAGCGGAGCGTCCCGCCGTCGGTGTTGGGCACCGGCAGCACGCCGACGAAGCGCTTGCCGCCACCGTCCGGCAGGTCGCTCGCCTGGGCCGTGGCGGTCGCCTGCGGGGCATGTTGCCACTGTGGGCCGTGGGCGTTCAGCTCCATCATGCCCAGCTCGACGCCCCCGCGGCTGAGAGTGATCATGCCGCTTTGGTCCAGCTTCGCTGACAGCGCGTCCTGGGCCCACAGGCCGCTGGCGGCGGGTAGCAGCGTCAAGATCAGGGTGCTCAAGATGACGAGTCTGGATTGCGGGCTGCTCATTGGGCCACCTCCATGCCTTCTGCCCCCCTTTGTGTTTACGGCCGCACGATCTCGAACGGCAGGATGGGCAGGACCCCGAGTGAGACGCGCTCGCGCGACAGATCCCCGCGGTCGCCCGCGCCACCCTCAAGCTCGATTGAGGCGCCCAGGATCAGGTTGCCCGTGTTCCCCAGGTGCGCGATGATGGCATCGCCACGCAAGGTGACCAGCAGGCCTGTCGGCGTGGCCTTCCAGTCATCCAGGATGATCCCCCGGGGGCGGCTCGCCAACTCCAGCTTGACCGCCGGCAAGGGCGTGTGCCGGCTGTCGGCCAGGACCTGCGGGGCCAGCAGTTGCGCCTGCACCGTGCCGCCCTGGGGTATGCGCGTCGGCGCGGTGCTGGCCCAGCGCACGCCCGGCAAGAGCGGCCGCCACACCGCCGGCACCGGCTGAGGGCGAGGGATGGCGACCAGGAACTCCTGCTGGGGCACGAGATGCCAGTAGGCAAAGGCCTGCATCATCTTCTCGGCGGGCACGGCCGGGCGGATGATCGCGGCGTCACCGACCTGGGCGCGGCCCTCGAAGTGCAGGGCGAACGCCTGTCGCGGCACGTCGCGCGGCGCCGTAACGGCGATGTCGGCGGAGTCCTTGTCTCCGGCGATACGCGCCGGCTTGGCGGTGAAGCCCCCGGCGCCCGGCTTGAGCGTGAGGTCAATGTCCCCGGCGAAGCCGTCGCGGCGGATGGCCTGCACGGTCACCGGCCGGGACTGCCCGGGCGACAGCGCCAGCCCGGTGGGCGTGACGCGCAGGACGAAGTCCGGCTGCGGCGGCCCGACGCGCAGGCGGTAGGCGTAGGCGTCGCCGCCCTGATGCTGCACATCGGACAGGGCCAACGCGTACGCTCCGTCGGCAGGCAACTTGACGCGCAGGTAGGAGTCGGCGTGGTGGGTCGTGAGCCCCGCCGCCGGGTCCGGCTGGTCGTCGTTGACGGCTATCGCAGCCCCATCCGGGCCCGTGAGTTGCAGCAGCGAATCGAGCGGGGAGTTCAGCCGCCGGGCCATCACCTCGGCCACGATCTCCTCCCCGGCGCGCCCCTGGAAGCGGAAGCGGTCCACATCGCCCGACTGGCTGATGCGACCGTTGACGATCACGGGTAGCGCGAGCTGCTGCGGCGCGGCGGCCGTGTCGTTGGGCTCGGCCTCCGGCGCCTCGGGCAATCGGTCCACGGCGTAGGGCAGGTCATCAGCCTGCCCGCGGGCCTGGGTCAGGCGCGCCAGCCGAATGGCATCGCCGCCCGGCTGCGTGTCCAGCGGCAGCTTGTCGGTCGGCAGGTTCCAGCCGGAGATCGCGGCGACGGTCGTAGCCCCCTCGCGCGCGCCCAGCGGGAACATCTGCGTGATGAAGGGCAACTCGCCGGCGCTGAGGCGGTAGACGAAGTCATCGCGCCCACGGTAGATCGAGTCGCGGACCTCGAGGGTGTAGACGTCGTCGGCGGGAGGTTTGTAGAACAAAACGGGATCGGGGTCGGAGCGGTAGTCGTCGGCGAAAGCGACCTCATGCCCCTGCGCGTCGCGCAGGGACACGACGGGCTGGAACCAGCCGGGCACGGCGTCGGCGAGGTAGGGCACGAGGCGCCGGGCCAGCACGCGGATGACGAGCTGCTGCCCCCGGCGGGCGCGGATGCGGAACCGGTCCGCCTCGCCGGGCATGATCTGGCCGTTGAGCAGCGCCGGCAGGTCCAACGCGCGGGCCGCCGGTTCGGCGACGTCCTCCTCGCGGAATTCGGGCAGCACGCCGACCTGGAAGGGCATGGGGTTGGTCAGGCCGCGAGGGGTCGCCAGTCGCAACTCCCGGTCGCCCGGCGCGGCGTTGGGGGCGATCGTGATGTCCAGGATGGCTTGCTCGCTGATCTGGGTGTTGAGTTGCTTGCGGGGGTCGAAGAGTTGCGTCTTCAGCCGGGTCATTTCGCCCCAGCTCTTGTGGTCCAGGTCGCGCAGCCAGGGGTGGTCGGGGAGTTCGAGCGGGTCGTCGCGTTGCTGCTCGTAGCGCATGGAGGCAAGGCTCCAGCGCCGCCGCACCAGCTCGCGCATGAACCACCCGGCGTCCTGCAGATCATTGTCATTGAGCGCCCAGGCGTAGTCCACCACGGAGATGCGCACACCCGCCCCGGACACGTAGCCAGCGTCGGCGCCGCGCAGAAGCTGCCCCCCGACCACGACCCGGAAGGTCGTGCCCACCTGGCCGCCGGCCGGGTAGATGTAGCCGATGTGCGGGCCGCTGGACTGGGCCCACGCCCCCGTCAAGCCGGCGGCCAGAAGGGCAGCCAGCCAGCATCCGCTTCTTCGCATGACAGCACCTTTCACGCCATACCTATTCGCGGCCCCACCGTCGCTTTCCTGTGCGCGGGGCCTCTCGTGTCTCTATCCCCCTATCGCCCACATGCCGCTCAACGTCGCGTCACTGGCCCGGCACTTCAGGCCAACAACCTGCCGGAGCAGGGACCGCAGAGCGGTGGGATCGGGGAGCTTGCCAGCCTCGTTGCGCAGCGGCACGCGCACGGGCGACAGCAGGCACGGGACTATCTGTCCGTCGCATGACAGCCGCAGGCGCCGGCAGTCCGCGCAGAACGGTCGCGACATCGGGGCGATCATCTCGACCGTGACCCGGCGGCCGTCGGCCAGCGTCGCGGCGAAGCGTGGGTGGCCGGCCGCTCCCGCCGGGACGGCTTCCAGCGGCCGGCCCAGGGCCGCCGCCACGCGCCGCCAGCCCTCGTCGGCCGTCACAAACGCCGCCTCGTAGACGGCCGGCTCCATCCCGAGAGGCATTAGCACAATCAGGCGGAGCATTGCCTCGTGCTCAGCCGCCACCCGCAGCAACGGGGCGATCTGTTCCGGGCCCAGCGAAGACATCAGCACCGCATTGAGCTTCGTGTTGGTGAAGCCCGCCGCCCGCGCCGCGTCCAGGCCGCGCAACACCTGCGCCAGGGCGTCCTCGCTCGTGAGGCGCAGAAAGCAGGCGGCATCGGCGGTGTCGAGGCTGACGTTCAGACGGCTGAGGCCCGCGGCCGCCAGCTCGGCGGCGCGTTCGGCGAGCAGCACGCCATTGGTGGTCAGCGTGACCTCGGGACAGGCGGGAAGCGCCACCAGCGCCGCGATGAGTTCGGGCAGATCCGGGCGCAGGAGCGGCTCGCCACCGCTCAGGCGGATCTTGCGGACCGGCGCGACTTCACAGATGGCCGCGCAGCACGCCACCAGTTCATCCAGCGGCAACACCGTGAGGCCGCCGGTGGGCGGCGCGCCGGTCGGGCGGCAGTAGACGCAGTTGAGCTGGCAGCGGTCGGTCACCGACACGCGCAGGTAGTCCAGCGGCAGCGCTTCCGCCGCGTCGGCCTCGGCCCTCAGGATGTCAGGTAGTGCGTCTGCCATTGTCATGGTCTGGCGAGAAAGGCGTCCCTACCACCACACGCGCACATCGGCCTCCGAGCCCTCTTCATAGGGAATCTCGGAGGGCCGCAGGAAGATGATGCCATTGGCCAGGGCGGACCCGACCACATCACCCGAGCCGTGGCTACGCAGGGGCGTGGCGGCCAGGCCCCGGCCATCCGGCTCGAGGCGCACCGGCAGCAGCGCCAGGCGGTCGCCCTTCACCTTCAGCGCCTCGGTCAGCCGGGCCCGTTGCAGCGGCAGGATCGGGCGCGCATGGCCCGCCAGCCGCCGCAGCGCGGGCAGGACCATCTCCATGGAGTGGGCCAGAGCCGCCAGTGGGTTGCCCGGCATGGCCAGGACCAGCCCGCCCGTGGCCGACCGGCCGACCCACAGGGGCTTGCCGGGCTTGATGGCCACCCTGGCAAACAGGCACGATACTCCCAACTCAGATAGAACAGCGGGCACGATGTCCGAAGTGCCCATGGACACGCCGCCGGAGACGAGCAGGACGTCGTGGTTCAGGCCCTCAGTGACGGCGCGGCGCAGGTCGGCGGCGTTGTCGCGGGCCAGCCCCAGATCGGTGATGCGGTCGAAACCGGCCTGCCGCAGGACCCCCGTCACAATGGCCCGGTTGGCGTCGCGCACCTGGACGGCCGTCGGCACGGCCTCCGGGGCGACGATCTCATCACCGGTGGACAGCAGCGCCACCCGCGGGCGCGGGTGGACGTGCACGGTCGTGTGCCCGACCAGCGCCAGCAGGCCGCAGGCGGTCGGGAAGAGCACGGCGCCGGGCTGCAGCAGCACCTCGCCGGCCATGGCGTCCTCGCCCTGCGCGGCGATGTTCGCCCCGGGCTTGGCCCCAGCGGTGAAGACGATCGGGCCGATGCTGGGGCCGGCAAAGCCCCGGCCGCCGGCGCCGGTCTTCTCGACCTCGATGACAGCGTCAGCGCCGGAGGGCACCGCCGCGCCGGTCATGATCGCCACGCACGTACCGGGCTGCACCAGGCCTTCCCACGCCTCCCCGGCTTTGATCTCGGCCACGCAGTCGAGCGTGCCGCCTTCGGGCGGCAAGTCGGCGCTGCGGACGGCATAGCCATCCATGGCGGCCCGGTCGAAGGGCGGGATGGGGCGGTCGGCTCGCACCGGTTCGGCCAGCACATGCCCGACGGCTTCGGCCAGGGGCACGGCCACCGGCGGCAAGGGTGACAGGTTCCCCAGCAGCTTCTCCTGGGCTTCAGTCAGCTCCAGCATCGGTGTCTCCCGGGGTCATTCGGCCCCATGAGGTAGAGTCTGCACGAGGTCGGCAAGTTCCCCGATTTGCTCCGCCGTCAGGCCGTGCCCCTGGGGCAGGGACGCCAGCACATGCCCCTCGGTGGTTACGCCGCCCAGGCAGATGGCCGGGCCGGAGTCGGACTTGTAGCCCTCTACCAGCACGAGGTCGCAGCCGTCGAAGTAGCGCGCGACCAACTCCGGAATCGATGGCGCCTCGATCACGTTGCACATGAGGGCCAGTTGGCTTGCCGAGCAGATGACGGTCGCGACCGATCCCGCCTGCCGGTGACGCCACGTGTCCTTGCCCTCGTGGTCAATCTCGAACTGGTGGGCGTCGTGCTTGATGGTCCCGACGCGCAGCCCGCGCGCGGAGAGTTCGCGCACGAGCGCCTCGATCAGGCATGTCTTGCCGCTGTTCTTGGGGCCAATGACCCTTACGTACGGAATCACTCGACTCATTCCCGGTCCCCAGGGAGGGCACAGGGGCCACTGCGGCGAATGAGGTATGGTTGTACCCATCCGCAACGTTCGCCGCCCCAAGAGAGTTCGCCATGGCTTCCGAGAGCCCTGCCGCGCGTTCGCAGGTCGAGGCCGTCGCCGTGGACCTGTCGCTGTTGCCCCCTGTGCTCGCCCGCTATCCTCGCCGTGCTGACGAACTCATCCCCTTGCTCCGCAGCGTGCAGGACTGCTACGGCTACATCCCCGGGGTGACGATCGAGCCGGTGGCGCGGCACCTGGGCATCTCGCGGGCGAAGGTGCTCGGCGTGGCGACGTTCTACGGCAACTTCTCGCTGGTCCCGCGGGGGCGCCACACGGTGTGTCTGTGCCGGGGCACCGCCTGCCATGTGCGCGGCAGCCAGCACCTGCTGGACTGCGTGTGTGACGAACTGGGCATTGAGCCCGGGCAGACAACCCCGGACATGAACTTCACGCTGCAGACGGTGGCCTGCGTCGGCGCCTGCGCGCTGGCGCCGGTGATGATGGTGGACGGCAAGTACTACGGCAAACTCGATGCGAAGAAGGCCAGGAAGGTCCTCGGCCAGTACCGGCAGGAGCCAGAGGCATGAGCAAGATTCTGACAGCGCAAGACTTGCAGGCCCGCAAGCAGGCCGCGGTGGCCGCCCAGCGGCCACGGACCATCGCCGTGTGCAACACCGGCTGCCTGGCGGTCGGCTCGGAGGCCGTCTGTGAGGCATTCGAGCAGGAGATCGCCCGGCTCGGCGCGAGCGACAAGATCCGCCTCAAGCGCACCGGCTGCCACGGATTCTGCGAGCAGGGCCCGGTGCTGGTCATCCACCCCGAGCGCATCTTCTATGCGCGCGTGCAGGTGGAGGACGTGCCCGAGATCGTCAAGCGGACGGCGCTGGACGGGGAAGTCATTGACCGACTGCTCTATACCGACCCCGCCACCGAAGCCGCCGTCTGCTGCGACCAGGATGTGCCCTTCTACAAGTCGCAGACCCGCATCGTCTTCCGGCACAATGTGGACCTGGACCCGGTGGACCTGGACGACTACCTCGCCCGCGACGGCTATGCGGCGGCGGCCAAGGCCCTGCAGATGGCGCCGGCGGCGATTGTCGAGGAGGTCAAGGCGGCGGGCCTGCGCGGCCGCGGCGGGGCGGGCTTCCCCACCGGTGTGAAGTGGGGCCTGTGCGCCCAGCAGCCCGGAGACGAGAAGTACCTGATCTGCAACGCCGACGAAGGCGACCCCGGCGCCTTCATGGACCGCAGCCTGCTGGAGGGCTCGCCCCATGCCATCCTCGAGGGCATGATCATCGCCGGCTACGCCATCGGCGCCTCGCAGGGGCTGATCTACGTCCGCTCGGAGTACCCGATCGCGGTCAAGAACGCCGGTCTGGCCATCGAGCAGGCGCGCGAGGCCGGGCTGCTCGGGGACAACATCCTCGGCTCGGGCTTCAGCTTCGACGTCAGCATTCACGAGGGCGCCGGCGCGTTCGTGTGCGGCGAGGAGACCGCGCTGATCGCGTCGCTGGAAGGCCACCGCGGGATGCCGCGGCCAAGGCCTCCATTCCCGGCGCAGAAGGGCTACCGCGGCAAGCCGACCACGATCAACAATGTCGAGACCCTCGCCAACATCGCGCCGATCATTCTCAACGGCCACGAGTGGTACGCCGCCATCGGCACCGAGGGCAGCAAGGGCACCAAGATCTTCGCGCTGGCCGGGAAGGTCAACAACACCGGGCTGATCGAGGTGCCGATGGGGGTGACGCTGCGCCAGATCGTCTTCGACATCGGCGGGGGTATCCCCGGCGGGAAGGCCTTCAAGGCGGCGCAGATGGGCGGGCCGTCGGGCGGTTGCGTGCCGGCGCGTTATCTCGACCTGCCGATTGACTACGACACCGTCAAGCAGATCGGCGCCATCATGGGCTCCGGTGGGCTGATCGTGATGGACGAGAACACCTGCATGGTGGACCTCGCCCGATACTTCCTGCAGTTCACCCAGAACGAGTCGTGCGGCAAGTGCGTGCCGTGCCGCATCGGCACCCGCCGGATGCTCGAAATCCTCCAGCGCATCACGCGCGGCGAGGGGGAGCTGAGCGACCTTGACGAGTTGGAGAAGCTCGCCCACACCGTCAAGGCAACCTCGCTGTGCGGCTTGGGGCAGACCGCGCCCAACCCGGTGCTGTCCACGCTCCGCTACTTCCGCGAGGAGTACGAGGAGCACATCCTGCTCGGGCATTGCCGCGCCTCGGCGTGTGAGGCTCTGGTGCGGGCGCCGTGCCAGCATGCTTGCCCCGCCGGGGTCAACGTGCCCGAGTACGTCAGCCTGATCGCCGAGGAACGCCTGGCCGAGGCGGCGGACCTGATCCGCCGCCGCAACCCGTTCCTGTCGGTCTGCGGGCGCGTGTGCGACCACCCGTGCGAGGCGCGTTGCCGCCGCACCGATGTGGACGAGCCACTGGCCATCCGGGCGCTAAAGCGCTACGTGTCCGACGTTGTCCCCGCCGTCCCGGCGTCCGTCCCGGCGTGGGAGGAGCAGGGCGAAGCGGCCGAGGTGGTGATTGTCGGCGCGGGGCCCGGCGGCCTGAGCTGCGCTTACTTCCTCGCGCTCATGGGGCGCAGGCCCGTCGTGTTCGAGCAGTGGCCCATCGCGGGCGGGATGCTCGCGCTGGGTATCCCGGAGTACCGGCTGCCCCGGGCGGTTCTCCAGCGGGACATTGACTTCGTCGTCAGCCAGGGCGTGGTGCTGCGGACCGGCGTGCGCGTGGACGACATGGCGGCCCTGCGCACCCAGTACAAGGCCGTCTTCATCGCCACCGGCGCACAACGCTCGCAGCCTCTCGGCCTGCCCGGAGAGGAGCTGACTGGAGTGCTCGACAGCCTCGAATTACTGCGCCGATGCGCCCTGGGAGAGGAGCCGCAGTGCGGGCGACGGGTCGCGGTCATCGGGGGCGGGAACGCCGCCGTTGATGCCGCCCGGACTGCTGTGCGGCTGGGCGCGGAGCAAGTCATGCTACTGTACCGGCGGACCCGCGAGGAGATGCCGGCCTACGAGGAAGAAGTCGCGGCCGCGCTGGAGGAAGGCGTCGAGATGCACTTCCTGGTCACCCCGACGCGCCTCGTCGGGGCTGACGGTCACGTCGCGGGCATTGCGCTGCAACGCATGCAGCTTGGCGAGGCTGATCAGGATGGCCGCCGTCGGCCGGTCCCCGTGCCCGGCACTGAGTTCAGCCTGGACTGCGACACGGTCATCCCGGCCATCGGGCAGGTCCCTTCCGTGGAGATCGCCAGGGACGCGGAGGCGGCACCCGCCGACTCGATCGTGCAACGGGGCCGCTTCGCCGTTGACCCGCGCACCATGGCGACCGCCCTTGAGGGCGTCTATGCCGGCGGCGACTGCGTGACTGGCGGGGCCACCGTGATCACCGCCATCGCCGCCGGGCAGAAGGCCGCCATCGCCATTGACCGCTACCTGGGCGGGGCGGGCGAGTTGCCCGAGGACCTGGGACTCACCTCCCGCCGCCCGCCGGAAGAGGCCCTCGAACCCCTGGCCCGAGCCCTGGAAGCAGAGCTGTGCGCCGAGGCGCGCACCTGCGGCTTTGCCGAGGTGCTTCTGGGTCTCAACGCCGAGCAGGCGTGCGCCGAAGCCGGCCGCTGTCTGCGGTGTGACCTGGAACGGCAGGAAGAATGAGGCCGCACCGGGTGACGCATTCTGCACCAAGCCAACGAGGTACGCCCGTGATCTCGCTCACCATTGACAACCGTTCCGTAACCGCCGCCCCGGGCGCCAACGTCCTGCAGGCGGCGCTCGACGCGGGCATTGACATCCCGCACCTGTGCTACGACAAGCGCCTGGAGGCCTATGGCGGCTGTCGGCTGTGCCTGGTGGAGATCGAGGGCCGGCCGGGCCCGGTCACGTCCTGCACCACCGAAGTGGCCGAGGGCATGGTCGTGCGCACAGACACCGAGCAACTCCGTGAGATGCGCAAGACGCTGCTCGAGTTGATCCTGTCCGACCACCCGCGGCAATGCCTGACCTGCCACAAGAGCGGGGCCTGTACCCTCCAGGACCTCGCCTACGACCTGGGCATTGACGAGGACTGCCCGTTCATCGAGCACGAACTCCCGGTGCTGGTGGAACAGGTCGGCAACGCCGTCATCTACCGCGACCCGGCCAAGTGCATCCTGTGCGGCAAGTGTGTGCGCATCTGCGCCGACCACCAGGGAGTGGGCGCCATCGAGTTCGCGGGGCGGGGCTTTGACTCCCAGATCATCCCGGCCCCCGGCGGGCTGAACTGGAACAGCGAGTGCGAGCTGTGCGGGCAGTGCGTGGACGCCTGCCCCACCGGGGCGCTGCTCGTCCAGCGCGCCGTGGCCCTGGGCCGCGAGAAGGACTTCACCAGGGTCCGCAGCACCTGCGGCTACTGTGGCGTCGGCTGCTCGCTGATCTTCAACGTCCGCCACGACCAGATCGCGCAGGTGACGGCCGACCCCGAGGCGCTGCCGAACCTGGGCAACCTGTGCGTCAAGGGGCGCTTCGGCTATGAATACGTGGATGCGCCGGACCGGCTGAAGACCCCGCTTGTCCGCAAGAATGGGGAGCTGGTCGAGGCGACGTGGGATGAGGCGTATGACTTGATCGCCAGCAAGATGGCGGAGATCCGTGACCAGTACGGCCCGGACTCAATCGGCTTCGTCAGCTCCTCGCGCTGCAGCAACGAAGAGAACTACCTGGTGCAGAAGCTGTCGCGGCAGATCATCGGCACGCACAACGTGGACCAGTGCGCCCGCACCTGCCATGCCCCGACCGTCGCCGGGCTGGCGCTGTCGTTTGGCAGCGGCGCGATGACGAACTCGATTGGCGAGATCCAGAACTGCGAGTGCCTGTTCATCATCGGCTCGAACACCAGCGAGGCGCACCCGGTGATCGCGCTGGAGATGAAGAAGGCGTGGCGGCGGGGGGCCAAGATCATCGTCGTGGACCCGCGGCGCATCGCGATGACCGACTTCGCGACCCTGCACCTGCCGCTGAACCCCGGCACCGACATCCCGCTGCTGAACGCAATCATGTACACGATTCTGGAGGAGGGCCTCGAGGACAAGGAGTTCGTCGCCAACCGCACCGAGGACTTTGAGGCGCTGAAGGCGACGGTCATGCAGTACCCGCCCGAGGAGATCAGCGCCCTGTGCGGGGTGCCGGCCGAGGACATCCGGGCGGCCGCGCGGCTCTATGCCACGACCGACAGGGCCGGCATCTTCTACACCCTCGGCATCACCGAGCACACCTGCGGCACCGACAACGTGCGCTCCTGCGCCAACCTGGCGATGCTGACCGGGCACCTGGGTCGCGAGAGCGTCGGTGTGAACCCGTTGCGCGGCCAGAATAACGTGCAGGGCTCGTGCGACATGGGCGCCCTGCCCAACGTCTACCCCGGCTACCAGCGCGTGGAGGACCCCGAGGCCACGGCGAAGTTCGCGGCGGCGTACGGGCGCGAGCTGCCCGCCAAGAACGGGCTGACCACCACCGAGATGCTCGAAGAGGCCCTGCACGGGAAGATCAAGGCGCTCTACGTGATGGGCGAAGACATCGTGATGAGCGAGCCGTTCATGGGCCAGACGGTGAAAGCGGTGGAGAACCTCGACTTCATGGTCGTCCATGACATCTTCATGTGCGAGACCGCGAAGTATGCCGACGTCGTGCTTCCCGCGGCCTCCTATCCCGAGAAGGACGGGACCTTCACCAACACCGAGCGGCGCGTGCAGCGCATCCGACAGGCCGTCACCCCCCGCGGGGACAGCAAGCCCGACTGGCTGATCCTGGTGGAGTTGGCCCAGCGCATGGGCTATGACTGGCGCTTCACCCACCCCTCGGAAGTATGGGACGAGATGGCCTCGCTGTCGCCCATCTTCGCGGGGATCAACTACGACCGCATTGACCAGGTCGGGCTGCAGTGGCCGTGCCCGGCGTCAGACCATCCCGGGACGAAGTTCCTGCACGCCGGCAAGTTCACGCGCGGCCTGGGCAAGTTCTTCGCGCTGGATCACCGCCCCCCCGCCGAGCTGCCCGACGAGGAGTACCCGCTAACGCTCATCACCGGGCGCACGCTGTATCACTACAACGTGGGCACGATGACCCGCCGCAGCCGCGCCAGCGCCGAGCGCCAGCCGGAGTGCTTCGTGGAGATCTCGCCCGAGGACGCCGCGGCGCTGGGCGTGCAGCATGAGGACACCGTGCGCGTCACGAGCCGCCGCGGCGAGCTGCAGGTCAAGGCGTGGGTCACCGAGCGCGTCAAGCCCGGCTGCATCTGGATGCCGTTCCACTTCGCCGAGCAACCCGCGAACGTGCTGACCATTGACGCCTTCGACAACATCACGCGCACCGCCGAGTACAAGGTCTGCGCGGCGCGCGTCGAGGCGTTGAACTGAATGGCAGACGACGCGCCTCCCGGTGCGGTCGAGGCGTGTGACTGCGTCGTCTACCGCGACGGCAGCCTCACCCCCGAGCCGCGCCGCCTCGTGCGTGAGGAGCCCCTGACGATCCACCTGGGCGACCGGCCGCTGGTGACGCTCATGCGGACGCCCGGCCACGAGCGGGAACTGGCCCTGGGCTATCTGCTGACTGAAGGCCTCATCAGCTCGACGCGCGACGTCGGGCTGATTCGGTTCTGCGAGAGCGGCGCGGAGGAGGGCGCGGGCGAACTGTGGGTGGAGCTGGCACCCGGTGCGGCCCTCCGGCGTGAACCCGACAGCCACCGCCGCGTGTACTCCTCGTGTTGCCTGTGCGGGGCCGAGGCAATTGACGAGGTCGCGCGCGACCTGACGCCCTTCCCGGCGGCGGAGGTCGCCCCGGAGGACCTCTGCGAGGTGGCGCGGCGGCTGCGCGCCGGCCAGCCGCTCTTCGAGGCCACGGGCGGCACGCACGCCGCGGCGCTTGTCGAGCTACCGCTGAGCGCCGACGGCCCGGTGTTCGTCCGCGAGGACCTCGGCCGACACAACGCGCTGGACAAGGCGGTCGGGGCGGGGGCAATGTCTCGTCTCGCGGCTGGAAGCCGCTCCTACGAGCACGGGTGGCTGCTGTTCCTCTCCGGGCGGCTGTCGTTCGAGATGGTCGCCAAGGCCGCGCGCGCGGGCCTCGGCATCGTGGCCGGGGTGAGCGCCCCCACGGCGCTGGGCGTGCAACTCGCCCGGCGGCTCAACATGTTCCTCGCCGGCTTCGTCCGGGGGGAAACGCTGACGGTCTATTCGGGAGCACCAAACGTGGGAGGGTCTGACCATGTCCCGCCGCAACCAACTGCCGTATAGCCGCGACGAGCTGTTCGGCCAGGGCAAGCAGCGCACATACCGAGGGGACCATCTCAACGAGATCGCCTTCCCGCTCGGCGGCATCGGCACCGGCTCGGTGAGTCTCGGAGGCTGGGGGCAGTTGCGCGACTGGGAAGTCCGCAACCGCCCGGCCAAGGGCCGCACGCTGCCGCAGGCGTTCTTCTCAGTGCGCGTGCAGGAGCCGGGCGAGGCGCTGCGCGTGAAGGTGCTCCAAGGCCCCAGGGGCGGGTCGCTGAACAAGGGCGGCCACTCGGCCGGGCATGACGCCGCCGAGGGCCTGCCGCACTTCCGCGACGTGTCGTTCCGGGGCGAGTTCCCCTTCGCCGGGGTACGACTATGCGAGAAGGACTTCCCGGTCGGGGCCGAACTGACGGCCTTCAGCCCCTTCATTCCGCTCAATGACACGGACTCGAGCCTCCCGCTGGCCGTGCTGTCATATAGGATCATCAACCGGAGCAAGCAGCCCTTGCAGGTATCAGTCATGGGCAACCTGACCAACGACATCGGCGAGGCGGCGGGCCGCACCAACAAGGCGAAGCGAGCCGGGGGCCTGCAGGGCCTCGTACTGGCCAATGCCGGCGAGGGCGAGGACGACCCGCAGCGCGGCTCGATGGTGCTGGCGACGCCGGCGGAGGGGAGTTGGGTCTGGCCGGCGTGGCACGACGGCCGCATCCTCAAGTTCTGGGAAGCTGTCGCCTGGGAGGACCAGTGGCCGCCCACGCGCAAGGGGAACAGCCACACCGGCACCATCGGCGTGGACTTCGAGTTGGCCCCCGGGGAGGCCGTGACGGTGCCCTTCCTGCTGGCCTGGCACTTCCCCAACTACCCGCACTGGAACCGGACCGACAACAACGGCCGCCCCGTCACGTGGCCGAACTGGTACGCAACGCAGTGGGCCGATGCGTGGGCGGTGACGGCGTACGGCGCGAAGCACCTCGACCGGCTGGCCGGCGACACGCTGCAGTTCCACGATGCCCTCTTCGCCTCGACGCTGCCCGCGGTCGCCCTGGACGCGATCAGCAGTCAGCTCTCGATCCTCCGCACCAACACCTGCGTGCGGCTGACCGACGGCACGTTCTATGGCTTCGAGGGCTGCAGCGACGGCTGCGGCTGTTGTGAGGGCTCGTGCACGCACGTCTGGAACTACGCCCAGGCCCTCCCC
>CAZZDO010000071.1:13324-16676 GCA_964653205.1 uncultured Armatimonadia bacterium | reverse complement strand
TCTCGACGCCCAGTGCCATGACTGGTCCTCCTGGGATGACACCTACGCCTTCATCGAGGACCGCAATGACGCCTACCGTGACAGCAACCTCACGCTGGCGTCCATGGCGATCCTGAACAGCAATGTGGTTGCGTACGTTGACCTCTCGGGCCACCTGGTGTACGGAGCGTGGCACGACTTCGCAGGCTCGAAGGTCTCCCCACTGCCGGCGGAGTTCTGCCGCGCGGCTCTCGGCCCGCGCAGTCCGCTCCTGCAGCACCCGCGGCTGGACCAGGGGCAGCGCGGGTTCCTGAACAGTCCCCAGGGCCTGCTCATGGTGGTCTCCCGCCCGATCCTGCGCAGTGGCGACGGGGGGCAGAGCCGCGGCACCCTGGTCTTCGGCCGTCTGCTGGCTGGCAAGGAGCTGGGCCTCATCCGGTCCGCGACCGGGCTGGGCCTGCGGCTCGTGGCGTGCTCGCCCGGCCAGCCGCCCGCTTCTCTCCAGCCGATGTACTCCCAGCTCGCCACAGCCGGCGCGATCGCCAGTCAGGTGGAAGGCCAGAACGTCGTGGCCGCTTACACGACACTGGCTGATCCGCAGGGACAACCCGCGGCCTTGCTGCGCGTGGCGGACGACCGGGCGATCTACCACCAGGGGCTGCAGGGCATTCGTGACATGCTGGTGCCGGCCGTCCTGTACGGCGCGGCCTTCAGCATCATCGTCCTGCTCGTCCTCGAGCGCGTGGTGCTGTCGCGGGTGGCGAAGCTCAGTGCCGATGTCGCTGCCGTGGGCACCAGCGGCGACCCGGCGGCGCGCGTGTCGCTGCCGGGAAGCGATGAGCTAGCCGCGCTGGCCGCCGGCATCAACGACGCCCTGGAGGCTCTGGCCGGGTCGCGGGCACAACTCCATGAGCGCGATGAGCAGTACCGCGACCTGGTGGAGACGACCAGTGACTGGGTCTGGGAGACCGATGCGACCGCGCACTTCACCTACGTCAGCGCCAAGGTGCGTGACGCGCTGGGCTACGAGCCGGAGGACATGCTGGGAAAGACCCCCTTCGAGGTGATGCCCGAGCCGGAAGCGGCCCGCATGAGGAGGGTCCTCGGCGTGATTGCGGCCCGTCGGGAGGCCTTCGCCCGGCTGGAAAGCACCTGCATATGCGCCGACGGACACCCCATCGTGCTGGAGAGCAGCGGCGTGCCGATCTTCGACGCCGCTGGCGCCCTGCGCGGCTATCGCGGGATGGACCGGGACATCACGGACCGCAAGCGCGCCGAGGCGGCGCTGCAGACCGAGAAGGACAATCTCCAGGCCATCTTCGCCTCCTCGCCGGTGGGCATGATCCTGCTGGATGAGGACACCATGGTCGCGGACGCCAACGCGGCGGTCGCGAGCACGGTGCTGAGGGACCCCGGGGAGATCATTGGCCAGCGCGCCGGCGCCGGGCTGGGCTGCATCCACAGCACCGAGGACGAGCGTGGCTGCGGGTTCGCCCAGGCCTGCGCGGAGTGTCCCCTGCGGAGCGCCATCCTGCAGGTCCTGACCAACGGCACTGCGGTCCACGGCGCGGAGATCCAGCCGACCCTCATGGCCGGCGGGCGGGAACATCGTCCCTGGCTGCGGGTCAGTGCGGAGCCGGTCGTCCTCGAGGGGCGCAACCACGTCATTGTGGCGGTGGACGACATTTCCGACCGCAAGCGGGCGGAAGATGAGGTGCGGCAAGTCAGCCGCTTGCAGCAGGCCATCCTGGAGACGGCCGCGACCTCGGTCATGGTCGTCAGTCCCGATTGCACCGTCACCGACGTCAATGAAGCCTTTGCGGCGACGACCGGCTACACCCGCGCCGAAGTGGTGGGCCGGTCCTGCCTGATGCTCGAGGGCGAGCCTTGCCAGCAGGGCTGCCGGCTGTTCGCCGAGTCGGGCGTCGAGCGCATCAGCGGCGTGGAGTGCAGCTTCCGGGCCAAGGACGGTCGCCGCCTGGTGGTGCGCAAGAACGCTCAGGTGCTGCGCGACCAGGAGGGCAACATCACCGGCGCCATCGAGTCCTTCCAGGACATCACGGATCTCGTGCACGCGCGCGAAGACGCCCTCGCGAGCAACCAGGCCAAGAGCGCCTTCCTGGCCCAGATGTCCCATGAGATCCGCACCCCCCTCAACGGCGTCGTCGGCATGCTGGGCCTGGCCCTGGACACCAACCTGAGCCGTGAACAGCGAGGCTTCCTGGAGATTGCCGGTGAGTCCGCGCAGACACTGCTGGCGCTGATCAACGACATCCTGGATCTCTCGAAGATCGAGGCCGGTCGGCTGGAGCTGGCGGAAGCGGCCTTCGATGTGGGGCTGGTGGTGGAGACCGCGACGCTGACAGTGGCCGCCATGGCCTCGCGCAAGGGGCTGGAGCTGGTCTGCCACATTGGGCCCGGTGTGCCGCCGCTGGTGCGGGGTGACGCCGACCGCCTGCGCCAGATCCTCGTCAATCTGCTGAGCAATGCCGTGAAGTTCACCGAGCAGGGCGAGGTGGTGATCTTGGCCGACCAGGAGTGGGAGGAGGACGAGCACCACTGGCTGGGGTTCCGGGTCCGCGACACCGGCATCGGGATCGCGCCGGAGCACCAGGCCCGCATCTTCGAGCCCTTCCGGCAAGCCGACGGCGGCGCGCGGCGCGGCCAGGAAGGCACGGGGCTGGGCCTGGCCATCTGCAGCCAACTCGTGCACATGATGGGCGGGGCCGTCCGCGTGGAGAGTGAGGTGGGGCGGGGCAGCGCCTTCAACGTGCGGCTGCCCTTCCACCGCGTCGCCGGCGCGGCGCCGCCGCGTCTCTCGTGCCCCGACGAGATGCGCGGCCTGCGCGTCCTGGTCGTGGACGGCAACCGCGCCACCCGCAGTTCCCTCTGCGACTACCTGCGCTCCTGGGGCTGCGAGCCGACAGCCACGGCGTCCGGCCACGAGGCCATGCGCGAGTTGTACGGCCTGTGGGGCGCGAAGCCCTATGCCGTGGTGATCGCCGACGGCGACGCCCCGGGCATCTCGGGCATGGACCTGGCCCAACTCATCGCCGACGGCACGGGCGCCCAGCGCCCGGCAGTCATCATCACCAGCAGCGTCGGCGCCGGCACCGCCGACCGCGCCATCGCGTGCGGCGCCGACGCGCTGGTCGCCAAGCCCGTCCGCCGCTCCGAGCTGTTCGATACCCTCGTGACGGTCCTGGGCTGCCAGCCCGGGGGTGACACCCCTGAGTCGCCCCCGGTGGCAGACCAGCCCGCGCGTCCCCACCGCGTCCTCCTGGCCGAAGACAACCCGGTCAACCAGCAAGTGGCCGTGGCGGTCCTGAGGAAGCGCGGCCACCAGGTCACGGTGGTCAACAACGGTCAGGAG
>CAZZDO010000071.1:10560-13224 GCA_964653205.1 uncultured Armatimonadia bacterium | reverse complement strand
GGCGGTCCTGAGGAAGCGCGGCCACCAGGTCACGGTGGTCAACAACGGTCAGGAGGCGCTGGACGCCCTGGCCCGGGACCCCTTTGACGTGGTCCTCATGGACGTGCAGATGCCGGTCCTGGACGGTCTGGAGGCCACCACGCAGTTGCGGGCCGACCCGCGGCTGGCGCATCTGCCCGTCATCGCCCTGACGGCGCACGCGCTGGAGGGCGACCGTGAACGTTGCCTGGCCGTCGGCATGAGTGACTACGTCGCCAAGCCCTTCGTGCCCGAGGACCTGCTGGCCAAGGTGGACCAGTGGGGTCGGGGCGATGGTGCGGACCGGCGTCGTCATCGCCCCGCGCCGTCGGCCCCGACGCCCGGCCCGACCGAATGGACGCGGGCGCTGCTGGAGGTCGCGGACGGGGACACGGACTTCGCTCTGTCCCTGTTGCAGGAACTGGCCGCCCACGCGCAGGAGCAAGGGGGCCTGGCCGAGGCGGCCGTGGCGCGCGGCGATCTGGACGCGGCCAGGCGCGCGGCCCATGCCATCAAGGGCGGGGCGGCGACGCTGGGGGTCAACATGTTGCGCGACGCCGCGGCCGAGCTGGAGCGGGCAGCGGGCGACAGCCAGCCCGCAGCGGCCGAGGCCGCCCTCGGTAAGCTCAGGAAGGCCATCGCCAACCTTGCCACTTCGACTGACAAGGTCGAGAAACTTGACATGGCGCAGGTGGCCGTGTAGGATATAGGTAGCTAAGTACCATAGCTGTCCGGGGATGGGTTGATCGCCCACTGGCCACCTGCCCAGCCAGGCCCGTCTACCCCGGGGTAAGTCGTGGGCGCCGACATTCCAGATCCGGCTGCGGGGGTCTCCACTGGTCCGCATGGAGCCGAACGGCCCGTGCGCCTCTCCTTGCGTCGTACGCTCGCCTCCCACATGACGGCCTTCGCCGTGCTCCCCGCCCTCGCCGGGGGGCTGATCATCGCCCTCGGTGGCGGCTGGTTCATCCAGGCCGAAGTCTTCGACCGCATGCAGAGTATCGCCGACGCCACGTGCGAGAAGCTCCAACTCATCTGTACGGACCTGACCGGCGATCTGGACCGCTTCGCGCAGCGCGGGCTTTTCCGCCAGGCGGCCGCCGTGCTCGCCGACCCCTCCGCGTCCCCCTCGGAACGCCGCGCCCAGCAGCACACCATGGGCGACCAGTTGGGTCAACTGATCTCGTCCACCGAACACCTCGGCGGCGCGGCGGTGATCGTCTCCCTGCGCACCGGCCAGGCCGTGGCGTGGGCCGGCTGTTCGGAGAGTCACGCCCGGGTCATCGTCGCCGAACACGTGCCACACAGCGAGCTGGCCGCGCCGGAGGCATGGCTATCGCCCGCCCACCGGGACCATACGACCAGCTTGCCGGTCATCGCCGTCATCCAGGCCCTGCCGCTGCCCGAGGGCCGCTCCGGCCCGCCCGTGGCTGCTGTCATCCACCACGTCCCCCTCGCCTACCGGGTCTACCCCGCCATCGAGGAGCGGAGCCACATCGGCCGCACCGGCGAGATCGTGTTCGTGGACCAGACCGGCCTGGCGCTCCATGACGTGCGGTACGAGCCGGGCAGCGCCTTCCGCAAGGTCATCCGCGCCCGGCCGGTGCGGGCGGCCACCGCGGGCGCGCGGGGAGTCAGAGTCACTCGCGACTACCGCGGCGTGTTCGTGGTGGCGGGCGTGGGCAAAGTGCCTGTGACGGGCTGGGGCATCGTGGCCAAAGAGAACGCGGTTGAGGCCTATGCGCACCTGCTGCCGCTGGTTGGCCTCTGGCTGGTGCTGGTAGCATTCCTGGTGCCGGTGGCGATGGTCCAGGCCCGGCGGCTGAGCGCGCGCTTCCTGGCGCCCGTCGAGGAGCTGGCGCTGGCGACCCACCGCGTGGCGCAGGGCGACCTGAACACCCCCGTGCCCGAGCACCGTGATGACGAACTCGGGGCGCTGGTGGCCGACTTCAACCTCATGGCCGTGCAGGTCGCCTCCGCGCAGCATGCCCTGCAGCAGAGCGAGGAGGCCTTCCGGTCGCTGTTCGAGCAGGCCGCGGTCGGGGTGGCGCAGGTGGGGCTCGACGGCCGCTGGCTGCGCGTCAACCAGCGGCTGTGCGACATCGTCGGCTATGCGTCGGAGGAACTGCTGGCGCGCACTTTCCAGGACATCACCCACCCCGACGACCTGGACGCGGACCTGGAGTACGTCCGCCAGTTGGTGGCCGGCGAGATCGCCACCTACTCGATGGAGAAGCGGTACTTCCGCAAGGACGGCTCCGTCGTCTGGATCAACCTGACGGTCAACCTGGTGCGCACCGAGGCGGGCGAGCCCTGGTACTTCGTCTCCGTGGTTGAGGACATCAGCGAGCGCCACGCGGCGGCGGAGGCGCTGGCCGCCAGCGAGGACCGCTACCGCTCGCTGTTCGAGGGGATGATCGAGGGCTACGCCCACTGCCAGATCATCCGGGACGACGAGGGCCGGGCCGTGGACTTCGTCTACCTCGAAGTCAACCCCGCCTTCGGCGAACTAACGACCTGGGAGAATGTCGTCGGCAAGCGGGAGACCGAGGTCATGCCCGCCGGGCATGAAGCACCGCCCGAGCTGTTCGAGCGCTACGGGCGGGTCGCCGCGACCGGCGAGCCCGATGCGTGGGAGTTCTACTT
>CAZZDO010000071.1:0-10460 GCA_964653205.1 uncultured Armatimonadia bacterium | reverse complement strand
TACCGGCTGCTGTTTGAGAACATGCTCAACGGCTTCGCGCTCCACGAGATGATCTTTGATGACGAGGGGCGCCCGGCCGACTACCGCTATCTGGAACTCAACGCTGCCTTCGAGGCGATGACCGGCCTGACCCGCACGGCGGCCGTCGGCAAGACCGTGCTGGAGCTGCTACCCGATCTGGAGCCGGAGTGGATCGAGACCTACGGCCAGGTGACGCTCACCGGCGAGCCCATCCGCTTCGAGCAGTACTCAGCGCCGCTCGGCCGCTGGTTCTCCGTCCTGGCCTTCCGGCCGCAGCCGGGGCAGTTCGCCACCGTGGTCGAGGACATCACCGACCGCCGCCGCGCCGAAGAGGCCCTGGCCGCGACCAACGCCCGCCTGCAGGCGATCATCTCCGCCTCTCCCGTCGCCATCTACATGATGGACCGGGAGCAGGGCGTGCAGCTCTGGAACCCGGCCGCCGAGGAACTGTTCGGCTGGCGGGAGGACGAGGTGCTGGGGCTCGCCCGTCCGCCCATCGTCCAGCCGGAGGCGGAGGAGGAGTTCGCGAGGGTCTCCCGGGGCTTGCTCGAGGGTCGGGCACTGCGCGGACTGGAGGCGGTCCGGCCCCACCGCGACGGCACCCTCATACCGGTGGGCATCTCCGCCGCGCCACTGCGCGGGGCCGATGGGGAGGTGTCCGGCTGGGTCACCGTCATCGCCGATCTCCGCGACCGCGAGCGGGCCGAGCGGGAGTTCGAGGAGCGGACCGCGCTGGACAAGCTCGTGCTGGTCACGCACGGGCTGCTGCAGGAGACGACGCCGGAGGGCCTGTTGCAGCGTGCCGTAGACGGCGCCTGCGAGTTGGCCGAGGCTGAAATGGGCTGCACCGCCTACGACTACGCGGACGACCGGTTCCGGGTGACAGCGATTGCGCGCGCGGCGAGTACCCGGTCGTGGCCTGAGGCGGCGGACCTGTCCGTCGAGCATGGGGGGCTCTGTCTGGAGTTACTGCACACCGACGCCGCGCTGCGGCTGACTGATGAGGAGCTGCGCCGGCACCCCGCCTACGCCAGCCTGCCTTCCGAGCACGCGACGCTCTGCGGTCTGCTCGGCGTCTCGCTGACGGACCCGGCGGGCCGTCCCGTCGGCGTGCTCGCGGTTTCCTGCCGGCGCGCGGGCGAGTTCACGGCGCGGGACGAGTCGCTCCTGCAGCAACTGGCCACGTTCGCCTCGTTGGCGCTGGCGCGGCTGGAGGCGCTGCGCGAGCTGGAGGTGCAGGCCCGGGCCCTGAGCGCGTCGAACCGCGAGTTGGAGGCCTTCAGCTACTCCGTCTCGCATGACCTGCGGGCCCCGCTGCGCGCGATGGACGGGTTCAGCCAGGCCCTGCTGGAGGACTACGCTGACGCCCTGGACGAGCAGGGGCGTCACTACCTGGACCGGGTGCGCGGGGCCAGCCAGCGCATGGGGGAACTGATTGACGATCTGCTGCAGTTGTCTCGTGTGACCCGCGACCCGATGCGGTGGGAGGACGTGGACCTGAGCGCCCTGGCCCGCGACATCATCGCCCAGCTCTACGCCGGCGAACCCGGACGATCCACGGCGGCCACCGTCAGGGACGGGCTGTCCGCCCAGGGGCATCCGGCGCTGCTGCGCGCCCTGCTGCTGAACCTGTTGGGCAACACCTGGAAGTTCACCACTCGCCGCGCGGACCCGCGGATCGAGTTCGGCGCCACCGAACAGGACGGCGAGACGGTCTACTTCGTCCGCGACAATGGCGCCGGCTTTGACATGCGCTATGCCGAGCGGCTGTTCACGCCCTTCCAGCGGCTGCATACGCAAGAGGAATTCCCCGGCAACGGCGTGGGGCTGGCCACCGTGCAGCGGGTCGTCAACCGCCACGGTGGCCGCGCCTGGGCCGAAGCCGCGGTGGACCAGGGGGCGACCTTCTACTTCACACTGGGACAATAGGAAGCCTCGAGAGGATGTAGCCATGAAAGACAAAGTGATCCTGCTGGTGGAGGACAACCCCGACGACATTGAGCTAATCCAGCGCGCGCTCCGCCAGAACCACATCGCCAACGAGATGATCGTGACCCGCGACGGCGCCGAGGCGCTGGACTACCTCCTGGGCCCGGAGGCCGAGCAGCGGCCGCTGCCGGTGGTCATCCTCCTGGACCTCAAGCTGCCCAAGGTGGACGGGCATGAGGTGCTACGCCGCATCCGGGCCGAAGAGCGCACGAAGCTGCTGCCCGTGGTCATCCTGACCACCTCCGACGAGCAGCAGGACATCATCCGCAGCTATGCCAACGGCGCCAGCAGCTATGTGCGCAAGCCGGTGGACTTCGATGAGTTCGTTCAGGCCGCACGGACGCTGGGCGTGTACTGGCTCGTGCTCAACGAGCCGCCCAGGCCGTGACCGCGGGGGTACACGATGGCGGGACTACTGCGCATCCTCCTGGTGGAGGACAATGAGGACGACGCCGAACTCGTCCGGCGCACGTTGAGCCGGGGCGAGGCGGCCGTTGAGTTGACGCGCGTCGAAGACGAGCCGAGTCTGCGCGCGGCCCTGGCCGACGGCGCGTGGGACGCGGTGATCGCCGACTACGCCCTGCCGCACTTCAGCGCCCCGGAGGCCCTGGCGGTCGTGCAGGACACCGGGCTGGACCTGCCCTTCATCGTCGCCTCGGGCACCATCGGCGAAGACACGGCCGTGGCCATGATGCGCGCGGGCGCGCACGACTACCTGATGAAGGACAAGCTGGCGCGGCTGCTGCCCGCGGTCGAGCGCGAGATCGCGGAGGCACAGGTCCGCCGCGAGCGTCGCGAGGCCCAAGCGGCCTTACAGGAGAGCCTGGCGCGCTATCGCAGCCTGTACAACGCGGTGTCCTGCGGCATCGTCGTCGAGGACGCGCAGTGCCGGATCATCGAGGTCAATGACCTCGTGTGTGAGATGATCGGTTGGTCGCGCGAGAGCCTCCTGGGCCAGACGGAGCGGACCAGTGACCGCGAGCCCATCCGGGAGGATGGCACGGTCTTCCGGGCCGACGAACACCCCACAGTCATCGCGCGCCACAGCGGCCAGCCGGTACGGAATGTGGTCATGGGGATGCGGCACGGGCAGACCGGACGGCTGGTTTGGCTGCAAGTCAATGCCGAGCCGCTCGGCGACACGGCGGGCCGCGCCGACGGCCTGGTCATGTCCACCCTCACCGACATCACCGCCCTCAAGGAGTCCCAGGAGCGACTGCGCGACAGCGAGGAGCGCTTCCGGACGATCTTCGACCGCTCGGCGGTGGGCATCACCGTCACCAGCATGGACGGCCGGGAGGTGGACTGCAACCCGGCCATGGCCGCCATGCTCGGCATGACGCGCGACGAGTACCTCGCCACGGACCCCGACGCACTCTTTCATCCCGAGGAGAGGGATCGGGACACCAGGCCGTGGGAGGAGCTGGTGGCCGGGAAGCGGGACTCCTATCAGCGTGTGACCCGGCTGCTGCACCGGGATGGGCACACCGTCTGGGTGCGCTTGACGGTCTCTCTGGCCGCCTACGGCCCGGCGCAGGAGACGGTCGCGCTCACGATGATCGAGGACATCACGGCCCGTAAGGCGGCCGAGCAGCGGCTGCGCGAAAGCGAAGAGCAGTACCGCGAGATGTTCGAGCACATGAGCAGCGGGGTCGCCGTCTACGAGGCCGTTGGCGACGGCGAGGACTTCATCTTCCGTGAGTTCAACGCTGCCGCCGAACGCATTGAGGGCGTCAACTGCGACACGCTGTTGGGGCGGCCGGTAAGTGAAGTCTTCCCGGGCGCGGCTGGAATGGGCGTGCTGGAGGTCTTCCGGCGCGTCTGACGCACCGGGCAGCCCGAATACCACCCGCCCTCCTTGTACCGCGACGACCGCCGCGAAGGTTGGCGGGAGAACTTCGTCTACAAGCTACCCGCCGGGCAGGTCGTCGCCATCTACGATGACGTCACGGAGCGGGTGACAGCTCAACTGGCGCTGCATGAGACCAGCGAACGCCTGCAGGCCCTGGTTGACGCCGCGCCCGTGGCCGTCATCATGTTCAGTCGCGACGCACGTGTACTGCTGTGGAACCCGGCGGCTGAGCGCATGCTCGGTTGGCCGGCGGAGGAGGTGCTCGGGGAGCCGTTCCCCGGTCCCGACTACAGCGAGCGCGAACTCGTGGCCACGATGGTCAGTGAGGTCCTGGCGGGTGAGAGCTTCACCAATGTGGAGGTGCGCCTGCCGCGCGAGGATGGCAACGAGGTGGATGTCAGCATCTCGGCCAGCCCCGTGCGCGATGCCGAGGGCCGGGTGGTCGCGGCCATGGGCGTGGTCGCTGACATTACCGAGCGCGTGCGCAGCTCGCGCCTGCTCGAACAGAGCGAGGAGCGCTTCCGCCTGCTGTACGAGGAGGCGCCCGTGCCGTACCAGTCGCTCGATGCGGACGGCTGTTTCCTGGATGTGAATCGCACCTGGCTGGAGACCCTCGGCTACGAGCGGGAGGAGGTGATCGCCCGTTCCTTCGCTGATTTCCTGCCCCCCGATGAGCGCGCCCCCTTCCGAAAGCGCTTTGAGTACTTCAAGGCGGCCGGACGGATCGGCGGCGTCCGGGTCGTCCTGCTGCACCGAAACGGCCACCGCCTGACGGGCGAGTTCCAGGGCCGCGTCGCCCATCGTGCCGACGGCTCCTTTCAGCAGACGCACTGCGTCTTCCAGGACATCACGGCCCGCCTGGCGGCCGAGGAGGCGCTGGCGGCCGAGAAGGAGCGGCTGTCCGTCACCCTGCGCAGCATCGCCGACTGTGTCATCGCGACGGATGTTGACGGCCGCGTGCTGCTGCTCAACCCGGCGGCCGCGGCGCTTACCGGCTGGCCTGAGGACGAGGCCCTGGGGCGGCCGGTGGATGAGGTCCTGCGCCTGGCGGACGCCCGGACCGGGGAGCCCTTGCCCGGGCCGGTGGCGGAGGCGCTGGACGAGGCGGCCCGGGCAGCGCGGCCCGGGCTGGTGCTGCTGCGGGCGCGCGACGGCAGCGAGTACAGCGTCGCGGAGAGCGCGGCGCCCATCCACAACGCCCAGAGCGATACCGTCGGCGTCGTCATCGTCTTTCGGGATGTGACGGAGGAGCAGGTGCTGCGCACCGAGGCGCTGCGCGCCGAGAAGCTCGAGTCCCTGGGCGTGCTGGCCGGGGGCATCGCGCACGACTTCAACAACGTCCTGCTGGTCATCAGCGGCAACCTGCAGATGGCCCGCATGTTCGAGCATGGCGACGACAAGCACGCCACGATGCTGAGCAACGCGGAACGGGCCTGCGGGCAGGCCCGCGACCTGACGCAGCAGCTCCTTACGTTCGCCAAGGGCGGCGCGCCCGTCAAGGATGTGGCGGCGATTGGTGATCTCGTCCGGGACACCGCGCTGTTCGCGCTGAGCGGCTCGAACGTGCGCTGTGAACTCGACATTGCCCCTGACCTGTGTGTCGTGGAGGTGGATCGCGGGCAGATCAGCCAGGTCGTCAACAACCTGGTCATCAACGCCGACCAGGCCATGCCCACGGGCGGCGGCCTGCGCATCGGCCTGCGGAACGCCCGGCTGGACGGCACCGGCCCGATCCCCTTGCCCGCCGGCGAGTACGTCTGTCTCACCGTGGCCGACACCGGCGGCGGCATCGCGCCCGAGCACCTGGACCGCATCTTCGACCCGTACTTCACCACCAAGAGCACGGGCAGCGGCCTCGGACTGGCCAACTGCTACTCGATTGTCCAGCAGCATGGCGGCCACCTGGGCGTGGAGTCGACGCCCGGCGAGGGCTCGACCTTCCGCATCTACCTGCCCGTCAGCGCCGGCGAGGGAGACGCGCCACGCGCGGAGCAGCGGGTCGCGCCGATGGGTACGGGTCGCATCCTGGTCATGGACGATGAGGCAACCGTGCGCGAGTTGGCCGAGATGCTCCTGACGGACCTGGGGTACACCGTGGCGCTGGCCGAGGGCGGGGAGGAGGCCCTCAACCTGTACCGCTCCGCCGGCGAACGAGGGGAGCCGTTCGCCGCCGTGGTGCTCGACCTGACGATCCGGGGTGCGATGGGCGGGCTGGAGACCATGGCCGCCCTGCGCGAGCTTGACCCGGAGGTGCGCGCCGTGGTGTGCAGCGGGTACTCCGCGGACCCGGTGATGGCCCAGTACCAGGAGCACGGCTTCTGCGCGGTGGTGGTCAAGCCGTACGACGTGGTGGAACTGGCAGAGGCGGTGGCGCAGGCGGTGACCCGGGACTGAGGCCGGCGTGACGGGTGCTTCTGAGCCGGATCACCCGCCGCGGCTGGTCCGCCGGCGCGGCCCGCAACGCCTCGCCGGGGCGCTCGCGGGTGAGCCCGCCGCGAGCCGGATGGGGGGCCGGGCTCGGGGCCGGCCTACAGCGCCATGTCCCCGAAACGGGCGGGGATGTGGAAGCCCCCGCCGGTGGGCGACCAGCACGTCGCCTGCTTCGTGTCTTGCTCCTCGCGGCCGAAGTTGACGCGCCACAGCCCCTCCGGCGGGCCCTGCAGCGCCTTCCAGGGCACGGCGATCTCCACGACCCAACCGTCGGCGAGACGTCCCGCCTGCGCCTCCCATTCGGGGTTCCACGAGGCATCGCTGCCCGGGCAGCGGGCCTCGAAGCGCGCCCCGGCGGCGTTCACGGCGAGATGGTAGTATGTCTCGCCGCCGGGGGGCTGCAGGAACGTCTCCACGCAGTCGTCCTCCCACACCGCCCCGTCGTGGGCCCGTGGCACGGCCCGTGGTTGGGGCTGCCCGTGGCACACGTAGGCGACGTAGAGCTTCCCCCCATCGTGGCCGACGTAGACGTCCGTCTGGCGGCCGGCCGGCCTGGCGTCGTCGTGCTTGACGAAGCCCGAGAGCTTCGCGGCCCCCACCCATTCAGCCGGGCTGAACTGCCCGTCCACCGTCGGGGCCACGCCCAACTTCGGACCGCGGAAGCCGCGCCGCAGGGGCACCTCCAGGTCGCCCTCCATCGGCGGGCCCGTCGTCGGCGTCGCCTGCCAGCGCAGGCGAGCGTGCTTCATCGCGGCGGCCAGGGCGTCCACCCGGGCGAGGGCCGCGCCGGGCAGCGGCAGGGACAGCGTGGCAGACTGACCGGGCTCCAGGCTGACCGGCTGCGGCGGGAGCGTGAAGTCCTCATCCCCCAACGTGCCGGTGACGCCCAACGTCACATTGGCCGACCGCGGCAGCCACGACTTCACCAGCAACGGCAGCCCCGGACTGATGGCCCCGATGGCCCCGCCCGGGCTGACCTCCAGCGGTGGGCGCGGGCGGATCGTCACCCGCCGCGGCAGCCACACCGCCTGCGCGCCCAGCCTGAAGCGCGTCACGACCATCGCGTCAGTCCAGCCCCACGGGACCTCGGCGGGGACGGGGATTGCGACCGGCAGGAAGCGCTCCTGGCCGGCCGAGACCGTAACGCCGGCCGGTGGGGCCGCGCCCTCCCGGGACACCTGCGCCTGTGCCAGCGGTTGCTTGCCCGCCCGCACCGCGCACGCGATCTCGGCGTCCGTGCCGAGCGCCGCGCCCGTGAACGGCGGCCCGCCGGGGAAGCCGACGCTGACGCCGGCCAACACTTCCGTGGCCCGCCCCAGCGACTCGGCGAAGTTCCCGGTCGGCAGCGCGAAGCAGCGCCGGAGGTGGCCCTCCGGCAGGCCCTGAACCGTCTGCCGGAGGGCCTCGTAGACAGCCTCCTGCTTGGCGGTCAGAGCGAGGAGCCCGGCCGGTTGCGCCGTCCGCAACGCCGACCGCAGAGCCTCCGCCGCGGCCTGCGCCTGCCCGGGCAGGCTCTGCAGGCGCGCGCGATCCGTCTCCAGCTTCGCGGACGTGATCTGGACGTCATCGAGCACGACCGTCCCCCAGTTGCCCTCGAACATGAACTGGAAGAAGCCGGTGGTGCAGCCCTGCGGCACCGTGAACTTGCGCTCCCAGGCCACACTCGTCCCGGCCGTGGGCGTGACCTCCCGGAAGTAGATGTACTTGTCGGCAGCCCACTTGCCGTCCGGGCCCTTGACGCCGAAGCGCGGCACCATCGCCCCCTTCGCCCCGTCCGGCCGCGTCCACGAGTACGTGAACCGCAGCGTGTACTCATCACCCGCGGCCAGAACGACGCTCTGGTTCAGGCCGTGCAGGGATCCCGCCGACTGACTCGCCACGCGCACGCTGCGCTTGCCGGACAGCGGCTGCGCCTCTTCGACCTCAGCGCTGGCCTCCTTCATGAAGTCCGGTGGCGTCGCCACACCCCACGAGGTCAGCCCTCCCTCGAAGTCGCCGTTGGCGATGATGTTGCCGGTGCCCTTCTCGGCCAGCCAGCGGCCCTCGCGCCCGAGGCGGTCCAGCCACTGCTGCCCCTGCTGCAGGAACAGGCGCGCCACGGCGTCGCGCCGCCCGAGGGCCAGGACTTCCGTCGTGTCGGGGGCGAGGCCGAGGCCGGAGATGACACAGCCGGCTTTGGTCTGATTGACGGTGGCTTCACGATCGCCGACCAGCGCCCAGGCGATCGCGCCGCTCGCGGCAGCGGACTTGGGCAACGCCGCCGACGGCACCGTGATCTGCGGGGCCTTGCCCTCCTTGCCGCCATTGCGCAACGCGATGAACGCCACGTCGCCCAGGTCGCCCGCCCCCGGGCCGTAGCGCTCGACGAACACCTCCGGGTCGCTGCTGTGCGCCATCGTCACCGGCTGCCAGCCGGCTTCATCCAGCCAGATGATGAGCGGCTCGTAGGTGCGGAACAACGGTCGGGACGGTTCATAGCCGTCGGGTTTGTCGAAGCTGGCGGTGCCGGGGTGGATCGCGTAGAACAGGCTGCGATGCATCCCGCGCTCCTTCTGTTCCCACGGCGTCTTGGGGTCCACGAAGCCGTACTGCATCCAACTGATCGGCTTGTGGTAGGCGCAGAAGCGCAGGTAGCGGTACATCGGCTCGGTGGAGATGCCGCACTGGTGGGCCTCGCCCGCGCCGATCATGTCCAGGAGCGGGATCCAGTACATCATCTCCGGCGGCCCGGTGTTGCCGATGACGTACTTGCCCTCCGCGCGCATTCGGTCGGCAATCTGCTTGCTGATCTCAAAGCAACTGAAGCAGTGCAGTTGCACGGGCTGCCTGGCCTTGTAGCTGATGGTGAGCGGCGTGTCGGCATACTGCCAGTGCTCCCGGCGGAAGTTCTCGTCGTAGAAGCCGACGTACCCGCAGACGCTGTCGAGATAGACGCCGCTGAGGGCGCCGCCGCCGTTCTTGGCGCGCTGGTAGGCCGGGGTGATCTCCCCGTCCCAGGTCACGGAGTTGCGGCTGGGACGCGGGAGGTCCGGGTCGGGATTGAGGCACACATTGGACAGGAAGTTGCCCGGCGACCAGGTCTGCGTGTAGTGGCTCCAGATCCACTGCCCGGTCGCGTCCTCGATCGCGGAGTTCACTTCGGCCTGGGCGACCTCGCTGCGCGGCAGGCCCCAGAACTTCTCCGTCGTGGGAGCCTTGAGCTTGTCGAGGATAAACTGCTTCATCTCCGCGGCCGTGCGGGTGTAGACGTTCCGGCCATAGCGGTCCTTGCCGTCCGGCGGCGGGTTGTTGCCGAAGCCCTCATAGATGCCCCAACATTCGGTGTAGACGAAGGTGAGGGTGTCGTGCGCGTCGTTGTAGCCGGCGTGGTCGAGGCCGTGCTCCTCGAAGCGGAAGCCCCAGTCCCACGGGCTGGCCATGCTGCTCGGGGCCAGGCCGATGAGCCAGATGCCGCCGGCCCCCGCGCGCCGCACCGCGTACTCGGGGAACAACTCGTAGTAGCGCTGCAGAGCCGACCGGAAGCCCCAGGCGGGGTCGTGACTGTAGAGCAGGAGATGGACCGTGCTCTGGCAGGGGGACTTCTTCGCGTCCGGGGACAGGCCGAGGTCGAACTCCGCCTCCAGCGCCTGCCGCCCCGCGTCGTAGGCCAGCCGGAAGACCTGCGGCTCATGCAGCGGTACGGCGGCGGAGAGGGCCACATCGGGGGTGCCGAGGGCGCAGAACGGATAGGCGGACACCTCGCGCAGGCCGCCCCAGCGCGTCAGCCGGTCGTAGTGCTTGTCGGCCTCGATGGTCCGGCGGACGCCGCTGTCATCCCACCAGTTCCAGCCCTCTGCCGGCAAGGGCAACGCGACCCGCAGGATGATCGCCCGGTCCCGCGCGGGATCGGCCGTGACCGTGAGGGTGAGTTCCCGGGCAAAGCCATGCGGCTGCCACTGGCCCACGACACGCAGGCCCTGACCGGAGCCGGCGAACTGCCCCGCCGCGCCCGTCACGGGAAGGGGCACGAACGCCTCCCCGGCCGCCAGATCGCGGACCTGCAGCCACTGATCGCTGTCGCCGAGAACGCGAGCGCCGCATTGCCAGCTCAGGCGGCCGCCCTCCAGCTTGACGCCGACCTGCGCTACGGCCACCGTGGCACACAGGAGCAGAAGGGACGCCGGTAGAC
>CAZZDO010000070.1:8081-16709 GCA_964653205.1 uncultured Armatimonadia bacterium | reverse complement strand
GGTCAGAAAAGTGGCGACACGTCCGGTGTCGCCATACTTGTGCACGGCCAGGGTGATGCCGGTGGCGTTGTAGGTGCGCATCGGGCCCTACTTGGGCGCAAACAGGTTGATGACGACTTCCGGCCCCTTCGAACCGTCGGCCCGCACGACTCCAGCGTGCAACTCGTAGCGCAGCGGCGGCGGGTTGTCGGCCGTGCCGAAGCTGATCCGGGGCGTGGCGATGCGGAAGGTGAAGTCGCCGGTCTCCTTGGGCCGGTTGCGGATGCCCGGCACGGTCCGCAGCTTCTCCCCGGTGGCGGCGTTGTAGACGATGGTGTAGATGACCACGACTTCGGTGGGCTGCGCCCGACCGATGATCTCAATGTTCGGCCCGACGACGTCGTTCTCGCGCGGCTGGGTCAAGACCACCGCCCCGGGCGGAAGCTGCACGCCGGTCTGCCCCGAAGCGGCGCTGCCCAGCGCCTGGGCCAGTTGCCCGCTGTCGCTGGCGGTGAAGTAGCCCCCGCCGCCGATCTGGGCCGTGTCCTTCAGCCAGTTCTCAGCCTCCGAGCCCGGGCTGATGTCGAAGCCCACCGTGCTGATGCTCACCTTCATGCGGGAGCCACGGATGGCCTGCGCGGTCTGGTCCGCCGCCTGCTGCACCGTCTCCCCCGGCACGGAGAGTTCCTCGGCCTCAGCCGCGAAGTCATACGGAGCCTGCGCCGCCATCGGCGTCACCAACATGAGAAGACAGATCGCCGCGATCAGAGCGCGCATTACCGCCCACCTCCCAGCGGCATGGTCTGGACTTCCTGCATGAGCTTCCGGAGCTGAGCGCTCGCTTCCGGCTGGGTGATGCCGCCATGCTCGGGGCAGTTGTTCTGCCCGTCGCACAAGATGACCAGGCGGCCCACCTGCCCACGGCCGCGCAGCGTCAGGTAGGCGAGCGCCTTCTCGCGCCCGTACACCAGCGGCGTGTCGCCGCTGGCGCCCAGCAGATCAGCCGCGGCCTTGATCTTGCCCGGCTCCATCGTGAACCGACAGATCACTCGGACGTTACAGCCGCCGAACTGCACGAGGCACCACTCGGTCTTCCCGTCGTTGGTCTGGTCCACGGAACTCTTCACGGCCGCGCGGGCCGCCGCGATCTTGCTCCCGGCCATGCTGCCGCTGGTGTCCACGAGGAAGAGGATGGACAGATTGGGCTTGCCGCCGCCCAGATCGCCCTCCCACGTCGCCTCAATCGTCTGCCCCTGCTCGGGCCAGCCGTACAGGCGCTTGCCCACCTTGCTGGCGAAGGCCAGCCGCACCTTGGCGTGGTAGTCGCCCGGCTTGGTGGCATCGAAGGGGATCTTGAGGAAGGCAGTGCCCGTGACCCCGTCGTTCCAGCCCTTGCCCTCCGTCACAGTGCCGATGAGATCGCTCGTGACCCCGGGGGTGGTGAAGGGGATTGGGTACCACTGGCCGGTCTTGTCCAGCCGGGACACTTCCTGGTTGTCCGGGTTGCTAATGTCGGCGAAGCACAGCACCTGGTAGATGTCCGGCTCGCCCGGCCAGGCCGTGGAGGCGTCGAAGCTCGAGCCCTCGGGCCCGCCATTGTCCAAGTTCCGATCCGGCATGCTGAAAGCTGCCGGATTGGCGGCGTAGGAGTTGAAGAAGTTGACGGCGTTGCCGACGGCTTGCCCGATGCGGGTGTTCCACTGGTCGCAGAAGAGCTTGTATATCTTCAGATCGTTGATGGTGTAGGTGACCTTGAGCTTGCCCTCGGTCTCCCCGGCGTCGCGGTCGGGGCCCTCCAGTTCCACGCTGTCAATGCGCAGCGGGCTCATCAAGGCCTTGTACTCGTCCGGCGTGGGCGTGTAGCCCTTGAGTACGGTGCTGAAGATGGGGCCGCGCGCCGGGTTCGTCTGACCGCGGTAGGCGCTGACGAGCCAGGAGGTAGCCTCGGCCATCAGCAGGGCCGACTTGACCAGGTCCTGGTCGAAGGAACCATCGAGTAGTTGCGCCAGAGGCGAGTAGACGGACTTGTTGTAGGTCGCGTAGAATGCCTGCCGGATGAGTGTGATCGGTACGGCGCCGGCGCTGATGGAGTACTGGGTGTCGAGGTTGCCGTACTTCTTCTCATACACATGGGCGCACTCCACGACCTCCAGCTTCTTGTGGCGCGCCTGGTGCGCAGCCCCGGCGGCGAACGACCCCCCGCACTCGTTGACCAGCGGATGGACCACGCAGTCCGTACAGTAGTGCGTCAGCCAGCCGCACGCGAAGGCGATGCCCTGGTTGCGGGCCGCGGGGTCGGAGTTGGCCGCGGCCAGCTTCAGCATGTTGACGATGAGCTGGCCGGTCTTCTCGTAGTGCGCCTCGACGCCCGGGTGATGCCAGCCGAAGGCCTCGGCCACCAGATAGGTCGTCAGGGCGATGTCCGGGCCGGTGGCGCCGGCCAGGTAGGCCTGCTCGTTGGCGTCCAGAATGGCCTTGAGGGCCGGCGGCGCCTGCTCGCGCGCCTTCAGAGCAACATAGACGTGGCCCGCGCCCTGGCTGGCGCAGGCGGCGAAGGCGTAGGAGAGGCAGAATAGGACCGCGGAGAGTTTCTTCATGCGGCACCTCTTGGGCAGTACTCCCCCAACACATCTGACATGTTACCATGCAATCTGTTCCACTGCAAACCTCCCCACCGGGTTGCCTGTTTCCTTAACCTGGTGGTATAATCCCGGCACCCCACCCGATTCTGTGGGCATGGCGTACCGAAGGGACGAAGGCACGTGTATTCAGAGAAAGTGCTGGAGCATTTCCGTGAACCGCGCAACGTCGGCGAGTTGGAGAACCCGGACGCCGTCGGCGATGTCGGCAACCCCAAGTGCGGCGACATGATGCGGATCACGATGCGGATTGACGACGCGACCGAGCGGATCGAGGACATCAAGTTCCAGACCTTCGGCTGCGGCGCCGCGATCGCCGTCAGTTCGATGTTGACCGAACTCGTCAAGGGCAAGACGCTTGCCGAGGCGCTCGAGGTGGACAACCAGACCGTCGTCGAGGAACTCGGGGGCCTGCCGCCGGTCAAGATGCACTGCTCGGTGCTGGGCGAGCAGGGGATTGCCATGGCGCTGAAGGACTACTACTCCAAGCACCCGGACAAGCAGATGCCGGCGAACCTGGAAGAGAAGCTGGCGAAGCTGGAGAAGATTGACCCGCACGGAGACGAACACTGACCTCACGCTCGCCAACACACCATAGAAAACAAGGGGCTCCCGCATGGGAGCCCCCTGTGATTCGCGAATGCGTCAGCGCACCGCGCGCCGGTGCCACGGCCGTGTTCACTCCTGCTGTCGGTGACTGCCCCCCACCCCGCTCTGCGCCACCCCCAACAGTAGCAGGTACTCCGCCAGGTAGTAGTAGTTCGCGAAGCCCTGGATGAAGACGTTGAACACGAGCAGGGAGGCGGCCAGCCAGAGCATCCCCGGCCCCTTCCCCGCCTCCGGGGCTCGCCGGCCCAGCGCGAGCAGCAGCACCACCACGAACGGCCAGACGACCCAGCGCGGCAGGCGCCAGCCGAACTCATTGTGAAGCAGGGCCGGCAAGCACAGCGCGTGGGTCGCGACCGGCCGGTGCCAGTGCGCGGTGACGACCATCTGCCAGAACGCCCCGGCGTCCCAGAGCAGAAAGGGGAGCGTGACGGCCACCGCCACCGCCGCGCCCACCGTGACGACTCGCAGATGTCGGCGGCACATCCCCAGCACCGCCGGCAACAGCAGCAGCGCGTACTGCTTGAGCGAAAGCAGGCCCCCGAGGGCGAGGCCGGCCGCCCAGGGCCGCGTCGGCAGCCACAGCGCCAGCAGCCCCACGCAGGCCGCCAGTTGAGGCTCGTACCACGCCTGCTCGACCATGAACACGACCCGCGGCAGGCACATGTAGAGCGCCGAAGCCAACACCCCCAGGTCCGGACGCCGGGCCCGCCACCCCACCAGCAGCAGCGCCACGCCTGCCAACACGTCAGCCAGAACGTTCGTGTAGCGCGCGTCGCAGCCCAGCAGGCCCGCGGGCACGCCGCTGAGGATGACGCCGGGCGGATAGGATGCGGGATGGGGCTCCGGGGCCCCCGGGATGTGGAAGCGGGCGGCGCGCTCGGTCCCGTAGGGGCTCGGGTAGGACGCGCGGTAAGGGTTCTGGCCGGCCAGAAGAAACTCCGGGGCGGCCGTCAGCCACGTGTGGACATCAATGACCGGCGCGGGCGAGCCCGTCACAGCCAGCACGCGCAACGCGCCGCCCAGCGCCAGCAACACCCCCCACCGCGCCAGCCAACCGCATCGGTGGCGAGCGTACGAAGGCTGCCACAGGAAGCTCAGCCACGTGAGATGGACGCCCGCCAACAGTGCCGCCAGCGAGATCGTGTTCACGAAGGCGGCCGGGATGTTGTCGGGCTGGCCGAAGCGCAGTTGGGGCGCCAGGGCGTTGATGCCCGTGAGCAAACAGCCGACCCCGATCAGGGCCGCGCCGGCGCCGTCGGTCCGCCGTCGGTACATGACCCACGCCGACAGGATCATCACCGCGGCCACGAAACCCAGGACCGCATGCCCCATGGTGTGCCACGGGTCGGCCGCCGAGGGCGCGCACCAGATCTGGTAGGCCACCGCGGCGAGACACGGCGCGAAGAGCAGCGCGCGGGTCGGCCGGCGCGCCAGCGAGATGCGGCCGGGGCCGCGGCGCAGGCAGATGGCGACCACCCCGGCCGTCACCACGAGCACCGCCAGCATCCCGCCCACGGTGTAGAAGCCCAGGTTCGGGAAGAGCGCGAGGCTGATGAGGAACACCGCCGCGGTCCCGACCAGGGCTGTCGTCTCGACCATCGTCAGGAGACCTCTTCCGCGCCAGGCTTCCGGGGGCCCGCACCGGCCCAGACCAGCCACACCAGGAGCAGTAGCCCGGCCCCGGCCAGCACCAGCCCGACCCGGTACGGCCGCGGCGCGAACACCAGTTTCACTTCGTGGCGTCCCGCCGGCAGGGCTACCCCGACAAGGCCGAAGTTGGTGCGGAGCAGCGCCGTGGGCCGGCCGTTCAGGGAGGCCCGCCAGCCGGGATACCACGCCTGCGCCACCACCAGCAGCGCGGGCGCGGACGCCTCCGCGGTCACATGCGTGACGCCATAGCCCCGCGTCAGTGAGGCTGTGCCGACGACGGCACCCCCTGTCAGGCCGGCCACGTCACCATCCACCACCGCTTCGCGGCCCAGGTCGAAGTCGCGGTGCTTGATCGTTTCGAGTTGCTCGTCCGGGTCGGGGATGACCCGCACCCGCCCCACGAACCACGCCTCGGGGTGAGGCTGCCGGTACTTGTAGACCCGCACTGGCCCCTCGTGCAGGACCTCCAGCGCCGGGTCGGCCGTGAGGCCGGGAGTGACGAGGTACTGCGCGGCACACAGCCGGTGCATGCGCGCCATCCGCTCGGGCGCGGGGCCGTACGTCTGCAGCGCCTGCGGGGTCGTTTCCATCTGCCCGGTGAAAGTCTGCGTGCCATACCGGTAGTAGTGCTCCCACAGCCGGTAGGCCGACGGCGTCACCAGCCCCTGCCGATAGCCGTCTATGTGCCGCAGCCCATGGACGGTCCCGAGGGCGGGGGTCAGCAACTCCTTCATCCGGTCCGTCGGGGGCAGATCCTGACCCGCCGGCCAGCCTCCGGGCAACACGAGTTCGGGCGGCAGAGCCGCAAGGCTCGCGGGTGTACCAGCGCCGTGATCGGCCGTGATGGCCCGCGCCGTCTCCGGGGCGCGCGTGTAGAAATCCGTCGGTCCGGCCGGATTGGTGATCTGCCAGAACTGCCATAGCGGCAGTGCGATGGCAACGCCGAGCACCGCGGCCCGCAGGGGGAGCGTCAGCCGCTGCCACAGCGCCAGCAGCGTGAGCGCCAGCCCCGCCAGCAGCACCAGCGGCTCGTAGCCCACGAGCCAGTTGTAGATGGCGGCGGCCATGTTGGCGACGGGGATGGCCAGACCGGGGCGCCCGGGGAGCGACTGACTGCCGCCTTCAGCCCCGAAGGTCAGCCACAGGGCCACCAAGGCCAGAACGACCAGAATCGTCACCAGCGTGACCAGGCTGTGGGCGTGCCGGCGTCGGGCCGGTGCAGCCTCGGCGTAGCCCTCGACGGCCATCGCTGTCAGGAGGCCGAGGGCCAGGATCGGGACGAACGCCCACCGCCCCATCGCCCGGAAGGTGTTGACGAAGGGCAAGTGCCCGATCAGGCCGTACAGCGGGTTGCCGGACCACATCAGCAGTCCCCCCGCAACCAGGGCCACCACACAGAACCACCAGCCCCGCCGCCCGTAGCCCAGCACCAGACCGACCAGGGCGAAGAGCATGCCGCCGAGGCCGACGTACGCGCAGGTCTCGTGGAACTGCGCGCCCCCGCCCAGCAGGCTGCTTTGCACGTTGCCGAACAGGTTGGGGACGAAGAGACGAACGACATCCAGCGGGCCGTAGGCGCAACTGCGCATGAATCCGACCGACCCGAGCGATCCTTCGGTGTAGGTCTCCCGGCTGACCGCCGCCAGTTCGGCAGTGGGCAGGACCTGCGGCATGACCAACAGGCCGACGGTCAGCACACTGAGGGCCAGGCCGCCCCACAGCCGGACGGCGGGAGCCGGCTGGCCCGAGGCCGAACGCCAGCCACTGGCGATCACCCACAGTACGCAGGCGGCCATGCTCATCAGGTAGATCTGCGGGTGCGCCACTAGCAGGGCCGCCGCCGCCGCCAGCGCCAGGAGCCCCCAGTCGCGCCACCGTGAGTGCACCAGCGCCCGGTCCAGCAGCCATAGCAGCAAGGGGAAGTAGGCCAGGCTGGCCACGAAGCTGTAGTGAACCAGATGTCCCGCCTGATAGCCGCTGTAGGTGTACAGCAGACCCCCCGGCGCCGCCGCCGGCACCGAGAGCCCTAGCCGGCGCGCCACCAGCACGAAGCCCGCGAACGCCAGGGCCAGGTGCAGCCAGTAGCCCGCGGCGATGGCCGTCTGCCAGGGCAGCAGGCGGAAGAGCAGCAGGTGCGGCGGGTACAGCCCCATGCTTTGCCCCGTGGCCAGCGCGGGGAGGCCCCCGTACTGCATCGGGTCCCACAGGTACAGGTGGCCGCTCTTGAGGCACTCGGCATAGGCATGGAACTGCGGGTAGACATACAGGGAGGCGTCGTCGCGGATCAGGGGCCGGCCCAGCAGCAGCGTCGGTCCCATGAAGAGCAGGGGCAGGCCGACTGCCAGGACCGCGGCGATGAGGATCTTGCGCTGTGTTGGGGCCGACATGATGCCAACTATTTCGCGGGTCCCGCTGCCTTTCCTGCGCGCGAAGGGATTGCTGTCCCCCGCCGCGAATAGCCTGCCCACGTTCCACTGTCGGAGGAAGTCATGTCTGAAGTCTATCGCGTCGCCTTCGTGGGCACCGGGGGCATCTCCCGCACCCACGCCAGGTACTATGTAGCCAACCCCCGCACGCAGATCGTCGCCGCTTGCGACATTGACCCCGAGAAGCTCCGCGGCTTCCGCGAGGAGTTCGAGGTCCCCACCGGGTACGAGGACTACCGCGAGTTGCTGGCCCGCGAGCAGCCGGACATCGTCAGCGTCTGCACCTGGCACGGCACGCACTCGGAGATCAGCATCGCCGCCGCCGAGGCGGGGGTCCGCGCCGTGCTGGCCGAAAAGCCCATGGGGCAGGACCTCGCCCAAGCCCGCGCCATGGTGCAGGCCGCCGAGGAGCGCGGCGTCAAGCTCGCCATCCATCACCAGTTGCGCTTTGCGCCGTCATACGTGGCCACGCGGCAGGCCCTCACCGAGGGCGCCATCGGCGCCCCGGTCACGCTCTTCTGGCGCACCGGCGGCGGCCTGCTCAACAACGGCTGCCACGGCATTGACCTGTTCCGCTGGATGCTGGGCGACCCGGCCTGGACCGGCGTCATCGGCCAGGTCGAGCGCACCACCAACCGCTACGAGCGCGGCCTGCCGGCCGAGGATAAAGCGGCGGCGCTGATCCGCTTCGACGGCGGGCACGAACTCGTGCTCGAAGTGGACATGCTCGGCGAGGAGCGCGCACAGACCGCCTACCAACTCTGCGGCCCCGAGGGCCTGATCCTCGCCGACACGCATTCCGCCACGCTGCTCAGTGCCGACCAGAAGGGCTGGCAGGAGCTGCCGCTGCTCCCGCAGCCTACCCCGCTCGACGAGTTGCTCGCCTGGATGGAGGGTGGGCCCGAGCACCGCAACTCCGGTCGGGTAGCGATGGTGACTGAAGAGATCATGATGGCCATCTACGAATCCGC
Organism: uncultured Armatimonadia bacterium; assembly: GCA_964653205.1. Classification (GTDB taxonomy): domain Bacteria; phylum Armatimonadota; class Zipacnadia; order Zipacnadales; family UBA11051; genus JAJFUB01. The sequence continues at coordinate 8,435 of CAZZDO010000070.1, read as the reverse complement.
CCGCCTGCGCCAGTACGTTCAGCCACCCATGGACAAGCTGACCTCGCCACTGGTAGGGATGGTGCAGGACGGCACGCTGGCCGTGGACGAACCCGCCTACGACATCCGCAGCGAGGCGGCGCTGAACTACGAGCGCGGACGGGGGAGGATATAGTGGTTGAGTGGTCATGTGCTTGAGTGGTTGAGCGACGGCGCGACCGCCAGGCAACACGCCCCCAACCACTCAACCACGCAACCACTCAAGCACTTGCGACCGAAGGGAGCACAACTCCGTGCCCGACCCCATCACCATCTGTCTCGTCGGAACCAACAACTTCGCCGCCAGCCACGCCCGCTCCATCCGCCAGATGGAGA
>CAZZDO010000070.1:0-7981 GCA_964653205.1 uncultured Armatimonadia bacterium | reverse complement strand
GTCGGAACCAACAACTTCGCCGCCAGCCACGCCCGCTCCATCCGCCAGATGGAGACGGAGGGCCTCGCGAAGCAGACCTGCGCGGTCATCCGCCGGCCGGACGTCTACGCTGACGCCGTGGCCGACTACGCCTCGCGCGGCGTGAAGGTCTACAACTCCTACCCCGAGATGCTCGACGCCGAGAAGGGCAAAACGCAACTGGTCGCCCTGCCGGTCGCCATCCCCGACCACGCCGCGACGACCATCGCGGCTCTCGAGGCGGGCTACGACGTGCTGCTCGAAAAGCCGCCCGCCCCTGTCATCCAGCAGATTGACGCCATGCTCGGCGCCGAGCAACGCACGGGCCAGTTCTGCTGCGTGGGCTTCCAGAACCAGTCCAAGTGCACCACCCGCGCGGTCAAGCGGATGATCTGCGAGGGGAAGCTCGGCCGCATCTCCCGCATCAATGTAATGGCCGAGTGGATTCGCGACGACGCCTACTACGCGCGGAATGGCTGGGCCGGGAAGATCGTGTACCAGGGCAAGATCTGCATGGACGGCCCGACGTGCAACGCGCTGGCGCACTACCTGTTCAACGCCCTGTACTGGGCCTCGCCCGAGTGGGGTCAGGCCAGCGACCCGGCGCGCGTGCGCGGCGAGCTATACCACGCCCACCCCATCTCCAGCGTGGACACCAGCGCCGTCGCCGTCAAGACAGTCAACGATGTGGACATCACGTATCTGACCACGTTGGCCGGCTGGAAGAGCCGCGGGCCGTGGAGCCGCATCGCCGGCGAGAGGGGCACGGTGGATTGGGCGATCAGCGGCGACGCGACGGTCACTTGGGCCGATGGCTCGCAGGAGATCATCCCCGACGACGGCAGCCGCGAGCATGACGAGGTCTTCCGCAACTGCCTCCGGTACATGCAGGGCGTGGACGCGGAGCTGAACTGCCCGCTGGCGATGACCCGGCCCTACGTGCTGGCCTTCGACGGCGCCTGGGAGTCCGCCGGCGCGCCCGCCACGGTGGCCCCCGAGTTCGTCACTCGCGAACCGAAGGGCGAGTCCGTCTTCACGGGCCTTAACGACATCAGCGACTGGCTCGACCGCGGCTACGAAAGCGGGAAGACATATGGCGAACTGGGCGCGCCGTGGGCGATGGCGACCGACTGGTTCGACATGGACGGCTACACCGAGTTCGCCCGCACCTATCCCGACAGCGACTGACCGACGATGGACGACCTCCAGAGCCTGCACAACCTGAACGAGCTATGGGACCGCGCCGCACGCCGATTCGCCGACCGCACGGCCGTGATCGTCGAGGGACGGGCGTACTCGTACGCGGAGCTTGACAGGCTCATCCACGCCTTCGCGGCCGGGCTGGCCGACCTCGGCCTGCAGCCGGGCGACCGCGTCGCGCTCGTCATGCCCAACTGCCTGCACTCGATCGTGTGCTATCTCGGCGCAATCCGCGCCGGGGCCACGGCGCTGCCCATCAACATCCGCCTGCGCCCCCAGGAGATGCAGTTCATCCTGCAGGACGCCGCGCCGACGGTGCTCGTGGTGCACGAGTCGCTGCGGGAGGAGGTGACCGAGGCGCTGGAGGGCGTCGAGTCGGTTAGGGAGCGGCTTGGGATCGGGTTCGAGGGCGACGGGTTCAGGGATGTTGGGAGGGGCCGGATGGCGGCGTCCGTATCGCCGCCATCCGGCCCCTCGGCGGGTGCCCCCGCCGGGCCGGATACCGGCGGAGAGGCTGCCGGTATTCGGCCCCTCCCCGACACTGTCGCCGCCATCATCTACACCTCCGGCACCACCGGCCTGCCCAAGGGCGCGATGATCACCCATGGCAACGTGCTCTTCAACATCGGGGCGACCATCGCCGGCCATGGCCTCTGCGAGGATGACACCCACCTCCTGATCGTCCCGCTCTTCCACGTCACCGGGCTGAACACGATCATGCCCACCGCCTTCTACCAGGGCGCCACGCTGGTCGTCTCCGCCGATCCGAGCCCCACCGGCCTGATCGAGCAGATCGAGCGCCACGACTGCACGACGGTCTTCACTGTCCCCACGACGGCCATCCTCCTCGCCCAGGCTCCCGGCATCGAGAACCACCCTCTGCCCAGCCTGCGCCTGATCGCCTACTCCGGCGCGCCGATGCCTGTGCGGGCCATCCACCGCCTCCGCGAGCTGTTCCCGGGCAAGCTCCTCCACAACTTCTTCGGCCTGACCGAGACGACCTCATGCACCAGCGTCCTGCCGGACGATCAGGCCCTGCAGCGCCCCGAGTCCATCGGCCGCATCGTGCCCGGCCTGCGTGCCAAGATCGTGGACGACGCGGGCCACACCCTCCCGCCCGGCGAGGTCGGCGAACTGCTCATCAACGGCCCCAGCATCGTCAAGGGCTACTACAACCGCCCCGAGGCAACCGCCGAGGCCATCGTGGACGGGTGGCTGCACACGGGGGACACGGCCTTCATGGACGCCGAGGGCTACATCTTCCTGCAGGGCCGGAAGAAGGAGATGATCATCGTCGCCGGGGAGAATGTGTACCCGGTCGAGGTGGAGAATGTCCTGACCCGGCACCCGGCGGTCGCGGAAGCCGCGGCCATCGGCGCCTCGCACAGCATCTTCGGCGAGGTCGTGAAGGCAGTCGTCGTCCTCCGCCCCGGCTACGAGGCCAGTGCACGGGAACTCAAGCGCCACTGCACGGAGCAGTTGGCGGGCTTCAAGGTCCCGCAGGCGTTCGAGTTCCGGGAGGCGCTGCCAAGGAACCCGTCGGGAAAAGTCGTGAAGAGGGAGCTGAGCTGAGGAGGGGGCCGGCCCCGCCACGCACGATGCTCCACAACATCCGCCTCCTCAACCTATCGTCCCCCGACGCCCTCGCCCGCGAGATGGCGCGTCTGGGCTGCGATCCTGCCGGCGTCAGCATCATGACGCCCAAGGCCCGGCGGCTGCTCGTGCGCGTCGAGAGCGTGCGCGGCAAGGCGGCGTCCATTCTCAAGCAACTGATGCTCAGCGTCGGCGGGGACCTGTGCGTGTCCCGCGAAGTGGCCGCCTTCGATGACACACCGCGCCCCGTGCTCATCATCGGCGACGCCCGCCACTTCGCCCGTCTGCGCAAGCGCCTCAATGGCGAGCCGTTCGGTCTGCGCGAGATCGGCAAGGAGGTCGAGGAGGCGCTGCGCCGATACAGTGCCACGCCGGCGCCGGTCCGGTGCGGGGAGCGCGATCTGACCTTCGACCGCACGCGGGTCATGGGGATCATCAACGTGACGCCGGACTCATTCTCGGGCGATGGGCTGGTCGTCGCCGTAGGAGCGCCGGCTTCCAGCCGGCACGAACCACGGCGAACGGACGTGCCGGCTGGAAGCCGGCGCTCCTACGGCAACGGCCTGCCGGCTGGAAGCCGGCGCTCCCAGGACGGCCACGTCGTGACGGCCGTCGCGCAGGGCCTCCAGTTCGTCGCGGACGGGGCGGACCTGCTCGATGTCGGCGGGGAGTCCACCCGCCCCGGCAGCGAGGGCGTCTCTGTCGAGGAGGAATTGCGCCGCGTCCTGCCCGTCATCGAGGGCCTCGCCGCGCAGGTGGATGTCCCCATCTCGATTGACACCAGCAAGCCCGAGGTCGCCCGGGCCGCGTTAGCTGCCGGCGCGACGCTCATCAACGATGTCTATGCGCTCCGCCAGCCAGGGATGCTCGAAGTGGCGGCCGAGACCGGCGCGGCGGTGTGCGTCATGCACATGCAGGGCCAGCCGCGCGACATGCAGCACGACCCGCACTACGAGGATGTCGTGACCGAGGTCTACGACTTCCTGGCCGAGCGCGTCCAGTCCGCCGTCGCCGCCGGCGTCGCCGAAGCGCAGATCATCATTGACCCCGGCTTCGGCTTCGGCAAGACAGCGGAACACAACCTGGAATTGGTCCGTCGCCTGCGCGAGTTCCGCAGCCTCGGTCGCCCCGTGCTGCTGGGCCCGTCGCGCAAGCGCACCATCGGCGAGATCACCGGCAAGGACGCTGGCGAGCGCGTCTTCGGCACCGCCGCCGTTTGCGCCGTCGGCATCGCGAAAGGGGCCAACCTCATCCGCGTGCACGATGTGGCGGCGATGGTGGATGTGGCGAAGATGGCGGACGCACTCAGGGGAGAGGACTTCGCCGAAGCATGAAGGCCCAGAAGGCATCCCTGCGCCAGCAGATCCTGGCCCGTCGCAACGCGCTCACTCAGGAAGAGCGCGCCGCGCTCTCCCGCCCCATCGAGGCGGCGCTGCTCGCCCTTCCGGCGGTGCAGGAGGCCGGCTGCCTGCTCGTCTACGCCTGCTTCCGCACGGAAGTGATGACGCACGATTTCATCGCGGAGCTGACGCGGCAGGGCAAGCGCCTCCTGCTGCCCAAAGTACATAACGACTCGCGCACACTGCACCTCTACCAGATCGTGGACCGTGACGTGGACACGGCGCCGGGCGTGTGGGAGATCTCCGAGCCGCTGCCCGACCGCTGTCGCCTGGCGTCCCCCGATGAGATCGAGTTTGCGCTCGTCCCCGGGGTCGCCTTCGATGCGCACGGCCATCGGCTGGGCTACGGCGGGGGCTTTTACGACCACCTGCTGGCGCAGATCACGCCGCGCCTGGCGCCCGAGAGCATCGTCGCGGCGGCCTTCGAACTGCAGATCGTGCCTGAAGTCCCGACCGCGCCCAAGGACATCCCGGTCCCGTACATCATGACCGAAGAGAGACTGATCCGAGCGCAACCATGAGCCACCGCGACTGCATTCGCCTCGTCAACATGACTTTCTACGGCCATCACGGGGTCGAGGACTCCGAGCGGCGCCTGGGCGGGCGCTTTGCCATGGATCTCGAACTCGTCCGCGATTTGGACGAGGCCGGCCAGACCGACGACTTGACCCGCACGGTGGACTACAAGGCGGTCTACGACCTCGTGCGGCGCATCGAGGCCGCCCAGCACTACCAGCTCATGGAGGCCCTCGCCCACGATGTCGTCCAGGCCATCCTGGCGGAGTTCGACGTGGACGAGGTCACGGTGCGCGTGCGCAAGCAGAGCGTGCCGCTGGGCGGGCTGGTGGACCATACGGAAGTGGAAATGACACGGCGGCGCTGAGGGGTCTGTCCCCGGAGGACCGCCGCAGGCGGTCTGCAGGGGGCTGACCCCGCCGCACGACGTGCCGGCTGGAAGCCGGCGCTCCTACGGAGAACACATGCCTCTGACCAAAGACGACCTCAAACAGGGCCTGCGCGAACTGGGCGTCGAGGACGGGATGATACTGATGGTTCATTCCTCGCTCTCGGCACTGGGGCAGGTCGAGGGCGGAGCGGACACCGTCATTGACGCCCTCGTCGAGACCGTCGGGCCGATGGGCACCGTGATGATGCCCGCGATGGGCGGGGCGCCGGTGTTCGATGTCGAGAGCACGCCCTCCAACGTCGGCACGATCACCGATCGGTTCTGGCGGCGGCCCGAGACGATCCGCAGCATCCACCCGACCCATTCGGCGGCGGGGGTAGGGCCGCTCGCCGCCGAGCTGCTCGCCGGGCACATTGACCAGCCGACCGCCATCGGCCCCGACTCGCCCTGGGGCCGAGTCGCGAAGCACGAGCGCGGCTACCTGCTGTTCATCGGCTGCGACCAGGACCGCAACACGCTCCTGCACACCGCCGAGGACCTCATGGATGGTGCGTACTTGCACACGATCCTGCGCGACTACTACGACGAGAACCGTGCCAGGCAGACGAAGGTGCTGGAGCGCTTCCCCGGCCCGCACCGGGACTTCATCCAGTTGGACCCGGTCTTCCAGCAAGCCGGGGCGATGCGCGTGGGGCGCGTCGGCAACGCCATCTGCCGCCTGATGAAGGCCTCGGAGATCCTGCGCCTGACGGTCGAGGCGCTCCAGGCCGACCCCGCCGCCGTGCTGTGCGACAACCCCCATTGCGAAGATTGCGTCAAGCAGCGGGCCGACCTCAAGCGCGCGCGCCTGTGCTGTGAGGACTTCACGCTCAGCGGCCTGCTCGCCGGCGTCTTCCCCCCCGATGAGATCGGCAACGCCCTGTGGGACCTCCAGGCCGAGGGGATCGAGGCCGTGGAAGTGTCGGCCCAGCAGGCGCGGTCGCTGCGCCAGGCCGGGCCGGAGGCGATGACGCGCTTCGTGTCCGCGCTGAACGACGCCGGCTGCCGCGTGGCGGTGTGGCCGTGCGAGCTGGACTGGGCCGCCTCCGCCGACGCGCGCCGCGAGGCCCTCGCGCAGGCCGTCTACGACGTCGAGGCCCTGGCGCCCCAGCACCTCAAGCTGCCGCCCTGGTTGGCGCGGGACGCGGACCTGGACGCGGAGCTTGCACGCGCTACGGAGGCCCTTGGCGATCTCGCCCCGGCGGCGGCGGACCTCGGCGTCGTGCTGCTGATCGAGAACCACCCGGCCGCCGCCTGGCGCGACGCCGCCACTTGTGCCGCCGTGCTACAGCAGGTGGATCATCCGGCGCTCCGCCTCTCGTTCAACCCGCGCCACTTCGCTCAGGTCGGTGAGAACCCGTTCCTGCGGACGTGGAGCCGCGGGAAGCTAAAGCGCTACACGGCGCAACTCATGGTCGCGGACGGGTGCCGCCGCCCCGGATGGCCGGCCGAGACCGTTCCCGGGCGCGGCCAGGGCGAAGTCAAGGAGATGATCTCCATCCTGCGTTGCCGGTCGTTCGGGGGCCTGCTGACCATCGTGCCGGGCAACGGCTTCACCTTTGGCGAGGCAGCGACGGGGTTCTGGCGGCTGCTCGACACGCTGTAGCGCCAACCCAACAACGCGCGCGAAAAATCTAGAAAAGAAGAAGAAGGCGTGAAGGAATCGCGCAGGCGCGTGGGGAAAGACGCCCCAAGCCGGTTTGCCGCAGCCGGACGGTCTCACCGAGCGTCCGTCCCTTGATTGACGTATCACGACTGTGCAACAGGCCCCCGCGGCCTGTTGGTCCAAACGAGGAGTTGAAGCCCGTGGACGAACATCCGGAGTTCGCGAGCGAACTCAGGCGGCAGATCACGTGGGTGGTTGTCGCTGGAGCGGTCCTGTGTCTGATCATCTTCGCCGGCGGGCGGCGCAGCGAGTTGACGCGCCTGCGTGATCAGATCGCCTATGGCAACCCGACCCAGCGGCTGGCCGCCGTGGAGCGCCTGGTCGAGACCCAGAAGCTGGCGGAGGCGATCGCCAACTCGCCGCGCTGGGTGCAGGACAACATGGCCGAGGCCATCGCGCGCCTGGGCACCGAGAAGGCCATCTTCCAGGCGATGACCTGCTGGACGGTCGTGGACGCCCCGGTGCAACCGCGCCTCCAGGCGGCCGTCGTCCGCTTCGGCCCCCTGGCCATCCCGCCGCTGGTCGAGGCCATGACGGACAAGGACGGCAAGGTCCGCGCCGGCGCCCCGGGGGCTCTCACCGCCATCGGCGAGCCGACCATCCCCTACCTCCTCCCGCTCATGGGCGCATGGGATGACTACATCCGCACGGGTGTCGCCACCGTCTTCGGCGGGGTCGGCAAGCCGGTCACGCCGCACCTGGTCAAGATCATCCAGCGCGGCAAGCCCGCGCCCGACCAGGAAGCCGCCGAGTACAACCGCGAGCGCGACTGCGCGGTCACGTCGCTGCTGAACATGAAGATCAACGCCCTCGATGCTCTGACGGGCGAGTTGCTGGTCTTTACCGACTACGAGGTGCGCGGCCAGGCCGCCACGATGCTGGGGACCATCGGTGCGGGCCTCAAGCCCGAAGAGGTGCCACAGGTCGTCGGGCCACTGGTGAAGGCTTCTCAGGACAGCAACTGGAACGTGCGCCGTAAGACGACGTCTGCCCTGGGCGCCCTGGGGGCGCAGGCGCTGCTCAACAACGTGGCCCCGGTGCTGATGGCCCGGCTGTCGGACGTCGAAGCGCCCGTGCGGGCCGCCGCGGCGGCGTCGCTGGGCTCCATCCTCGGCGCGGACGTTCGTGAGGCCGCGGCGAAGGCCGCGACACCGCCCC
>CAZZDO010000069.1:0-16784 GCA_964653205.1 uncultured Armatimonadia bacterium | reverse complement strand
CTCCCCCCCTGCGGGAGGGTCGTTGCGTTCCGGGGTGCGGCGCAGGTTCGGCGCCGGCCCCGGGCGAAGCGTCTCTGTGAGCGAACGGGGCGGCTCGTGTGGCCCAAACCGCCTCTGGATGGTGACGCCGTGACTTCCCGCGAACGCGTTCTGACATCACTGGCCCACCAGCGGCCGGACCGCACGCCGCGTGACTACTGGGCGACGGCGGAAGTGACCGCCGCTCTCCTGAAGCACTTCGACCTCCCCGACAGGGAGGCGCTGCTACGCCACCTGGGCATTGATCTGCGATACGTGGAAGGGCCGTCGTACGTGGGGCAGGCCCTGCGCACCCACCCCGACGGCAGCGTCGAGGACCTCTGGGGTGTGCGCCGTCAGCCGCGTACGGTGTCTGGCGGCCGCTACACGTGGACGTACCAGCACGTCGTGCAGTCGCCGCTGCAGGCCGCGCAGACCGCGGCGGACATCGCGGCCTACGACCGCTGGCCCGGCGCCGACTCGTGGGACTACTCGCAGCTCCGGGAGCAGTGCCTGGCCCACGAGGGCTGCGCCGTCGTCAACGCCGGCGACCGGCTGGACCGCACGGCCCAGCTCAAGCCGATGATGTACCTGCGGGGGATGGAGCAGACGTACCTGGACCTGGCACTGTACCCGGACGTGGCCGAGGCGATCATCGCGCGGATCGTCGCGTACTTCCTGGAATACAACGAGCGCGTGTTCGCCGCGGCCGGTGGGGCCGTTGACATCTTCATGATGGGCGATGACTTCGGCACCCAGCAGGGGCCGATGATGAGCCTGGAGACGTGGCGGCGGTTCTTCCGGCCGGGCTTCGCGGCGTTCATCGAACTGGCGCACCGGCACAACCTGAAGGTGATGCACCACACCTGCGGCAGCGTCGTGGAACTGATTCCGGACTTCATTGGCTGTGGGCTGGATGTCCTGCAGTCGCTGCAGCCGCAGGCCGCCGGGATGGACCTGGGGCGGCTGCGGCGTGAGTTCGGCCGCGACTTGTGCTTCCAGGGGGGCATTGACATCCAGGGGGTGCTGCCCCACGGTACACCGGCCGAGGTGCGGGAGCACGTGCGCAGCCGGCTCGAGGCCGCCGGAACCGAGGGCGGCTACATTCTGGGCACGGCCCACAACCTCCAGCCCGACACGCCGCTGGCCAATGTGCTCGCGCTGTTTGAGGCCTACGAGGAGTTCGGCTAGCCGGAGGGGGTCAGCGAGGCCGCGAAGTCGTCGCCGAACCACAGGGCGATCTCGCGGCGTGCCGACTCGGGGGAATCCGAGGTGTGGATGAGGTTACGCAGGGCGCGGCCCTCGGCCATGGCGGCGGCGCGGGTGTCGTCGCAGAGGTCGTGGCGGATCGTGCCCGGACCGCACTCGGGCGGGTCGGCCGCTTCCCCCGAAGTCCGGCGCACGACGCGGGCGGCATTCTCCCCCACCAGGACCATGGCCACGACCGGGCCGCTGATGAGGTAGTCCAGCAGCCACTGTCGCACGTCGGCCCCGTACTTGTCCGCGATCTCCTGCCCGTAATGGCGCTCGGCCAGTTCACGCGGCACTGTGCGCAGGTGCAGGGCCGCCAGGCGCGGGCCGGCCGCCTCCAAGCGCCGGATGATCTCGCCGACCAGGCCCTGGGCGATGGCCTCAGGTTTGAGCAGGGCGAAGGTCGCTTCCGACATGCGCGTTCCCCTTCTCACTCGGCGGGCGGATACAGATGCCGAGACGTTCCGCGAGGCGCGAGAAGTCCAGATGGGTTGATACGAGCTCCTGGGCGCGGTCCACCTTCTCCAACTCCGCGGCCGTCATCTTGGCGACCAGGTCGGAGATGCGCGAGGCGGCCCGGAACATGCCTTCCTCGACGGCGATCAGCGGGATCGAGGTCCGCTTGACGATCGCCATGGTGTTGGGGTGCGGCAGGATGCCACTGGTCAGGCAGATGGCGGAGCTGGAGCGCCCATCGCAGCTCACTGCAGTGTGGGCCGCGGAGACCGCCGCGAGGACCAGGTCCTCCCGGTCGCCGGGGATGAGCGCCAACACGCCCGGCCCGAAATGCGCCAGGAAGCGGTGGGGGGACTCGGCGCCGACGATGAACTTCTCGATCAGGCAGCCGAGGCTGCACTGGCCGCTGTGCACCATCGCGCCCGTTTCCTCGGCGATCTGGGCGACGGTGATCTTGCTCAGCAGCCCATCATAGGGGATCATCCCCAGGACGTTCTGGTCGTGGTGTTCGGCCCAGGCATAGACGGGGTCGCGGGTCTCCTTCATCTTGGAGGCCAGGACCTTGTTGAAGACCACACCGAAGATGGAGACGCCCTCACGGGCGAAGAGCGCCTGGTTCAGGCACAACTCATCAATCGGCTTGCCGATGCCGCCGCTGGTCACGATGATGACTTCGGCGCCCAAGAGCGCCGCTACGCGCGCGTTGCTCAAGTCCACGACCGAACCGACCCCGGCATGGCCCGTGCCCTCGGCAATGATGATGTCCGCCCCCTCGGCCACCTCGGCGAAGCCATCGCGGATGCGTTGCTCGAGAGCGCTGACACTGCCCCCGTGCATCAGAAAATCACGGGTGAAGCCGGAGGGGAGCGTGACCGGGCTGGCCGCCTCCGGGGCGCTCCGCAGGTGGCAGGCGTTGATCATCAGCGCCACGTCCTCATCCACCAACTTGCCGTCCATGCTCACCGTGCGCTGGCCCACCGGCTTCATCTAGCGGGTCTCCAGGCCGGCGGCGCGCAACGCCATGGTCAGTCCCAGCGACACGAGGGTCTTACCGCTGTGCTGACCCGTGCCGGCAATGTAGAGCACCGCAGGATGGCTGCTCATGTTCCTCACCTGTCCTTAGGCTGACTGAGGATCGGCCCCAGGGTGCGGGTGCCGGTCAGGAGCGCCGCCACGGCCTGGCGCAGCGGGCTGTCGGGAGACGCGTGCAGCAACGGCCGGCCCTGCATGTCCAGCTCTGTCACCATCGGGTCTTCCGGCAGATAGGCGCTCACCTCGAACCCCAACTCCGCCGCGGTCTGCGCCAGGGCCGCGGGCGGGGGCGACGGGGCGCGATTGATCGCCACGACCGTCTCGCTGACCGGTGTGGCCAGGCTCGCCGCCAGGTCAACAACGGTCTTGACGGTCTCCAGCGAGCGGCGGGAGGCATCGGCCAGGATGACTAGCAGGTCAATGTGGCTGGCGGTACGCCGCGAGAAATGCTCCAGCCCAGCCTCGCAGTCCACGACGATATGGGCGTAGGCGGCCTCGAGACGACCCAGGGCCTCGCGCAGCAGCGAGTTGGCAAAACAGTAGCAGCCTGGGCCCTCCGGCCGCCCCATCGCCAGGAAGTCAAAGCCCGTCGCTTCGACCAGGGCCTGCCGGGTGCGGTACTCAAAGTACTCGGGCTTGCTCATTCCGGAGGGGATCGCGTCAGGCTGGCGGATCTCACTCTCGCGGATGCTGCCCAGCGTCATCTCCGGGGTGACGCCCAGCGTCGCGTGGAAGTTCGCGTTGGGGTCGGCGTCCACGGCCAGGATAGGGCGCGCGCCGGCGTCCAGTAGCGTCCGCACCACCATGCTGGCGACCGCGGTCTTGCCGACGCCCCCCTTGCCCGTGATGGCGATGACCCTACCCATGCCCTCGTTCCTTCCCGTAACCAGGCAGGACGTCCAGAGCCTGCCCGAGGAGGCTCAGAAGCTGGTCCGTCTCAGGCGTCGTGACACTGAGTGGCTCGCGCAGGCCCGCCATGAAGGGGACGGCCGCGATGACCGGGACATCGCCGAGCGCCTCCCGCACGCGGCCGACGTCGCCGTCCTGCCGGACCTTGTTGGCGATGGCCGCCAAATGCGCTACCCCCATCTGCCGTGCCAACTCGACGACGCGCTGGGCCGTGCGCAGGCTGGAGTCGGCCGGCTCGGCGACCACAATCATCGTGTCCAGGGCCCCGGCCGTGCCGCGGCCCATGTGCTCCACGCCCGCCTCCATGTCCACCACGATGGCCTCGGGCCGCTTGACAAGCTGCCGCAGGATCTCGCGCAGCGCGGTGTTCAGCCCGCACGCACAGCCCGCGCCGGCCTCGCCGATGGTGCCCATCACCAGCAGCCGCATGTTGCCCTGCGCGATGCTGTACTTCGCGATCAGGTCGTCCACCGGCGGAGTGAGCAGGTACATGCCGCTGTCGTTGGGCTTGGCGCGCTCCTCAAGTTCCTCCCGCATCTCCGCCAACGGCTTGAGTTCACACAAGTCCGCCCCGGGAAAGCCCAGCGCATAGCCCAGGCAACCGTTGGAGTCGCCGTCCACAGCATATACCGGCAGGGTCCGCCGTGCCAGGGCCAGCACCAGGCCGGCGGACACGGTCGTCTTGCCCACCCCACCCTTTCCCGCCACCGCGAACTTCGGCTGCTTGCGGTCACTCACGGGCTTGCGCCTCCACGCCCTCCAGGGCGTCGCGTCCGGCTTGTTCCATGATGTGGATCGCTTCGTGCATGATCGTGTCGCCCGTCTCATCATCCAGCGCCATGCTGGCCAGACAGGGCCGCAGGTGGAGCAACTCCACCACGACCCGCGGCAGCGCCCCGTCACAGGGCTGGCCCACGAGTTCCTCGGCCACCCATTCGGTCAGGCCGCAGGCTGAGCCGGTGGGGCAACGGACGGCCGTGATGTGACCGTCAGTGCACTCGATCTCGAAGTAGTGGCGGCCCACGCCGTACGCGGTGGCGAACCGGGTGATGACCGGCGTCTTGGGCCGCAACGCGCAGAAGGGCTTGGGGAAAGCGCTCTCGATGCCAAACCGGCCGCAGGCCCGGGTGACTTCACGGATCTGTCCGGGACGCACCCAGCCGGGCTCCTCGCGCGGCACGATCAGCGCTTGCCCGCGTCCTTTGCTCATGAGGTACGGCAACTCGAGCAGCAGCGCGTGGTGCAGGGCGACGGCGATGACGACCTCGGCCTCGGCCACGGCGGCCGGGATCAGCGCCGCCGCCTCTTCCTCGTCCATCATGAGAGGCAGGTTCGACGGCACCTGGTAGGCTGTGACGTCAGCACCCGCACGGGCTTGCAGGTACTCGCGCACCCGTTGGACGTAATGACCGCCGCTGTGAACGATGGCAACCCGTGGCATCCGCCCTCCTTGCCCCGCTGACAGTTGGGCACGGGGAAGTGCCTCGTGCGCGGCCGCACGACCGCCGCGCCAGCAATGCCCCGTGCCTGAACGGGCCCAGACTCCGCCTGCGGACCGCCTGCGGACCGCAGGCGAACCTAACCGTGACTGGCGCGGTAGGCCTTCAGATAGTCCGCCGAATAGACCTGATGGTTCAGCAGCAACTCGGCCGTGATCATGGCATCCATCAGCTCGTCATCCAGGCAGTCCACGATCGCGGCATCCAGCCCCGCCCCCAGCGCCATCGTCAGACACGTGCGGTTAATCAGCTCGCGGTATAGCGCGTTCTGCGAGACGTTGCTCAAGCCGATGACCGTCTTGGGCGCCGGGTCGGAGAGCATCTTGGTCTGGCGGATCGTTTCCAGTACGTGCCCGGGGTTCTCCTGCTGCGCCGACACGGGCAGGATCACCGCGTCAATCAGGATGCTGTCGGGCATGACGCCATGTTCGAGCGCGGCGGCCAGGATGTTCAGCGCCACCTCGGCCCGGCCGTTGGCGTCGCGCGGCACCCCCTGCTCGCTGATGGTCAGCGCGATGATCGGCACGCCGAACTCCGCGGCCATCGGCATCAGCACATCCAGCTTCTTCTTTTCGCCGGTGGTGGAGTTGATCATCGCCTTGCCGCCGGCGGCCTCCAGGCCCGCGCGCATGACGGCCTGCCGGGTGGTGTCAATGGCCAGCGGCAGGTCGCTGACTTCGCGGATCGTGGCCACGAGCCACTGCATGGCGACCACGGGGTCGTCGGCCGCCGGCCCGACGTTCACATCCAGGTAGTCGGCCCCGGCCGCCTGCTGGCGCCGGGCCAGATCCCGGATCGGCTCGGGGTCCTGGGACTGGATGGCCCCGCGCACATCCACGAACATCCCGTTGATGCGTTCACCAATGACAATCATGGCACTGCGCCTCCCTTGTCTCTATGCGCCCGTCAACTCGTCCAAGACCGCGCGCACCATCTGGGCCGCGGTCGGATGCCACATCACCAGAATGTCGGTGCCGCCCGGCAGCAGCGTCGTGGCCGTGGCGGCCTCCCAGAGAATGCCGCGCCGCTCCAGGTCGCCCCACTCGGGCACCTCCTCCGGCCCCGCGGTGGCCTCTTTGGTCTTCCACGCCTCGGCCCCGACGACCGAGAGCATCGGGAACCGCAGCATGGCGTCACCGTCCAGGGCCGCCAGCCGGCTGCGCTCGTAGATGGAGTAGGCATACTCAATGCCGTAGCCCAGGGCGCCGGTCGTCTGGTACTGGATCATGTCCTGCGGCTTGACGCCCATCTCGCTGACGAGAATGTTGACCTGCTTCTGGATGTTGATGTCCAGCGGCGCCTCGGTCAGACAGATGTGCTTGTCGGCCAGGCAGCAGGCGGCGATGGTGCGGTAGTTGTCCTCGGTGGCCGAGGCCAGCACCACCCGCTCCCCGGCCAGCGCCGGCGACAGCTCCGGCCAGATGTTGTTGTCCTTCTCGGCGTTCCCGCAGCCCCAGATGATCAGCGGCACGGTGACCGCCGCGGCGACCTGCTTGGCGATGGCGGTGCACTCGGTCGGGCTGCGGTCCAATTCGTCGGGGTTGGCGCCCTCCAGGCGCAGGCAGATCAAGTCCGCGCCAAACTCCTGCTCGCACTTCTGCGCCCAGGCCGCCGCGTCGTTCTTGACGTCGCCGTAGACTTTCTCGAGCGCTTCGGCCCACGACTCGCGCGGGCGGTCGAGCACCTCAAAGGCGATGGCGGGACGCGCGCCGGGGTTGCCCTCGTACTGCAAGAAGGGCAAGGTGGCCGCGCCGCCCACGGTCACGGTGCGACCGCGCGTGCCGCCTTGCTCGGCGGTCGCGCCGATCTGCACCTCCAGAACCGACCCACTCCACTGCTCGACCGGCATGGCGAATGTCTCAGACATGAATCTCACCTCGGCCTTTCAGCCTGTATCAGGTGCGCTCAACTCGACGATGGCCCCGGCCCCCGCTGCGACGGGAACCGGGCCAGGTCAGTATGCGGCAAGAACAATGCGGCCATGAACTCATCCATGAAGCCGGGCTCGGTGCTCAACTCCAGGTACGTCATCTGCCGGCCGATCTCGGCCAGCCGTTCGCGGGCCTCGCGGCTGGTCAGGGCCTGGTAGGCGCCCGCCAGCGAGGTGTTGCCCGCGAACGAGATGCGCTCGCGCGGCACATCGGGCAACAGCCCGATCGTCACCGCCTCCTCCACCCGCAACCGGTTGCCAAAGGACCCCGCGATATACAGGCGCTGGATGTCGTCCGGCTGAAGCTGCAGCGCCCGCAACAGGGACGCAATCCCGGCATACACTGCCGCCTTGGAGCGGAGCAGGTTCTCGATCTCGCTCTCCCGCAGGACGAGGTCATCCCGCGTGCCGCTGCGCGCCTTCGGTACGATCACCACCTCGGGCTCGTCGTAGCCGTCCCGCACCAACGGCGACTCCGGATCCAGGTGGCCCTGCCGATCCAGCAGCCCGCCTCGGAACATCGCGGCCAGCGCCTCGAGCAACCCCGTCCCGCACAACCCAATCGGCGTGAGGTTGCCGATGGTCTGCCAGTCGAAGACGCCGCTGCTGCGGTCAAACTCGATGCGATCAATGGCGCCCGGCACAGCATGAATGCCAGCGGCGATGTCCACGCCCTCGAAGGCCGGCCCCGCCGAGCACGAGCAGCAGATCAGCCAGTCGCGGTTCCCCAGGACGATCTCGCCGTTGGTGCCGACGTCCACCAGCAGGCCGAGTTCCTCGGCGTCCGCCATGCCGGTGGCGAGCACGCCGGCCGACACGTCCCCGCCGACAAAGCCGCTCACCGCCGGCGCGAGGAAGACGGGCGCCAGCGGGTGCAGGTTCATCCCCAAGTCGCGGGCCCGGAGCGCGGGCACATCGCGGGCAAACGGGATGTGCGGCTCGCGCCGGATCGGCTGCGGGTAGCCACCGATGGCGAACGTGGCCATGGTCGTGTTGCCGGCGAGGCTGGCAGCCACGACTTGCCGGGGCTCGCAGCCCGACAGCTCACAGGCCCTGTGCGCCAGCTCGCTGATCTGGCGGATGATGAGATCCTGCATCCGCGCCGGGCCGTCCGGGTGCTGCTCGGCCCAGATGATGCGGGAGATCACGTCGGCGCCGTACGCCTTCTGGGCGTTGGTGCCTGCCGCCTGGCCCATCAGATGGCCGCTATCAAGGTCCACGACTTGCACGACGACCGTACTGGTGCCCACGTCCACCGCCAGGCCCGGTGTGTGCTGCGGCCGGCTCGCACTCGGCGCGACGCCGATCACTTCTCGCACGTAGCCCCGGTCCGCAATCGTCGCCATGACATCGCAGCGCGAGGCCCGCAGGACCTGGGGCAACGCCCGTAGGACTTCCAGGCCTGCCGTGAGTGGCGGCGCGTCCGGGCACGTGTCAAGAATGCGCTTCTCCAGCCGCTGCCAGTCCGCGACGTTGTCTTCGGCGCTGGGCGGCATCAACTGCAGGGCCATGCGCCGGGCCAGCGGCCACGAACAGTGGGTGGTGTCCTCCCCGGCGCGGCGGTAGCCAGTGATGCGCCCCAGCGCCGCCATGTCTCCGGCCAAGGACTGCGGCGACAGCTCAATGGTTGCGTCGCCGGCCAGCCGCGCCTGGCAGGCCAGGATCCACCGATGGCCGTTCTCCTGCCGTTCGACCCAACGGCTCGGGTCGCGCGGCGCCACCTCACCTTCCACGAGCAGCACACCGCAGTGGTGACAGAGCCCCTCGCCGCCGCAGTCGGCCGCGATGGAGATCCCGGCGCCCTGCAGGGCTTCCAGCAGTGACTGCTCCGGTGCTACGACGATGCTGCGATTCAGGGGTTCAACTGTCAGCGTGTATTGCATGTCCAACCGGCTTCGTTTACGCCGACCACGCCGTTTTGAGCAGCTTGGGGATGCCGGTGGCCTCGCGCGGCCCCACCAGGGCCTCCCAGCCGGACGCCTCCTCCAGCTTGCCCTTCAGCACCGCGACACCGCCGGGCAACACGATCTTGCGGTGGGTCACCTGCTCCTCGATGCCGCTGCTCTTGATCGTCTCGGCAATGCTCTCGGGCGTGAACTTGTCGGCGGCCCAGGCGGTAAGCACTGAAGTGCCCTCGGTATCCACCACGATGATCCAGGACGCGACCTTGGAGGCCGAGACCTCGCCCTCGACGGTGTAGTAGGTCAGCGAGAAGTTGGTGGTGACGAGCACGGGCGACTCCGGGCCCGGCTCGCCGACCTGGTACAGCCCGCCCGGAATCTGAATCGGCTTCTGCGGGTCGGTGTAGATGTTCAGACGCGCCGTAATGACCGGCAGCAGCGTCTCGGCCGTGGCGCTCTCCAGCACCACCACGCCCGCGTACTTGCACACGCCCACGATGGCCGCCAGAGCCTTCATGTCCTCGCCGTCGCCCTGCGGCACGAACACGGTCGGGTAGCCCAGGGGCCGCACCTTCTCCTTCAGGCACGCCCGGCGCATCGCGGTCTGGTGCTGGAGCACGTCGCCCAGGTTCGCCGCGCCGCTGTCGAGCAGCAGGTCGTTGACGCCGGCTTGCTGCGCCAGGCCGCTCATCGTCACGAGCTTGCCCACATCGCCATCGGCCTTGAGCGTCAGCACGCACAGCTTCTCTTTGGCCACGGCCAGCATGGCGTCGAAGTTGCTGTCATCGGCGGCGTACAGCAGAGGCTTCTTGCCGGCGAGCTTGTCGGCGGCGGCCCCCGCGGCCGCGGCGTCCGAAGTCATCAGCATGATCGGCATGGGGGTGGCGTCGGCCAGCGTCGCGGCGGCGGCGGCGAACTGCGCGGCGTCGCCCTCGTCGCGCAGGGCGATGAGGTTGGGCTTGTGGCTCTGGCCGACGCGGTCGAACTCGAGCGCCGCGATGGCCCGGGCCTGAGCGCCCAACTCCTCGGCCGGCAGCGCCGCCGACAGCGCGATGGCGATGCCCGGGGGCCGGTAGAACGTCTCAGCATGGCGGTACAGGACGGTCTCGCCGCCGAGGGCCAGCGCGCGGTCGCCGGTGCCGATGGTCACGGTGGCCATGGGCGGAGCCGCCGCAGCGCCGAGCGCGGCCTTGGCGTCATCGCTGCAGCGCGGGCAATCCTCCAGCGCCGCCTGCTTCTGCGCCACCTTCATGGCGAAGGCCAGGCAGGTGGGCACCCCGCATTCGCCGCAGTTGGACTTCTCGAGCAACTGGTAGATCTGGATCGCTGTCAGAGCCATGGAGACCGCCCTCTGTAACGCGTAGTCGTGCGGCAGTTCGCTCTGCCCGGCCGCTAGAACATGGGTTCCATCTCGAGCGCCGGGTGCTGCTTCTCGGTCAGGAACGGCAGGATCTGCTCGCCCGTCTCGCCTACCGTCTCGTCGGCGATGCGGTCGGCGAGGTCCGGAACGCCGAGCGCCTCGCCCTGCTTGTTGATGGCCTCGCGCAACTGGTCCTTGAGTTCTCTGGGCATCCACACCAGGCGGCGGATGCCGCCGTCGGAGCGAATGAACTTGGGGCTGCCGATGTACAGGCGCCCGACGCCCAGGAAGCCCGGGGTCACGTTGCCGCCGCCCACGCTGCCGGCCAGGGTCGTGAACGGCATCCCGCACGGGGTCATGCCGCGGTACTCGCGGTTGACGGCCATGATGCCGTTCGCTTCGGGCAGGATGGACAGGATGACCTCGAAGCAGCCGCACGATGTCATCGGCGCGTCCATCATCGAGTACAGGCAGACGCGGTCCACGGTGCGCTGCGAGTACTTGTGGACGAAGTCGTTGACACCCTTGAACTCGCCCTCGGCCTCCAATACCTGCGCGCCCTTGGCCACCGGCTGGTTGCCGCCAGTCGGGTTGATTTCATAGGCGGCCTTGCCGTCTAGCCAGTTGTAGGCGCCGCAGAGGCCCAGACGCTCGGGCGTGATGATGCACACGTGGTTAGGCGCGTAGGACTGGCACAGCGTGCAGGAGTAGTAGGTGTCCACCGTCTCGTCGGTCATGCCGGCGATGCGGATGTCGCGGGCATGCCACACCTCCCGCGCCTCGACATGGGCCTTGTCAATGACGGCCTTGTCGGTCACGACGCGGACCTGCACCTTGTCCAGGATCGCGCCATAGCTGTGCTTCAGTTCCGAGATCAGCAGGTCGCCGAAGTGCCGCAGACGGAAGCCCGCCTGGTAGCCCGCCTTGGAGATGCGGATCCAGGCCAGGTCGCGCTGGCCCATGTGGAAGATCCCCATGGCGTGGTTGACGATGAGGTGAGTCTGGCGCTCGAGGATGGGCTCGAAGTCGTCCTGCATCTTGCGGCCGGCCACCTCGATGAGCAGCGCGATGTCGTGGCTGGAGCCCTCTTCCATCTCGTCCACGTCCGGCCCGATGACCTGCACATCGCCGTCCTTGATGTCATCGGCCGGGCGGGTGCGCAGGAATTCCATGGCCATGTTGTTCTTGCCGCCGAATTCCACTTGCATGTCCTCGCGCCGCACCGTCTCGCCCTCGAAGGCGGCGGCCACCGGGACGGGGATGTTCACGTCGCGCACCGTGACCTTCAGGCCCCGGACCTGCACGCTCGTCTCGACGATGCGGCTGTGGTCGAGTTCGCGCACGACCTCCTCGTAGGTGCACACGCCGGTGGGGCGGATCTCCGGGCCGGGCGTGTCGGCGATCACGGGGAAGCCCATGATGATGGCGCCGGCGCCGTTGGCGTACTTGATGTCATCCAGCGGCCCCAGCCCCATGCCGAAGGCGAAGGTGTGGGCCCGGGTATAGTCCAGGATGCCCTTCATGTCGCCCTTGGGGATGCCGCCGAAGATCATGGCGGCGCGGGCCGCCCAGTCGAGCACGTAGATCAATGACTCGGTGTCCGGGCCGACAGGCACGACGTACGTGTCCCAGCCCATCTCCGGATGCTCCAGGATGTCCGGGCTGAACACGCCGCCCTCGATGAGCTGGTCGCGCACCGTCAGGCCGTTGCTGTTGCCGACGAGGAACACCAGGATGCTGCGCTTCTGCAGCTCGCGGATGATGTAGACGGCCTTCTCGACATCCGGGGCCGCCCCCACCAGCGCCGCGAAACCGGGCATGCGGCCGTCCACAAGCTGGATGCCCAGCGTGCGCTGGATGGTGTCGGAGATGAAGCCGAACCAGCCAGGCTGCCTGGGCTCGGTGCCCTCGAGATAGCCGATGGCCTTGGAGATCTCTTCGGCCATGAGCGTGGCGCCGCCGGCGTCGAGCGCGCCCGGCAGGTACGGCAGCCAGTTGTGCTCATCGGGCACGGCGGCCAGCAGGGGCGAGGCCTCCTCCTCCAGGACCGCTTGCGCGTCCATGAGGTTGGCGACGTCCCGTCCGGTCAGGGCCGCGATCATGGGCAGATGGAAGGCGCTGAGTTCCGGCCAGCCGATGGCCTGGGTGGCGCCGTGCTTCTCGATGGCCGCGGCCAGGTCCGCCCGCGCTCGCCCCACGATCTCGTGGGAGCCCTTGATGGCGGCAGTTGCGATCTCTCTGGACATGATGCCATTCTCCTTGCTGTCCCGGGGGATGCCACCCGGACCAGGTGCTAAATGAACCCAATGTCGTTGTCGGCTCTCATCGGCGAAGGGACCGGTCTAGGGCCGGGCCGCCCGCACTGTCTTGCTCAGGTCGCGGCCATGCTTCCCGCGGCGGCAGTCGTAGCAGACCGAGACGTACTCCGGCCTGACGGCCAGCTTGGCCGCGGCGGCCTCGATGGCGGCGCGCGGCGCAAAGAGCGCGCCACACTCGACGCACGCGGCCATCTCCACCTCCGCGCCCCACGGCTGCAGCTTGAGCACGCGGTCCGCCACCGTGACCTCGATGGCCCCGGTGGGGCACACATGTGCGCAGGCCGCGCAGCCGGTGCAGCCGGGAGGCGGATCGCCAAAGGGCCCGCCGATGCGCCGGTGCACCCCGCGGTCGGAGCGTGAGATGCCCCCGACGCGCACCGCATGCTCGCAAACCCGCTCGCACAGGCCGCACAGGATGCACTGCTCAGCGGTCTTGCCAGGCTTGAAGCGCGAGTCAGCGATGCCCATCACCCCGGCGATCTCGCGCAGGGCCTCGTTCTCCGGGCAGCGGGCCAGGAGCAACTCGATGATGACGCGCCGGTCGCGCGCGATCTGCTCGGTGTCGGTCTGCACGACCAGGCCCGACTTCATGATGGGGTAGCTGCAGGCCGTGACCAGCCGCGAGCGGCGCCCGTCGGTGACCTCCACCAGGCAGAGGCGGCAGACGCTGCCGGGCTCCAGGCCCCCGTGATGGCAGAGCGTAGGGATGTACACGCCCTCGCGGTGGGCGACCTCGAAGATCGTCTCGCCCTTTTCCGCCGGCACTTCACGACCGTTGAGCGTAATGGTCAGCATAGGTGTCAAACCACGTTGATGGCTTCGAAGCGGCAGGTGTCGCGACACAGGCCGCAACGCACGCACACGTCGGTGTTGATCTCGTGCTTTCCCTTCGCCTGGCCGCTGATGCAATCCACCGGGCAGACCTTGACGCAGGCGTGGCAGCCCGTGCATGTCTCCGGGTCAATGGCGAAGGTCGTCAGGGCCTTGCACACCCCCGCCCGGCACCGCCCGGCGTTGATGTGCTCCTCGTACTCATCGCGGAAATACCGCAAGGTGCTCATCACCGGGTTGGCGGCCGTGGAACCCAGCGCGCAGAGGCTGGCATCGGCCAACACCTCCGCTAGCTCCTCCAGGAGGGCGATCTGCTCCATTGAGCCCCGCCCTTGCGTGATGTCCGTGAGAAGGCCCAGCATCTGCCAGAGGCCCTCGCGGCATGGCACGCACTTGCCGCAGGACTCCTCGCTCAGGAACTCGGTGAAGTAGCGGGCCACCTCGACCATGCAGGTCCGGTCGTCCATGACGATGAGCCCGCCCGACCCCATCATGGAGCCGACTTCCCAGAGGCTGTCGAAGTCTATGGGCAGGTCGAGGTGCTCCTCGGGGATGACCCCGCCGGACGGCCCGCCGGTCTGCACGCCCTTGTAAGGCCGGTCGCCGGCCACCCCGCCACATACCCCGTAGATCAGCTCGCGGACGGTCATCCCCATCGGGACCTCGACCAGGCCGGTGTGCTTGACCTTGCCGACCACGGAGAAGACCTTTGTTCCCGCTGAACCCTCGGTGCCGATGGACTTGAACCACTCCGGGCCATTGCGGATGATCTCGGGCACGTTGACCCAGGTCTCGACGTTGTTAAGGACCGTGGGCTTACCCCACAGCCCTTCCTCGGCCATGTGGATGTACTTGGGGCGGGGCTCGCCGGCGTCGCCCTCGATGCTGGCCAGCAGTGCGGAGGACTCGCCGCAGACGAACGCCCCGCCACCGCGCACGATCTCGATGTCGAAGTCAAAGTCGCTGCCAAGGATGTCCGCACCCAGGAAGCCGTACTCCCGGGCCGCGTCAATGGCCTCCTGCAGGTGCCGCATGGCCAACGGGTACTCGTAGCGGACGTAGATGTAGCCCTGCCGGGCGCCGACGGCGTAGCCGCCCAACATGAGGCCCTCGAGGACGCCATGGGGGTTGCCTTCCATGATGCCCTCATCCATGAAGGCGCCGGGGTCACCCTCGTCGCCGTTGCAGATGACGTAGCGGATGGGCTCAGGCTGTTCGGCGGCCGAGCGCCACTTGCGGCCGGTCGGGAAGCCGCCGCCCCCGCGCCCGCGGAGGCCCGAGGCCTCGACGGCCTGCAGCACTTGCTCGGGGGTCATCCCGGACAGGGCCTGGGCCAACGCCTCGTAGCCGCCGACGGCGATAAAGTCCTCAATGTCACAGGGATCAATCAAGCCGTTGTAGCGCAGGGCGAGGCGCTGCTGTTTGGCATAGAAGGGCACGTCCCGCGCCAGCGGGATCCGCTGCTTGGACGCGGCGTCGCGGTAGAGCAACGCTGCCACGGGCTCGCCCTCAATCAGCGTACGTTGCACGACCTCAGCAACGTCCTCGGGTTTCAGACGTCCGTAGAAGTACTCCTGGTCGCCCACGAGCACGGCCGGGCCGCGCTCGCAGAAGCCATGGCAACCCGTAAACCGGACGACCGCATCGTCCAGGCCGGCCGCGGCAATCGCCTGCTGGAAGGCCTCATACACGGCCAGGCTGCCGGCGGCGCGACAGCCGGTGCCGCCGCACACGGACACCACATGCTTGAGGGCCGCACGGCGTTCGCGGGCCCGCTCTTGCAGCGCGCGGAAGTCGCTCAGTGTTGTCACGGTCACGGTCGCACTCACTGCGAGTACGTCTCCAATCTACTTGCGGTACAGGTCCAGAATGTCCGAGACATCGCCAGGCTTGACCCCGCCGAAGTACTTCCCGTCAATCGTGATGACCGGGGCGAGGGCGCACGCCCCCAGGCAGTGCACCGTTTCGACCGAGAACCTCATGTCGCCGGTGGTTTCCCCGGGGCCGATGCTCAGATCGCGCTGGAGGGCGTCAATGACGCCGGGGGCCCCGCGCAGATGGCAGGCGGTGCCGGTGCACACGCGCACGAGGTGCTCACCGCGCGGCTCGAGGCTGAGGGCCCGGTAGAAGCTGGCGACGCGGTACACGCGGGTCAGCGGCACTTCCAGGCAATCCGCCACGCCTAGCAGGGCCTCGCGTGGCAGCCAGTGCAGTTCTTCCTGCAGGTCCTGCAGGACCGCCAGCAGGGCCGCGGGGTGGCCGCGGTGTCGCGCCACGAGGGCCTCAACCAGTGCGCTGTCCACGAGTGTGCTTGTGCTCATGTCTTCAGCGTTCTCAATCATGGCCACAGGCTACTTGTCCGAGATGAGTTCCAGCCGCGCTTCCTGGGCGCGACGCGTCTCCTGGGCGGCCCGGCGGCGCGCTTCGCCGATAGCCTCCTCGATGTCGCCGTACTTGAGCGCGTGCGTCGGGCAGGCTTCGACGCAGGCCGGCTGTTCGCCGGCCTGCAGGCGCGCGGTGCACAGGTCGCACTTGATGATGGCGCGGCCCTTGCGGCCGACGCTGATGACGCCGAACGGGCACACCAACATGCAGGACTTGCAGCCGATGCACAGGTCATCATTGGTCGCCACCGGCCCGTCCGCGTCGGGGCGGGTGAGCGCCCCGGTGGGGCAGATCGCCACGCACGGGGCATCCTCACACTGCCGGCATTGCAGCGGCACAGCCATGTCGCCGGCGCTGACGATCGTCAGGCGCGGCCGAGCCCCCTCAGCGATGGCGCCGAGGAGTTCCTTGGCCTCGGAATGGGCCACCGCGCAGCCCAACTGGCAACTGCGACAGCCCAGGCACTTTGCGACCTCAACGAGAATCATCTTGGCCATGTGCTTGCTCCATCGCGCCGGGCGCTTGTTCCGGTCGGCGGCCACGCCGCCTGAGCGCGCCCGGCGACGGGTCTACTAGCTGACCGCCACCTTGCCCTCCGCCGGCCCGTACAGCATGTCCTGCAGCTTGAGATCCTTGCGCTTCGCGTCCATGCGATCAATCATCAGATGGGCGCCGGCGATGGCGTCTTCCTCGAAGGCCCAGGTCGCGCCGAACTCCTGCTCCATGCCGTGGGTCAGGTACTCGCGCAGACCGGGGGCGCCCATGACCGGCAGGTCGTTGCCGAACACGGTGAAGATGCCGGAAGCCACGACGTACTGGCCAATGGAGATGGCCTTCTCCGACATCCACTCGGGCGCCGCGCCGGCCACCGGCAGGTCGGAGATGTCCTCGCCC
>CAZZDO010000068.1:0-16801 GCA_964653205.1 uncultured Armatimonadia bacterium | reverse complement strand
ACGGGGCACTTCACCTGCCAGGGCTTGTCGCCGCTGTAGAGCCACGGGTAGAACCCGCCGCCGACGCGGAAGACCTCCTTGCCGTGGATGGGACAGCCAACATCCGTCGGGCCCAGAAACACGGCCCGCCTTAGTGACGCCGGGGGCACGTAGTCCCACAGTTCCGCATCGGTCGCCTTCAGCAGTTCGGGTGGCACGGCAGGGGTCCTGGACATGCTGGCCTTCAGCGCTTCCGCTTCGGGCGGCGTCAGCAGCGACACGCCCTCCTTGGCGCAAAGCGGCGCAGCCAACAGACACAGCAACAGGAGTACCGTCCAGGGGTTCATGGTCGCGGACCTCACAAGCTGGCAGTCAGGAACGTCTCTTGGCGAGGCAGGCGGCCGATTCCTCCCTGGGCGAGGGCCGGGACGCCGGCAGGTGGCGGCGCGGCAGCGGCGGAACCAGATGTTTGTACTGCTTTGATCCGCCTGGATGCTCAAGGAGTCCGCCATGAACCACAGGATCGCCAAGCTGCTCGGCTGCGCCCTGCTGCTGGTCGCCTTCGCCACCTGCGCGGGGGCCGCGGAGACGTTGGTGTCGCTCAAGTTCACTCCCGACGGTTGGGAACCGGCCGCCTGGACGTTGTGCAAGAACCCGACGGTCGAGCACCTCGGCAAGTGGGTCCAGCGGGATGACTGCATCGAGAACGAGACGCCGGCCGACCCGGCCCTGAAGACGAAGCTCGACCAGAGCCTCACCACGATGGTCTACAACACGAAGTTCGCGGGCAACTGGACCGCCACGGCGACGTTCCAGATCAATGGTTCGGCGCCAGGGCTGGTCATCGCCCAGGACTGGGCCCCCGACGCACAGGGCCGCCCGCAGTACGGCGAGTTCTATGAGGTGATCATCTACGAGAAGGGCATCAACCTG
Organism: uncultured Armatimonadia bacterium; assembly: GCA_964653205.1. Lineage (GTDB taxonomy): Bacteria > Armatimonadota > Zipacnadia > Zipacnadales > UBA11051 > JAJFUB01. The sequence continues at coordinate 15,889 of CAZZDO010000068.1, read as the reverse complement.
TGGCACCACTTCGCCACCCCGGAAGGCAAGCGCACCTATGAGTTGGCGGTCTATTCCACCTTCGAACTCAAGCCCGACCCGCGCTACACCGTCACGGTCAAGCGCAAGGGCAAGCGCCTGGAGATGACCGTGGACGGGCGTATCGTCGGCACGACGCTGAGCGCACTGCCGGGCGAGGTCTTCCTGGGCGTGCTGGGCTGCGAGGGCGTCAGCCACGTCTATGACTTCACCGTGGAGCGCTGAGCCGCCATGCCGCTGATCGGCAACATGCTCTGGCGCATCGGCCGGCTGCTCGACCTCGAGCGCCAGATGGCCTGGACGCAGCGGGCGGGTTTCGACGGCGTAGGCTTGCATGCCGCGGCCGGCACACCGGGGCAGTGGCGCGGCGTCGAGCCGGCGACGTGCCCACCCGAGGAACGCGCACGACTGCGCCAGAAGCTGACCGACTTCCCCTTCGTCGAGATCCACGCCCCCTTCGCCATTGACCTGCGGACCGCGAGCCTGCCTGCGGGCGTGACGGCACTCGGGCCCGTGCTGGACTTCGCGCACGACCTCGGCGCCCGCGTCGTCACCGTCCACGCCTGCCCGGCGGAGGCCGAGGCGCGTGCGTGGCAGCAGGCCATGCAGGAAGTCAACGCCTGCGCGGCGGAAGCGCAGACCACGGTGGCGCTCGAGATCACGGACGGGTTCGGGGCCGTCGCGGAGTGGGGGCTGCCGCACGTCGGCGTCAATCTCGATGTCGGCCACATGCTCCTGCCCGGTGGGCGGCCGTCCCTGGAGCGCTACGGCGGCTTCGGCCCGTTGATCGAGTTGATTGGGCCCAAGCTCGTGCACCTGCACCTGCACGACGTGCGCGACGCCGTAGATCACATTGAGATCGGCACGGGGGAGGTCGCCTTCGGCGGCATTGTGGATGGCCTGGCGGCCATTGGCTACGCCGGCACGGCGACGCTGGAGATGAACCCGGACCGCGTGTCGCCGGCGGGCATTCGTCGCAGTCTGCAGGCTATCCGCGAACTGATGGGTGCCGTCCCGTGAAGCGTCTCTGGATCGCCGACGTGCACGCCAACCTCCCGGCCCTTGAGGCGGTGCTGGCGGACGCCGGCGCGGTGGATGAGGTCGTCTTCCTGGGCGACATCGTCGGCTACGGCCCGCACCCGGCGGAGTGCATTGGTCTGCTGATGGGCCTGCAGCCGCAGGCGGTGTTGGGCAACCACGACGCGGCGGTGCTGGCGCTACGCGGAAGTGCCGAGGCCTGGGCCGGACCGCTGAACTGGGACGCGTGGACGGCAGCCCAGCTTGGCGAGGGCCAGCTCGATTGGCTGGTGGCGCTGCCGAACAGCCTGACGCTATCGGTGTGCGGACAGTCGGCCCTGGCGCGGCATCACGTGCCCGGGGCGCCGTATCTGCACCCGGCCATGCCCGACGAGGTGATGGCCGCGCACGTGGGCGAACTGCCGGCTCCGCTCGTGCTCGTCGGCCATTCGCACCGGGCGCTGGACCGGACGCTCCCGGGCCACCGGCTCGTGTGTCTCCCGCCGGTCGGCCAGCCGCGCAACGGCGACCCGCGCGCCGGCTATGCCATCGAGGAGGTGGGGGCCCTGGCTTTTCACTACGCCGCCTATGACGTGGAGCGCACAGCGCGCGACACGCAGCGGATCGGCCTTCCCGAGCCCTTCTGCCGCCGCTGGCTCACCTTCCTGCGCACGGCGCGTGACCCGGAGTGGTCGCGGGAATACGCTTCGAGCGATGCCCGGCGCGAGACGCTATGACCCTTCCCACGTCACCCGCACTTCGCTGACTCGCGGCGTGCCACAGCCGTCCGGCGCACCCAGGGCCAGCCGGTACTGCAGCCATCGGCTGGAGGCCAGCGGGAGACTGAACGCGCCGTCCTCCCCCGGGTCGTGCCACTCTTCCGCCGCCAGGGCCTCCTCCGTCGCCGCCGCTCGCACCTGCCCCCGCACCCATGTCCCCTCCGGCACGTCGGCCTCCCAGTGCAGGCGCACTGCCATCACGCCCTCGAGCAACAGGTGCGGCTCGGAGGTGTAGAACTCCTCCGGGCCCCGGTCGCGTTGGTTGCCCGAACCGACCCGCGGCATGCCATGCGGCCCTTCGGACGGCAGGCAGGTGACGTTCTGTTCGCGGAGACCATCCGGCCCGTTCCACCACACCGCCGAATGGCCCAGATGGTCGCTGTTCACCTTGTGGTACGCGATGCCCAGGTCCACCCAGCCGTCGCGGTTGAAGTCGGCGGTCACGGCGCCGGAGGCGGAGTGCGCGAAGAGCCGCGTGCGGTCGTGCGCACCGAACGTCCCGTCCTCCTGCCCCCAGTAGAGGTAGGAGTCAATGTCCCGCTCGCGGCCGTCGTGGTAGTTGGCGACGAAGAGGTCCAGCCGCCCGTCGTTGTTGAAGTCCGCTACGCCGAGCGCGTTGACACCCTTCGCGGGAAGCTGCATCCGGTTGTCCTCCCGCAGCCCCTCCGGCCCGTTCCAGTAGACATACACGAACGAGTCATGCGGGCCTTGCAGCGAGGGCGTGTGCCCGCCGAGGATGAGGTCCAGGGTGCCATTGCCGGTCAGGTCTGCCGCCTGTACGCAGGCCGCATGGATGACCGACAGCTCCTGCCGACGCTCCATGCTGAAGCCCTCGGACCCGCCCCACAGGATGAAGCTGCGGTCGCTACCGATCTGCGGCACGACCAGGTCCAGCCAGCCGTCGTTGTTGAGGTCGGCCAGGCAAATCCAGCGCGGCTGGTTCCATTCGTCCCCCTCGACTCCCATCCTGATCCGCTGTGGATGCTCGGCGTCGTAGCCGTCCGGCCCGCCGTAGAAGATCAGGATGTCGCCGAAGGAGAAGCCCACGAAGACGAGGTCCAGATAGCCGTCGTGGTTCAGGTCCGCGCAACACACGCCGTGGGCGCGTGTCGTGGGGAGGGCCAGGATCGGCTCGTAGGCGTACTCCCCGCGCGCGCCGTGGAAGACGAAGGAGCCCGGGTCGAGATGCGTCGCGTTCTCCGAGCAGTTGGCGGTCACGACTTCGGGGGAGCCGTCGTCATCGAGATCGCAGCAGACGGCGTCCACGGCATCGCGCCCCTTGAGGGGATGGCGGCGCTCGGGGCTGAAGCCTTCGGGGCCGCCCCAGTAGATCACCGGGTCCACATCGCCCCCGGCGCGCCGGGCGCGATGATTGACGAGGACCACTTGCGGGTCGGCGGCGTCACTCGTGCGGGCGATGAACACCCGCCGGGCGTCGTGGCTCTCCAGGCTCAGCGGCTGCAGGTCCACCCCGTCCGACGTGGCGCGGTAGACGAGCGAATGAAACGTGAATGACTCCTCGGTGCGGTCCTGGCACAGCACGATGTCGGCGCAACCGTCGCCGTCCAGATCGCCCACGGCCACGTCGCAGGCATTGTGCGAGGGCAAGGCCGTGCGGCGGACGTCGCTGAAGCCCTCTGCCCCTCCCCAATACACCCACGAACACTCCTGGCCCTCGTGCGTGCCGCGCGAGGCCAGCACGAGGTCCTCGTGGCCATCGCCGTTCACATCCCCCACAGCCACGGACAGTACGCGCGGCGCAGTAATGATGAGCGGCTCGCCGAGGGTTCGGTCAGCACGCACGGGGACCAACCGAAATTGCCCCTCGCCCGGCAGGAAGAGATGCGGCCTGCCCCCCAGCGCCACGATTTTCGCCAGCGCCCGCGCGTCATAGGAGCGCTCGGTCTCGGGCACGACATCGGAGCCCGGTTCTCCCGGCTCGTCGGCCCTCACCTGTGCTGACTGCGCAACGACGAACGCGTCCGCGCTCAGTCCTTCCGCCCCGCCCCAGTACAGGCGCGCCTCCCCGGACGGAGTGAGAACGAACAGCTCCGCACAGCCGTCGCCGTCCAGGTCCCCTGCCGCGATCTGCTCCGCCTCAACGTCCAGGTCCGTGAAGCGCTGGGGCTCAAAGCCCAGCTCGGACTGCGGGAAGAAGCGAACCTTGCCGTTGCACACGAAGGCCAGGTCAGCCCGGCCATCTCCGTTGAAGTCCCCGCAGGCCACGGACGTGGCGCGCGGAGCCGGCAGCTCGATCCGCCGATGCTCGCCCAGGCCGTCCGGCCCGCCATAGTACACGAAGGCGTTCAGGTCCATCCGCGACCCGTTGTAGTCCATGGCCAGGACGAGGTCGTCGTACCCATCGCCGTTTAGGTCGGCGACAACCCCGGAGACGGAGCCATCAGAGGGCAAGTCCCGCCGCACCCCACCCGCGAGCGGCGCCTCATAGACAGCGCACGGCGGGCGCTCCCAGTGGTTCTGGCTGTTGCAGATGAGCAGGTCGGGCCAGCCGTCGGCGTTGAGGTCGAGGAAGTGGATGCGCTGCAGCACCCCGGCTTGTGACACGTACAGGTTCTGGCCGCCGTTGTCGAAGCTCCCACGCCGGAAGCTCTCGAAGCCGCGGGTGATCCATTCGCTATTCATGGCTGTCTCCTGGGTGCATCGCCCTGCAGTCACGCCAATTCGCCCCGCGCCTGCACCCTCCTCCGTGCGCCGGGGAGCATGCTGCCCCAGAGGCAGGGACCATTGCCATTTGAAAAGCCCCGACAGAAAAGCTATACTCCAGTGGCAGCCCGCGTCCCGGCTCGGGCCTCGCGATCATATGACACAGGATGGTTGAGTCATGCCTCTGCAGATCTGGCTGGACGGCAAGCTTGTTCCCGAAGAGGAGGCCCGGATCTCGGTCTTCGACCACGGCCTGCTGTATGGCGACGGCGTCTTTGAGGGCATCCGTGCCTACCACGGCCGCGTCTTCAAGCTGCAGGAGCACCTGCAGCGCATGTACGACGGCGCCCACTGCCTGAACCTGCAGATCCCCTACTCCCTCGAAGAGATGAAGGAGATCGTGCTGGAGACGCTGCGCGCCAACGAACTGCGCGACGCCTACATCCGCCTGGTCGTGACACGCGGGGTGGGCGACCTGGGGCTGGACCCACGCAAGTGCCCCGTGGCCACCGTGTTCTGCATCGCCACCTCCATCTCGCTCTACCCGGACGAGTTCTACCGCAACGGCCTGACGCTCATCACGTGCGCGACGCGCCGCAACGCGCCCGATGCGCTGAACATGTCCATCAAGTCGCTCAACTACCTCAACAGCATCACGGCCAAGCTCGAGTGCGCCCGGGCGGGCGTGCCCGAGGGGATCATGCTGACCACAGACGGCTATGTGGCCGAGTGCACCGGGGACAACATCTTCCTGGTCTATGGCCGGCGGCTCATCACTCCCCCGGTGCATATTGGCAACTTGCCGGGGATCACTCGCCAGGCCGTCATGGATCTGGCCGAGGGGATGGGGCTCGAGGTGCGCGAGGAGCTGTTCCGCATCCAGTCCGTCTATACGGCGGAAGAAGTGTTCCTGACGGGGACGGCCGCCGAGATCATCCCGGTCGTGGACGTGGATGGCCGGCAGATTGGGGACGGCAAGCCGGGCGAGACCACCCAGCGGCTGCTGGAGGCCTTCCGGGGCCTGATCCAGTGCTGCGGTGAACCCATCTACCCGGAGGCCAGCGCCGTTCCCGAATGAGCGCCGCGCCCCGGCGGCGGCGCTATTCGCCAAAGATGACCTGAGGAAATCGAATGGTTTCCTCCAGGAAACTCCGACCGACGCCATATTGTTATCATACAGGGTCTACTGCGGTCGCGTACGGTACGCCCGGACGAGATGGGTTTGGCAGCCACCAGACACCCATCTCGCGGCGGCATCGTCCAGCCGGACGCTCGACCGACTTGACGGACCCGATCTGGCGAGGTCCCGGGCTCTCCCGGGCCGGAGTGAGGTGGCAGAGCTTGCGGCTGGTCAGCGATGGCGGCCGCGGCTGATCGTGTCATTGGAGGCAGCGACGTAATGGAAATATGGGAACGCTTCACCAGTCGCGCCCGGCGCGCGGTGTTGATGGCTCACGACGAGGCGGCCCGCATGGGCGCCCAGTTGATCTCTACCGAGCACCTCCTGCTGGGGCTGATGCGCCTGCAGGAAGGCAGCGCCATCGAACTCCTGGAGCGACTGGACATAGATCTGGAACGATTGCGGGGCGACCTGCGCCGTCAGATGGAGGCCGCGCCCCCCGGTGAAGTCACGAGCCGAGAGCCGTCCTTCACCCCCGAAGCTCAACGCGTGCTGCTCCGGGCCCTCAAGGAAGCCAAGCAACTGGGCGACTACCACGTGGGCACCGAGCACATCCTCATCGGTCTGCTGCGCGAGGGCCGCGGGGCGGCCTTCCGGCTGCTCCGGCGCCACGGCGCCGACTTGCCGCTCATCCGCCAGGCGCTCGCCGAGTCCGGCCGCCAGAACCCTCAGCGCGACCGCGAGAAGCGCAGCAAGACCCCGACCCTGGATCACTTCAGCCGCGATCTCACGCAGATGGCGCGCGACGGCCAACTCGACCCGGTCATCGGCCGCGATGCCGAGACCGAGCGCGTCATCCAGATCCTGTGCCGCCGCACCAAGAACAACCCCTGTCTGATCGGCGAAGCCGGCGTCGGCAAGACCGCCATCGTCGAAGGCCTCGCGCAGCACATCAGCGACGGCGACGTGCCGACGCTGCTGCGCGACCGGCGCGTCGTCGCGCTGGACCTGGCCAGTCTCGTCGCGGGGACGAAGTACCGGGGCGAGTTTGAGGAGCGCATGAAGCGCGTCATGGAGGAGATCCGCGCCAGCCAGGGCGAGATCATCGTCTTCCTCGACGAGCTGCACACCATTGTCGGCACCGGCGCGGCCGAAGGCGCCATGGATGCCAGCAATATCCTCAAGCCCGCCCTCACCCGGGGCGAACTGAAGTGCATCGGCGCCACGACGCTCGATGAGTTCCGCAAGCACATCGAGAAGACGCCTTCCCTCGAGCGCCGCTTCCAGCCGGTGATGGTGCAGGAACCGGACCGCGACCAGACGCTCGACATTCTTCAGGGCATCAAGGAACGCTACGAGGAGTATCACGGCGTCGCCTTCACGCCCGAGGCGCTGGAGGCGTCCGTGGACCTGTCCACCCGCTACATCGCCGACCGGTCGCTGCCCGACAAGGCCATTGACCTGCTCGACGAAGCCGGCTCGCGGGTGAAGCTGCGGGGCTACCGGCAGGAATGCCCGGTGGGCGACGTGCCGCAGGGCAGCCCGCTCTCCCGGCCCCGCCCGGCCTCCCTGCCCAATGACCTGGATGACTTCGGCGGCCCCGAACTGACCACGGCGGACTTCGACGAGGAGTGGGCACCTGAAGAGCGGACCGAGATGCCGCAGGTCTGCTACGACGACATCGCGCAGATCGTGGCGACCTGGACGGGCATCCCCGTCGTCTCGTTGACGGAGGCGGAGTCGCAGCGGCTGTTGCGGATGGAAGAGGCCCTGCACGAGGACATCGTGGCCCAGGACGAGGCGATTCGCACCATCGCCCGGTCCGTGCGCCGCGCCCGCGCGGGCATCAAGGACCCCGCCCGACCCACCGGCTCGTTCATCTTCCTGGGCCCCACCGGAGTCGGCAAGACGTACCTGGCCCGGATGCTGGCCAAGTTCCTGTTCGGCAACGAAGAGGCGCTGGTCCGCATTGACATGTCCGAGTACATGGAGAAGTTCGCGGTCAGCCGCCTCATCGGCGCGCCGCCGGGGTATGTCGGCTACGAGGAGAGCGGGCAGCTTACCGAGGCCGTCCGCCGCCGGCCGTACTCGGTGGTGCTCTTCGACGAAATCGAGAAGGCGCACCCCGAGGTCTTCAGCATCCTGCTGCAAATCATGGAAGACGGCCGCCTGACCGACGCCCAGGGCCGCGTCGTGGACTTCAAGAACTGCATCGTCATCATGACCAGCAACGTGGGCGCCCGGCTGATCACGAACAGCTCCTCGGTGGGCTTCACCACCGAACAGGCCGCTCGCAACGCGCAGGAGCACCGCCGCGACTACAACCGCATGCGCGTGAAGGTCATGGAGGAACTGAAGAAGACCTTCAGCCCCGAGTTCCTCAACCGCGTGGACGACATCCTGGTCTTCCACGCTCTGACCGAAGAGGAGATCGCCGCCATCGTGGACCTGGAAGTCAACAAGGTGACCGCGCAGCTACAGGCGCGCGGCCTCAACCTGAGGCTCGGCTATGAGGTGCGTGATCTGCTCGTGCGCGAGGGCTACGACCCGGACATGGGCGCCCGCCCGTTGCGCCGGGCCGTGCGCAAGTACATCGAGGACCCGCTGGCCGAATACTTGCTGCGGCTGGACCAGGAGATCACCGGCGAGATCACCGTCGCCCTGGATGAGAGCGGCAACACCCTCTTCACGCTCTTGGAGACGGTGGACGCTGCGCTGTCCACGTCGTAGGCCAACGATCTGCGCGAAGGCACGGGCCGGAGCCACCGCTCCGGCCCGTTCCCTTTCCGGGGGAGGAGACGCGCCGCCGTCCGGCGAACTCCGAGCCACCATGGGCGAGCGCGCGATCCAGGTGAACCGGGCCCCGGTGCTCACGCTGTGGGGCGCGGTCGTGGCGGAGCGTCGCGGGCATGATTGGCCGGCGGCCCTGACCATCGGCCGCGTGCTCTCGGGCCTGATGGCCCAGTCCAAGGGCCGGCAACTGGGCGTCTTCGGCCCGCCCAAGGCAGGTGAGGGTGGCAAGCCCAAGAAGACCGGACTCGGCGAGGACTGCTGGGTGGAGGTGTGCGGCCGTGGCGTGCCGTGCAAGCACACCGCCGATGGCCTGCGGGCCGTCGTCGAGGACAAGGCGATGGAGCCGGAAACGGTCGAGAAGTACCTGAAGAGCAAGTTCGGCGAGGCGTTGCCGGAGGTGCTGGCCGCCATGCGCGACTTGGCCGCCGCCTACGAGCCGGACGAACTGGGTGAGACGGCGTACCGTCTGTATGAAGGCTTCCGCCCCCAGATTACACCGGGCAAGGCCGGCTGGGGCCAGAAGGGCACGCTGGACCTGGACACGCTGGCCGCCCTCGCGCGGCGGGAGTGAGACCGCGCTTGTTCACCATCACCGTTACCCCCCGCTTCGGCGACGTGGACGCCTTCCGCCACGTCAACAACGCCTGCCTGCCGGCCTGGTTCGAGCTGGGACGCATGCCCCTCTACGTACTCTTCCGCCCGGACATGGACTTCGACCTGTGGAACCTTGTCCTCGCGCACTTGAGCGTGGACTTCCATACGCCGATGGCCCTGGGGTACGACGTGGAGATCCGCACCTACGTCAGCCGCGTGGGCACTTCGTCCTTCACGTCCTACCAGGAGGCGTGGCAGCGGGGGAAGCTCTGCGCGAGTGGGGAAGCCGTCGTGGTGCATCACGATGCCATCGAGAAGCGCTCACTGCCGATCCCCAGTGAGCTTCGCACCGCGCTCCTGGAGCACGTCAAGCCCGAGGCGTAGCGGCGTGATTCATCACGCCCACACATGTAGCGGCGTGATTCATCACGCCCACACATGTAGCGGCGTGATTTATCACGCCCACACATGTAGCGGCGTGGTTCATCACGCCCACAGGCGCAATGAATTGCGCCACTACTGGGCCACGAGCCGCCGCGCGTTGCCGTTCATCACCGCCGCCACCGCTTCCCGTCCCCATCCCGCCCGCTCGGCCGCCCGCTTGAAGGCGCGCAATTCCTCGTACAGGTACAGGGTGTACCCGGCCTCGACGTCCGCGGGCTGACGGCGCTCGGGCGTGTTCCACTGGTAGTCGCCGTCGCTGTAGTTGATGTACGTGTCGCCCTCGTGGCGCCGCATGCCCCGCATCAGCGCCACCGGCAAGTCGCTGCCATACAGCAGGCGCTCCGGCCCCAACACGTGCATGGCCAGCTCGATGACCTCGGCGTTCAGGTTCATCGCGAAGTCCCAGTGCGCGGGCAGGTCGTGCAGCGCCTGCAGGCCCGGCTCCGCGAAGCCCATGGTGTAGGCCCGCCCGATGTGGGCGATGATGAGGCGGAGGTTCGGGTAGGTCTCCACCATGCGCCGCACCTCCTCCTGGTTGCGCGGGTCGCGCAGCCGCTCGGGGCGCGGGAGGTGGAGCATCACGATCAGGCCCAGTTCGTCCGCGAGGGCCTGCTGGTGCGGCGGCAGGAAGTCGTCGAGCGCCACGTTCTCATCAAACCGCCCGCCCACGAGTCCCGGGTACGGCTTGAAGCCCAGGAACCCGCCCTCCTCCAGCAGGCGGCGGACCTGGTCGGTCGGCCATTCCGGGCGCGTCACCAGCAGCCCGTCCGCCTGATCCGCCGCAATCGCCTGCGCCACGTGCGCGTTGGCCGCCTCCAGGTCCACCCACTTGCTGGGGTTGGCGAAGACCAGACTTCGGGTGCTCCGACCCGGGAAGAGCAGGCCCTGCACCTCGTCCAACTGCGTGCGGCTCAGCTCGTGCGGGGCCTCGGACGCCCACGATTCCGCGATGGCTTCCGGGGTGGGCACGCCGAACGCCGGCACGTGCAGGTGCACGTGAGCGTCGTAGATCTCGGCCGGCAGGAAGTCCTCGAACTCCGCGGCAAACACCTGCCGGTCCACGGTCTCGTAACGTCGGGGGTCAATCAGGGCCATGGCTATTGGTTCCGGATGCAGTGTCTCTCTACCGCAGAACGCGCCTCACCTGCGGCTGGAAGCGCCGCACGACCAGCACCGCCGCCGCCGTCTTGAGCGCATCGCCCGGAAGGAACGGCAGCGCGCCGAGCTGCAGCGCCTTCAGCCAGTCCTGCCCGGTGTAGGCGCTCAGCCACAGCGAGCCGCACAGCAGGATCGTGAGGCTCCCGGCCGCCATCCCGACGATGAGCCAGCCCCAGGTCCCCCGCCGGACGCACAGCCCGACGACCACGGCCGCCAGCACGAAGCCGAGGACGTAGCCGCCGGTCGGGCCGATGAAGCTCGGTCCGGCCATCACCGACAGGCCCAGCAGGCTGAGCAGCAGATAGCCCGTGGCCGACACGAAGCCCAACCGCGCCCCCAGCAGCCCGCCGGCCAGCAGCACTACGAGCGTCTGCAGCGTCAGTGGGACGGGGGTGAAGGGCAGGGGGATCTTCAGGTGCGCGGCCGCGACCGTGGCCGCGGTGAACGTAGCGGCCAGGCCCACCTCGAGGCCGAGTTGCAGCGCCAGGGGGCGCTCGCCGACAGTTGCGCTCGCCAGATGTTGATCCTGCATCAGAGCTCTCCGGTTCAGGAGATGACAGGAAAGCACCGCCCCGGCGGCGAACCTGTCATCCCGTGGAAATCGTGCAACAGGCACTCATCTTCGACACGCTGCCGGGCCGCCCCTCGAGCCACTGTGCCACCATGACCGAGACCGCGGACGGCTCGATCCTCGCCGCTTGGTACAGCGGCACCCGCGAGGGCGAACGCGATGTGGCCATCATGGCGGCTCGCTGCGAGCAGAGCCACTGGTCCACGCCCACGGTGTTGCACGACACGCTAGGGCTGTCGGACGGCAACCCTCTGCTCTGCACGTTGCCCGACGGGACCGTGGTGCTCTGGTTCGTCACGATCCAGGGCCGCGGGTGGAGCAGCGCCCGCCCGTACTGGCGCCGGTCGCATGATGGCGGCCACACCTGGACGTCGCCGGAACGTTTCAGCGACCGCGACGGTCTGATGTTCCGGTGCCGGCCGCTGCGGCTGTCGTCGGGGCGGCTGGTCCTGCCCGCCTACGACGAGATCACATGGGAGGGCCTGCCGCTGCTGTCGGACGACGACGGCGCTACCTGGCGCGAGGCCGGGCGGATGATCGCCCCGGGCCCTTCGGGCTGCATTCAGCCCGCCATTTTGGAACTCGACGACGGCCAACTCCTGGCCTACCTGCGCACCGGCCACGAGGCCGACTGCATCTGGGAGAGCCGCTCGGCCGACGGGGGCGAGACCTGGTCGCCCTGTACGGCAACTAACCTGCCGAACCCGAACGCCGGGATAGACCTCATCCGGCTGGTGGACGGGCGGCTGCTTCTAGCGTACAATCCAGTGCCGGAAGGTCGGTATCGTCTCGCGGTCGCGATCTCCGACGACGCCGGCGCGACTTGGGACACCACGGACCTGGAGAATGAGCCGGGGAGCGAGTTCTCGTACCCGACGCTCCTGCAGGCCCGGTCCGGCCAGTGCCATCTACTATACACGTACCGCCGCAAGTGCATCAAGCACGTCGTCATTAGCCCCGGCTAGTCCGCAGGAGAGCACTGCCACCATGAGCCTGACTCCGGAGCAGGAATTCACCCGCAAGGAGCGCCTGCAGTTCTTGCATCGCTGCCACCAGCACATGGACGAGCAGGTGCGCTACTCGAACCAGAAGGCGTCCTACATCCTGACGACGGTCGGAGCGATCTTCGTCGGCTGTGGCGCGGCACTGCTCGGACCCAAGATTGAGAATGCCACCGACATCGCGCTGCTCATCTCAGGGCTGGTCCTATGCGGGGCCGCCAGCGCCGCGTCCTGTGTGGCCATCTTCCCCATCATCCGGCACCAACACGGCCCCACGACGCGTTCGCTCATGTTCTTTGGCAGCATCTCGGCGATGTCGGTCCACGAGTACATTGACGCGGTGGGAGAGCTGACGGAGGGGCAGATCGAGGAGGAACTGGCCCGGCAAATCCATACTCTCTCGCGGCTGGCCCAGGAGAAGTACCATTGGGTGCGCATCTCCACAGCCATTCTCGCGCCGAGCCTCCTCCTGCTCTTCGCCGGCTTCATCGGCATCTTCACGCGCTAAGCTCCCCCCTGAGCAGAGCCATCGCGGCGGGCCACCATCGGCCCGCCGCTTCTGTTGCGCCTCAACTCACGCAAGAGCTACAGCCGATGCGGCAGGAACCGGTGCTCGCACGGCGACCCGTACGCCACCCACAGCGTCTGCTTGGCCACATCCGCCACGAACGACAGCAGCGTCATGCTGGGCTTATCGTACACGGTGTGGACACAGACGCCGGTGTCGGCGCCGGGGAAGTGCGCGCGCTGGGCGGCGTAGATGTCCGCCCGCTCCAGCGGCATGCCCCGCTGCCGCAGGATCTGCCGCGCCAGGTACGCCCGCGGGTCAGCGGTCTTCTGCTGCTCCTCGGTCAGCCCCCCCAGCTTCGGCGAGTGATACGAGTTGGCGTGGACTAAGAAGCCCTCTTTCGGCTTCAGGACCGCCATCTCGCACGGCAGGGCCTCGACGCAGGCGATGCGGCCCTTCATGTCCCCGAGGGTGTAGTTGAGGCACAACATCCGCGGCGTGCGCTCCAGCAGCTTCAGCGCCGCCGGCGTGCTCTTCTGCTGCAGGAGCATCCGTGTCATGAAGTTGTATGGCACCCCCGGCCCGGCCCAGTCGGCCTTGCCCGAGGGAATGCTGGCCGACGCGCGATAGGGCAGGTAGTTGGCCGACACGGCGATCTGCTCGGAGATCCCCGGCCGCCCCACGCACCCCGCGAACGCGACACAGCGGAAGCGCGGCCCGCGGTCCGGCTGCCCGTGCAACAGCACCAGGAAGGGCTGCCAGATGCGCCACCAGTCCATGTTCCAGGCCACGAGCGAACTGCCCTCATGTTGCACGGTGAAGCTCGTGCAGCCATCGGAGACCGTGTTCACGGCCTCCAGGTCCTTGCACCCGCGCCACGCATGCACCTCGGAAGCGCAGTTGAGCCGGAAGACCTCCTCGACGCTCATCCCGGCCCCGGCGGCGATGCCCTCGGTCTCCTCATACAGGTCCGGCGCCTCGCGCTTGACGATGCCCATGGCCCCGCGCACGACCTCGAGCCCGGCCTCGTGGTACTCGGCGGGCATCATCATGTCATCAAACTTGCGCGACAGCTTCTTGATGAGCGTCTTGCACTGCGTGCCGTGGGCGAGCCCCATCTCGTAGGGCGTGCCGGACATCTCGACGACCTCAAAGCGCGTGGCCGCAAGCATTCCTGTCTCCTGTCGTGTCGGCTTGTCGGAAGGGGCAGACCGAGCCCCACCCTGACGGCTGGAAGTCGCTCCTACGGCGTCTACGGCGGCAACTACCCGCCCATCAGCGCCACGACGCGATCCACCGTGGCCTCATCGGCGAAGCTGAAGACCGCGGCGAAGCTGTCGGACACGCCGAGGGCGATCATGGCCCCGATGTTGATGCCGGCCGCCCCGACCTTCTCGAAGAACCCGCACAGCGCCCCGGTCTCATCCGGGCCCTCCAGCCACACCATCGGGATCTCCTCGATGACCCGCCCCTCTGCGGCAGCCAGCGCGCGCAACTGCTCGACTTGCTCGGGGATGCTGACGATTGTGGACATCCCGTCGCCCTCCGGCCAGCCCCACACGGCCTTCAGCCCGATGCCCCGGTCGCGCAGGACCGCGGCCATGCCCGCCGCCGTGCCCGGCTGGTCCGGGGCCTGCGTACTCACCGCAATGACCTTGCTCACCTTCTGGCTCATCTCACATCCTCCTCTCAGCTATAGTCCCGCTCCTTCTCCACTTCCGCGATGCTCTCCTCGATCAGGTCCATGCCCTTCATCGCCACATCGTCTTCCATGATGAGTGGCGGTGACAGCCGTAACACGTTCCCCGCCGGGATCCACGCCAGCCCCTTCGCGAACGCCTTCTGGTAGACCAGCGAACCCTCTTCGGTCGCCTCTTCCTTCGTCTGGCGGTCTTTGACCAGCTCAATCGCCAGCAGGCACCCCAGCCCGCGGACGTCGCCGATCAGCGGGTGGGCGTCCTTCATCTGCTGCATCCGCGCCATGAGCAGGTCGCCCAGGTGCTGCGCCCGCGCGATGATGTCCTCTTCCTCGATGACCTCCAGGCTCGCCAGCGCCGCCGCGCACGCCATCGGGTTGCCGCCATAGCTCGTGCTCGCGCTGATCTTCTCGACCTGGTCCTTGTACTCGTCGCGCACGACCATCGCCGTCACCGGGAAGCCGTTGCCGAAGCCCTTGCCGAGCGTCAGGACGTCCGGGACGATGTTCCAGTGGTCCACGCAGAACATCTTGCCGGTGCGGCCCATGCATGTGAGCACTTCGTCGGCGAAGAACAGGATGCCGCGGTCGTCGCAGAACTTCCGCAGGCCCTGCATGTAGCCCTCGGGCGGCACGGTCGAGCCCGCCCAGCCCTGCACCGGCTCCATCACAATCGCCGCCACCCGCCCGGCGGTCTCTTCCTTGATGACCGTGTCCAGGTACTTCAGGCAGAACAGCCCGCACTCGGGGTGGGTTTTGCCGAACGCGCAGCGGTAGCAGAACGGCCGAGGGGCCAGGAAGAACCCCGGTGCGCGCAGCCCCTGCGTCGGGTCCAGCCGCGCCAGCGACACCGCCCCGAGCGTCTTGCCGTGGAAGTCCTTGTGGAAGGAGATGAACTCCAGGTTCGGGTGGTTGGCCGCCCGGCAGATGCGCAGCCCCGCCTCGACGGCGGTGGTGCCGGAGTCATAAAGCTGCACGCCGCCGAGATCACCCGGCGTGATCGAGGCCAGCTTCTCCAGCAGCCGCGCCTTGATGGGCGTGGTGAAGTCATGGCAGTTCATCAGCGTCTTCGCCGCGTCCGCGACGGCCTCGCTGATCTTGGGGTGGCAATGCCCCAGCGACGTGACATAAATGCCGCTGGAGAAGTCCAGGTAGACATTGCCATCCACATCAGTCAGCGTCACCCCATGCCCGCTCTCGAAGGCGACCGGGAAGAGCCTTACTTGCGAGGAGTAGCCCTTCATGTGCGCGGAGGCGCGGTCATGCCACTCCTTGGACTTGGGACCCGGCGGCTTGCACTTCAGGGAGGGGACGGAATTGACGTCAATGTGGGACCAGTTGGGGTCATAGGACATACTGATTTGAGCGCCTTTCGTGTAGAGAGTTACTGTCCTACCATCTGGAATGCAAGAACTTCGCTCATCTCGTTCACCAGCGCATCCCATTCCTGCTTCAAGAGATCATTATACTTTAATGTTTTCTTCTTCTCTGTGAGCCGACGAGATAACCATGGGAGGAAGAAATAC
>CAZZDO010000067.1:13816-16879 GCA_964653205.1 uncultured Armatimonadia bacterium | reverse complement strand
TTGCGTTATGGGGAGGGATTGGTGTTGGCCTACCGAGTGAGGCTGTTTGTTGACTTCTGGAACTTCCAGCTGCAGTGGAACGATCACCTCTCGCCCGGGAAGCAATGTGACTGGCCACGGCTTCCTGCATGCTTCGTGGCGGAGGCGCAGTCGGCGATCAAGAGCGCCGGCATAGATGAAGGGCTGCAATTGGAGGAGACCCGCGTCTATGCTTCGTACAATCCGGCGCGAGCCGAGGACACCAAGCTGAAGGGCTGGCTCAGCAACTTCCTGGACCGTCAGCCGAGCTTCCGCGTGTTCGCCAAGCAGAGGAAGGACAAGCCCGCGACATTCCGCTGTCGGGCATGCCAGACGGAGTTCGGCAGCTGCCCATCATGCTCAGCACCCCTCGTCCGGAGCCGTGAGAAGGGCGTGGACACGGCCATTGCGACCGATCTTCTCTCGCTCGCCTGGGAGGGGGCCTTTGATGTGGCTGTGCTCGTATCGTCTGACGAGGACATGGTCCCCTGCGTCGAGCGACTGCAGGAGAAGGGCCTCAAGGTGATCAATGCAGCATGGCCCGTCCGTGGGCAAGCTCTCGCCAAGGCGTGTTGGGCTTCCTTTGGCATCATGGCCGTGGCCGAGGGCCTGGTCAGGCCCTGACTGGCTGGCGGCACTGGCTGCCACTTGACCTCGAATCGGTGCCCGGAGAACCGCCATGATCATCCCCGACGGCATGCTCAACCCGACCGAGACCGACCCGGACGACAGGCCGTTCTCGTACTACGCCCACCCGACCGACCCCATCGGGGCCATGTACGCGCCCAACGGCAGCGAGGTCACACCTGAGGGGTACATCTACACGGGCTTCGGGGAGCTGATGTTCCTGGTCGGCAATCCGCCCGAGCCGGTCAACTGCCGCATTAAGACCCTTCACCAGGGCGTCATGCCCGTCGTCGAGTACGACTTCACACGCCAGGGCGTGCGCCATGCCTATCAGCTCTTCGCAGCGGACCTGGGCGGGGCGCTCGCCGGCATGCCCGTCAACTTCGCCCGTGTGACCGTCACGAACGAGAGCGACGAAGACCGCACCGCCTTCGCCGGGACAGCCTGTCGCTACAACGGGCCGTCGAACACGGCCTACGGCGCGGGGGACTTCCGCGTCGGCTCCGGCACGCGCCACATCCCCAAGGAACTGCTCGACAGCTACGACGGCCCCACGGCCGAACTGCGCTACAGCTTCGGCGATGGCGCCGTCCTGCGCAACGACAAGATCGTCTACGTCTTCCCCGCCTCACCCCGGCCGCATTGGAAGTCGGTCGCCTTGATGGACACCGGCCTGCGCATGCGGCGGTACTTCTCCGGCGAGGTCGAGGGCGACGCCCATCCCGTCCATCGCCCCAGTCCCGACGAGCCCGTCGGCATCGTCGTTCATGCGCTCCACTTGCAGCCCGGCCAAAGCGCCACGCTGACCTACAAGCTGCCCATGCTGCCCGTCGAACCGGGCTCGGAGGCCGCTCAACTCCTGGCCGAGGCCGACTACGACTCCCTGCTGCAGCAGACCGTGGACTTCTGGGACGACTTCGTCGTCCGCAAGGCGCCCCTGCACTTCCCGGAGGCCAAGGTCCAGGAATACCTCGTCGCCAACACGATCACGAACCTGCTGGCCTGCGACCAGGTCGGCGACGACTTCTACCCCAATGTCAACAAGTTCCAGTACCACAGCTTCTACGGTGGCGGGAACGTCAATGACATCATGCGGGCGCTGGAGATCATGGGCCAGGCCGACCTGTGCCGCGAGGGCCTGCTCTTCCTCGCCCGCCAGCAGAAGCCCGACGGCAGCTTCCGCCTCGAGTTCTACCCCGAGGGCATGTGGTGGGAGATGTGGGGCTACAACCTCTGGGGCTTCTGGCGCCACTATGAGTTGACGCGCGACGAGGATTTCCTGCGGCAGGTCTACCCCGTGGCCGTCCGCGCGATGGCCTGGCAGGCCGAGATCGTCAGCCAGGACGCCGAGGGCCTCTGGCCGCCCGCGACCATCGCCGATGACGCCTACCTCAAGAACTGCCGCCAGACGGGGCAGTGCATGTGGGGGCTGATCGGACTGCGAAGTGCCGTCAAGCTAGCCGGGGCCGTCGCGAACGGCGAGGACGAGGCCCGCTTCCAGGGCCAACACGACCGCTTCCGCGCCGCCTTCGACCGGCTGCTCAACCAGCAGACGGCACAGACGGGCGGCTACATTCCCCCCGCGCTGGAACGCACCACCGCGGGCAACGACTGGGACAACCTGCTCCTGTGCTACCCCGAGCCGCTCTTCGACCCCATGGATGAACGTGTCGCGAAGACGCTGGAGGTCGTCCGCGGCAAGTACCAGGAAGGCGTCCTGGGCTACACGTGGCCCTGCGCGGTTGGCTTCGAGGACGGGGACTTCACCTTCAACGAGCAGCCCGGCTTGCACTACTGGCAGACGCCCAACCAGACACAGACGGCGCTGGCGCGCGGCACGCCCGAGGACCAGGAATGGGCCGTGCGCGAGGTCTACGCCATGCTCCTGCACAGCTCCTCGACGCACATGATCGGGGAGTTCGGGACGATCCCGTGGAGCACGCGCGACTGCAGCCACGTCTACAACCTCATCCCCCAGGGCACGTCGGCGGCGAAGCTCATCCAGGCCCTGCGCAACATGCTGGTGCGGGAGCAGGGGGAGGACCTGATCCTGCTGTCGGCGCTGTCGCCGGAATGGGTGCGACCGGGGCGGACGATCACCGTCGAAGATGAGCCCTCCGCCTTCGGCCCGGTCAGCCTCAAGCTCACAGCGGAGACGGGGGCGCTGACGCTGGAACTGCCGCAGAGCTTCCGCAACGCCCCGCGGCAGGTGTTAGTGCGCGTCCCGTGGTTCTGGGAGTTGGCCGCCGCGGCCGTGGACGGGCAACCCGTAGCCCCCGAGGGCAACGCCATCGCCATGCCGGAGGGCGCACAGGTCCTGCATCTGGAGGGCGACCTTAGGCCCGATACCCCGACCTACAGCTACGACCAGGCCGTGGCCGACTACAAGGCGGAGTACCGGCGGCGGTGGGAGGAGTT
>CAZZDO010000067.1:3768-13716 GCA_964653205.1 uncultured Armatimonadia bacterium | reverse complement strand
ACGACCAGGCCGTGGCCGACTACAAGGCGGAGTACCGGCGGCGGTGGGAGGAGTTCCTCCGGACGGGGGAACGAGGCCACGGCGTTTGACATGCCCCGATAGCGCTGGTACCATGAGGCAAAGAAGGTGAGCATGGTGTCTGTTGCCACTCGCGAGCAGCGTCGCACGATAAGCATAGCGGTCGAGCCAGGTTTGCTTGCCAGGCTCGACCAGGCCGCACACCACGTCCGCGTGAGTCGCGAGGAGATGCTGCACTACGTCCTGCTGCACGCACTGCACGAGGACGAAGTGGAGGACGTGCTGGACGCCATCGTGGCCGACAGGGCTTACTGCGACCCGGAGAACCAGGAGGAGATTCCCTGGGAACAGGTCAAGGCCGAGTCGCACGAGCGCCGGGGCGAGTGAGGTACTCAGTTCTCGTGCGGGGAAAGGCGCGCAAAGCCTTGCGCGCTCTTCCCGAGGCCATCCGCGACCGGATTGCGGCTGCGATAGATCGCTTGGCCGCCGACCCTCGCGATGGCGACGTCCAGAAGCTGCATGGGCAGCACGAGGGCGAGAGTCGGCTTCGCGTCGGCGACTACCGGGCGATTCTGGTAATCAGCCACAGCGAGATGACCATCAGAGTTGTTGATGTCGGTCCCCGCGGTGGCATCTACTGAACCGAGCCCATCCTGTCCAGAGCGCCGCCCTTGACGGCAACCCCGCCTTCAACTACAATCCGTGCGTTAGCGGTTCGTTAACAGGTCCTTGTGATTGGGCGTCTTTGCACGTCCTGTTTCGTACATTTGTTCGCACAACTCACCGCAGCTATCCAATCAGGCAGTATTCCCTTGAAAGCAGAAATCGTCTCAGTCGGAACCGAGCTTCTGCTGGGCGAGATTGTTGATACCAATGCCTCCTACCTGTCGCAGAAACTGGCGGAACTGGGAATTGATGTCCATTATCGCCATACGGTAGGCGACAATCTCGCACGTCTGACGGAAGTCATCGCTACTGCCCTTGGCCGGGCGGATGTGGTATTGCTCACGGGCGGCCTCGGCCCCACCGAGGACGATCTGACCCGTGAGGCGATCGCGGCGGCCACCGGGCAGCCTCTTGTCCGCGTCCCCGCGTCCGAGCAGCGCCTGCGCGAGTTCTTCGCCGCGCGCAACCGTCCCCTCGCCGACAGCAACCTCAAGCAGGCCGACGCCCCGACCGGCGCCGTCCACATGGAGAATGTCTGCGGCACCGCCCCGGGCGTCTTCATGCGCCGGCAGGGCAAGCTCATCTTCGCCGCGCCCGGCCCCCCGACGGAGTTGCGGGAGATGACCGAGCGCAGCATCCTGCCCCTCCTCCGGGAGGCCCTCGGCGAGACCCACCAGCTCTTCACGCGGTCGCTGCAACTGGCGGACATCGGCGAGTCGCAGGTCGCCGACCTGCTGGGGGACATCATCTCCCACCAGACCGACCCGACGCTGGCCCTCTATGCCGCCCCCGCCAATGTGCGCATCCGCATGGCCACCAAGGCCCCGGACCAGGCCGCCGCGGAGGCGAAGTTCGCGCCGCTCGAGGCGAAGATTCGGGAGATCCTCGGGCCCCATGTCTTCGGCCGGGACAGCCAGACGATGGCCGAGGTCGTCGAGGAACTCCTGCGCGAGCGCGCCCAGACGCTGGCCGTGGCCGAAAGCTGCACCGGGGGCCTGCTCGCCAGCCGCATCACCGACATTGCCGGCGCCTCCGATGTCTTCCTCGCGGGCGTCGTGTCCTATGCGAATGAGGCCAAGGTCGCCCTCCTGGGCGTGCCCGCGGAGATCATCACCGAGCATGGCGCCGTGAGCGAGGCATGCGCCCGCGCGATGGCCGAGGGCATCCGCCGCGTGGCCGGGGCCGACTACGCCCTCGCCACGACGGGCATCGCCGGCCCGACCGGTGGCACGGACGAGAAGCCGGTGGGGCTCGTGTACATCAGCCTCGCGGACGAACGCGGGACCGTCGTGAACAGGCAGTTCTGGCCGGGCACGCGTGAGCAGTTCAAGCAGCGCGTATCACAGATGGCGCTGGGCATGTTGCGCAAGAGGATACTGGGGATCGAGTAAGGCGAGGTGGGCATGGACCACAAGCCTGACGACATCCTGAGGCTATTCTACGGGGTGCTGTTGCCGCCGGAAGTGCAGCAGGAAGTGGCGGCGCTGCAGCAGCGCCTGGCGGCCAGCGGCGTGCGCATCAAGTGGGTCGAGCCCGAGAACTTGCACGTGACGCTGAAATTCCTGGGCGAGTTGCCGGCCCTCGCGTTGCGCGACCTCAAGCTCGTCGGGCACAAGCTGGCGGCGGATCTGTCGCCCTGGGAAGCGCAGCTACAGGGGCTGGGCGCCTTCCCCAAGCTGGCCCGCCCCCAGGCGCTGTGGATTGCGGTCGGGCAGGGCCTCGAGCCGTTCACGCACCTGGGCAAGCGTCTTAACGAGAAGCTCGAGCAGGAGATGATTGCTGGCGGCGATACCAGGCCCTTCCACCCGCACTGCACGATCGGGCGGGTGAAGCAACCGCACGGACTGCGGGAGTTGGCTGAACTGGTGCAGAAAGAGTCGGACTTCGCACCACAGGCTTTCCGCTGCGACCATTTCCAACTGATGTGCAGCAAGTTAGCGGCGTCCGGGCCGACCTACGAAGTCCTCGCCGAATTCGGGCTGGGCAAGCGCGGCTGAGACGCCGACATCGCGATCGCACGACAGATCATTCGGGAGGGGAAACCCATGGCAGCCGCTGACGGCGACAAGAAGAGCAAGGCCCTGGAGCTGGCCCTGTCACAGATCCACAAGCAGCACGGCGAGGGCGCGGTCATGCGCCTGGGCGAGCAGCCCAACAAGCTCGCGGTGGAGATCATCCCCACCGGGGCGCTGACCCTCGACATCGCCCTCGGCGTCGGCGGCCTACCGCGCGGCCGCATCGTCGAGATCTACGGCAACGAGGGCTCGGGCAAGACGACCCTGGCGCTGAGCGTGCTGGCCGAGGCCCAGCGTCTGGGCGGCACCGTGGCCTTCATTGACGCCGAGCACGCCTTCCCCCGCGAGCTGGCCGAGACCATGGGCCTCAACCTCGACGAGCTGCTGGTTTCGCAGCCCGATACCGGCGAGCAGGCCCTGGAGATCACCGACACGCTGGTCCGCAGCGGCGCGGTGGATGCCATCGTCGTGGACTCGGTCGCGGCTCTCGTGCCCGCCGCCGAACTGCAGGGCGAGATGGGCGACTCTCATGTCGGCCTGCAAGCCCGCCTGATGAGCCAGGCCCTGCGCAAGCTCGGCGGCTCGGTGGCCAACACCCGCAGCGTCGTCATCTTCATCAACCAGATCCGCGAGAAGATCGGCGTCATGTTCGGCAACCCCGAGACGACGCCGGGCGGCCGCGCGCTCAAGTTCTGGTCCTCGGTGCGGCTGGAGCTACGCCGGGCCGAGTCGCTCAAGACCGGCACCGACATCATCGGCGGGCGCTGCGCGGTCAAGGTCGTCAAGAACAAGGTCGCGCCCCCCTTCAAGAAGACCGAGTTCGACATCATCTACGGCCAGGGCATCTCCAAGGAAGGCTGCATCCTGGACGAGGCCGTGGCGCGCAACATCGTCACCAAGTCCGGCTCGTGGTTCAACTACGGCGAGGACCGCCTGGGGCAGGGCCGCGAGAACGTCGTCGCCTTCCTGGCCGAGAACCAGGCGCTCCGCCGCGAGATTGAGCGCACCATTCTCGAGCAGGTGGGCATTGCCACTGCGGACGCCCCGGCCGCCGAGGACGCCGCCGAGGACGCCCCCGAGAGTTCCGACGACGGAACGCTGGGGCTGTCGGAGTAGCGCCCTACGGGGCGGCTAACCACTTCACAGGGAGGGGGTGAGCGTGCCGTTAGAACACGTCATCACCGCTTTGGAGCAAGGCAGCAAGCGGGGCCGCATCGCCGTCGTGGTGGACGGCGAACCCGTCCTGGACTTGCCCAGGGCCTTTGTCGAACAAGCAGGGCTGATCGTCGGGCGTAGCCTCTCGCCCGAAACGCAGGACGAGATCCGCCGGCAGGCATCCCGGCACGAGACGCGAGTGGCGGCGGTGCGGATGCTGGGACGCCGGGCGCTGACGCAAGCTGAGCTGCGGCGGCGCTTGCTCGGCCGCAAACTGCCCGAGGCGGCAGTCACGGCCACGCTGGAATGGCTGGCGGAACTCGGATACCTCAACGACGAACAGTACGCCGAGCGGCGCTGGGAGATGTTGCGCCAGCGCCGAATGGGCACCCAGGGAATCGTGCACACGTTACTGCACGAAGGGGTGCCCGGAGAGCTCGCCGAGGAGATCAGGTCGCGCCAGGATGACACCGCGCAGGACGAAGCGCTGGCCCGCGAGTTGGCCGACAAGCGCAACGCCGAACTGCAGCGTGTGCCCTGGCCCCAACGGCGGCAGCGCCTCCACATGTTCCTGGCGCGCCGCGGCTTCGATGTCGAGACCATTCGCGAAGCCCTCGAGCGACTCCAACTGGATGACGATTCGTCGGAGGTGAGCCAAGAGGCATAAACCCGGAGGTGGACACATGTCCCCTGCTCTTAACATACTCGTCATCGCAGTGCCCGCCGTTAGCATCATCGCCATCGTTGTCGCCTGGTGGTATTTCGGCTCGCGCGTCTCACGTGCGGCCGGCGACTGGCAGAGCAAGATTGACGAAGCCGAGAAGCTCCGCAGCCAACTGCAGAAGACCATTGAGGCCGAGCGCCGGGAGGCGCAGCTGGCCGCCAAGGAAGAAATGATCCGCCTGAAGGCGGAAGTCGAGAAGGACAACAAGTCCGCCCGCGTCGAGATTGACCGTGCCAAGAAGCGCCTGGAAGAGCGCGAGGACGCCGCCGAACGCAAGAAGCGGGAGCTGGACAAGCATGCCCAGAAGCTCGATGACCGCGAGCGCAACCTGGAGAACAAAGAGCAGGAAGCCCAGGACCTGATCAAGGAGCGCCGCCTGGCGCTCGAGCGAGTCGCCGCGCTGACCGCCCAGGAAGCCAGAGAGGCGCTGCTGCAGGAAGTCGAGCAGGAGATCGCTACCGAGACGGCCGTGATCGTCAACCGCGCCGAGCACGAAGCCCGCGAAGAGGGCCGCCGCAAGGCCTCCTGGATCATCGGCCAGGCCATCCAGCGCTGCGCCGTCGAACAGACCACCGAGACCACCGTCTCCGTCGTCCCTCTCCCCAGCGACGAGATGAAGGGCCGCATCATCGGTCGCGAAGGCCGCAACATCCGCGCCTTCGAGCAGCTCACCGGCATTGACCTCATCGTGGACGACACGCCCGAGGCGGTCGTCCTCTCGGGCTTTGACCCGGTCCGCCGCGAGACCGCGCGCGTGGCTCTCGAGAGCCTCCTCACGGACGGCCGCATTCACCCCGGCCGCATCGAGGAGACCGTCGAGAAGGCCAAGGAGAACGTCGAGGAGCGCATCAAGGAAGCCGCCGAGAAGGCCTGTTTCGAGACCGGCGTCTCGGGGCTGCACCCGGAGATCATGCGCCTCATCGGCCGCCTGCACTTCCGCACCAGCTACGGCCAGAACGTGCTCAAGCACTCCATCGAGGTCTCGCACCTGGCCGGGGCCATGGCCGGCGAGCTCGGCGGCCGCGTGGGCATCGCCCGCCGCGCCGGCCTGCTCCACGACCTGGGCAAGGCCGTGGACTTTGAGCGCGACGGCTCCCATGCTCAGATCGGCGCCGACATCGCCAGCAATCGTGGCGAGCACGCCGTGATCGTCGAAGCGATCATGGCCCACCACGAGGAAGTCGAGATCAAGTCGCTCGAGGCCGCGCTCGTGCAGGCCGGGGATGCCATCTCGGCGTCCCGGCCCGGCGCGCGCCGCGAGACACTCGAGAAGTACCTCAAGCGCCTGGAGGAGCTGGAGGCCATCGCCCACAGCTTCGACGGCGTGGACAAGGTCTACGCCATCCAGGCCGGCCGCGAGGTCCGCGTCATCGTCAAGCCGGACAAGATTGACGACATGTCCGCCCACAAGATGGCCAAGGGCATGGTGGACCGCATCGAGAGCGAGATGGACTACCCCGGCCAGATCCGCGTGACGGTCATCCGCGAGACGCGGGCCGTGGAGTACGCGAAGTAGGCGTGGCGGCAGGCGAGAGGCGCAGGTCCCCGGACCGCCCGCCACGAAGTGTCCCAGGCCCGCCGCGAGGCGGGCCTGGCGGCTCTCGGGGACATGCTACGGAGGCACACGTGAAGATCCTGTTCGTCGGTGACATTGTCGGCCGGCCCGGGCGCCGCGCCCTGGCCCACGCCCTCCCGCGGCTCGTGGACAAGTACGAGTGCGAGTTCGTCATCGCCAATGGCGAGAACGCCGCCGCGGGCTTTGGGCTCAGCCGCAAGGTCGCCGACGAGATCTTCGCCGCCGGCGTGGACGTCATGACGACGGGCAACCACGTCTGGGCGGACAAGGAGATCTTCCAGCTCCTGGGAGAGACCGACCGCATCTTGCGCCCGGCCAACTTCCCCTTGAGCAACCCCGGCTTCGGCAGCGGCATCTACGAGACGAAGCGCGGCCACACCGTCGGGGTCATCAACCTCATCGGCCGCATCTTCATGGACCCGGTCGAGAGCCCGTTCCTGCGCGGCGACGAGGAGCTGGCGAAGGTGTCCGGCGCCGACGCGATCATCGTGGATTTCCACGCCGAGGCGACCTCGGAGAAGCGCGCGCTGGGCTACTACTTCGCCGGTCGGGTGTCGGCCGTCATCGGCACCCACACGCACGTCATGACCTGCGACGAGGAGATCCTGCCGGGCGGCACGGCCTACATCTCCGACTGCGGCATGGCCGGCCCGATGGGCACCGTCATCGGCATCGAGAAGGAGATCGCGCTGCGGCGCTTCCTGACCGGCTTGCCCGAGCGCTTCGAGGTCCCCAAGGCCGGACCCGCCCTACTGTCGGCGGTAGTAGTAGAGGTATCTCTTGACAACAAAGCGGCTCTCGATATACAAAGGATTTCCCTAAAGCTAACGGAGAGGAACCCGGACCTGGTTGAGTTGTGACGATTGGTGCACTTGGGAGGGCCTGGCCTGAAGTCGAACCCTAGCTGTTGTACGGGCGCAAGCAACACCGCAGTAGTTTCGTAGCACAGCATCAGCATCGTAGCGGCACGGTCGCGCAGGGCGCGCGCGGCCAGTGGCGTCAGCATCGCAGCATGAAGGGGGCACCACCGTTGAGCGTGCTCAAGGTCAAGTCAACGTCGGACCCGAACAAGGTCGCGGGAGCACTGGCAGGCACCA
The DNA here is from genome assembly GCA_964653205.1 of uncultured Armatimonadia bacterium. Classification (GTDB taxonomy): domain Bacteria; phylum Armatimonadota; class Zipacnadia; order Zipacnadales; family UBA11051; genus JAJFUB01. Next base: position 6,465 of record CAZZDO010000067.1, on the reverse strand, counting down.
TCCGGGAGATCGGCAAGGCCGAGATGCAGACCATCGGCGCCGGCGCGCTGAACCAGGCCATCAAGTCGCTGGCCATCGCCCGCGGCTTCCTGGCTCCCTCCGGGATTGATCTCGTCTGCTATCCGGCCTTCGTAGATGTAGACATAGACGGGAGCGAGCGTACTGCCATCCGGCTCTTCATTGAGCCGCGGTAGGCGTTCTCACCGCGACGGGACCCCGAGGCGCGGAGGCAGCGACCATGCGGTCGTGGGCCTCGGCGCCGTGCTTGTTCTGGCGGCCCGCCGCGCGCGCACCCGCAGCCACAGGGCACCCGGCGGCGACGCTTGTTGGCGGCAGGTAGTGTCATGAAATGCTGCTCCCCGTCATCTTCACGCCTCTGCCGCCCCCGTTGGGGCCGCGCTCCGCTCCTCCCCATCATCGCTCTGCTTGCGGTCCACGTCACGGGCCCGGGCTCGACCGCGCCGCAGTCCCGTCCCTGGCGTGTCGCGATCTCCGGCGGCCAGGCCGTCGCGGCGCGCGGAGGCGACATCCCCGGCTACCTGAGCCTGCTCTCTCTCCACGGCCTCCCGCGGGTCCGAATTGATGAGACGGAACTGACAGACCCGGGCCGCCTGCGCCAGTTCGATGTCGTCATCGCGTGCTGGGGCTGCTTCGGCAACGAGCCGGCCATGCGCGCACTCGAGCAGTTCGCCTACGACGGCGGCATTGTGATCAGCGAGGGCTGGCCGATGCCATCGGCGCAGGTGTTCCCCGGACAACGGCTCGGGCCGGCGCCCGTACCCAACATGCGCTTCACACCCTCGGACAGCCCCCTCAGCCGCGGCCTGCCGGACCTCGGGGTGGTCAAGTGCGCCGCCAGCTACCGGGAGGCGGGCGCGATCATCCCCGCGGCCGGTTCGCGCGCGACCGTCCTCGCCCGCTATACCGACGAAGAGACCCCCGAGAAGCTGCGCGGGCGGTTCCGCGACGGCGCCCGCGGCGCGCCTGCAGTGCTCCTGACGCCCTACGGCAAGGGCACGGTGCTCTACTACGGCCCCTCCGTCTCGCCCGATCTGTCTCCCCCCGATCAGCCGCCGGAGCACTTCATCTGCCGCGTCCTTCACATGCTCAGTCAGGGGGAACTGACCGGGCGGGTCTTCACCGGGCGGATGGACCGGGCGAGCTTCATCACCGGGCCAGTCCCTCCCCCGGAGGCGCCGGCTTACCCCGCACCGGCCGGCCCCGCGCAGGAGGCGCCGAGGGGCTTTGAGGTGCTGGAAGACGCGGGCCAGTTGCAGGACTTCCGGCTGCAGGGCACGTTGCCGGCGCAGGGCCCGGCCCGCGTGCTGATCGGCTACTGGTCCAGCCGCGACATGAGCGAGGTCACCGTCACGCCCGGCAGCCTCACGGTCCGGCACGTGCGCGGAGGGCGAGCCGAGCCGCCCTGCACGGCGCCCCTGGCCGGCCCGCGCCGCCTGATGATCACCCGGAGCGACCGCCTGCTGACCGTCACCCTGGACGACGCCGTGGTCTACAGCGGCTGTGGCGGCCCCCGGGAACAGGGCGCGCTGGCGGTCATGGGCCTGAGCGATGTTGTCTACCAGCCGCTGGCCCCGACGTACTTCACCGATGACTTCATGCGCGAGGAGGGCTTCGCCGGCGAGTGGGAAACGCGCCGCGGGGCCTGGCAGGTGGTGACCTCCGAGGGCAAGGCCGAGACCGGGGTCAACCCGTTCAACTACCAGGCGCAGGCCAGCCCGGAGGCCCTCGCGCTGACCGGCGGCTGGTTCTGGAGCGATGTCTCCTGCGGCGTCTCGGTCCAGAGCAGCGCCGCGGCAGTGGGGCTGATGGCCGACTACGCCGACGCGCAGCACTGCCTGCTGCTCAAGCTCGTCTTCGGGGACGACCCCACAACCTCGCGCCTGCAACTCGTGCAGAGGCAGGGCTGGGGAGACACTGTGCTGGCCCGGGCCATTGTCCCGGCCGCGCGGGGCGACTGGCATCGCCTGGGGCTCCGCACCTCGCGCGGACGCCTGCAGGGCTGGCTCAACGGGGCGCTGGTGCTCGAGGGCAAGGGGGCGCCGGCGGCGTGCGGGCGCATCGGCCTGTACTGCCGCGAGGGCGCCGCCAGCTTTGACGATGTAACGGTGGCGCCCTGGGTGGCCTCGCCTCCGGAGCAGTGCCCACAGTTGCCGCAGGTGGTGGTGGACAGCGGCGCCTGGCGCGGGGATGACGATGCCGGCGTGGTCAGTGTCGCCGACGCCGCCGGGGCGCGCCTGCTGCTGCCCTGGCCGGACGTGCGGGACGTGCATGCGAGCGCGCAGGTGAAGCTGGGGCAGGCCGAGGCGGCCGGGCTCCTGCTGCAGGCGCGGGACGGGGCGGGAATGCTGGTGACCCTGGGGCGCGACGGCAAGGCGCTGCGGCTGCAGGCGTTCCGGCGCGGCAAGCCCGGAACGGTGCTGTTCCAGGGTCCAGTGGCGGGTAGCCCTGACCAGTGGCATCGGGTCGCGGCGCGCTACGCCGGCGCGCGACTGGAGATCAGCGTAGACGGTCAGCCCGCGGCGGCCGTGCTGGACGGCGAGGCCGCGGCAGGAACCGTTGGGCTCTACGCCCGGGGCAAACAGCCCGCCCAGTTCCGGGAACTCGAGGCCTGGTCCGAGCCCGCTGACGATCATCTCGCCGATCAGGCGACCCCGGAGTTCGCGGGGGTCATGGACC
>CAZZDO010000067.1:0-3668 GCA_964653205.1 uncultured Armatimonadia bacterium | reverse complement strand
GCTGACGATCATCTCGCCGATCAGGCGACCCCGGAGTTCGCGGGGGTCATGGACCGCAACTCGTGGGCCGGGCGCTGCGGGGCCTGGACGCCGGACCCCGCCCGCCTGGATCGCCTGTGGCACGCCGGGACGTTCCCCGGGCCGGTGCGCCTGGAGGCGGGCATCCACCGCCTGCCGGCCGTCACGCCCGAGACCACGACCCTGCTGCACCTGAGCCCGCCGGGCGAGCCCGCCAGTGGCTACACCGTCCGGGCCCGGCGCGTCTGGGCGAAGGCCGCCGTGGAGTTGACACTGTCGCACCGCGGCCAGGCGGTGGCCCAGGCGAACGCGCCGGTCGCCGCGGGCGAGGCCTACGCGCTGGGGCTGGAGCGGTGCGGCGCCGATGTCCTCGTCAGCGTTGCCGGACTCCCGGCCCTGACCTGGCGCGATGCGCAGGCCCGGCCGGAGTTGTGCCGCCTGGGCCTGGATAATGGCGGACAGCTCATCGTCGCGGATGATGTGGCCGTCTCGTCGCCGCTCGTGCGGGACTACACGTTCGAGACCGCACCCACGGACTGGGCGGCCGACAGCGGCGCCTGGAAGGTCTCAAGCCGCTGGTCGTGCGCGCCCGGCTGGTCATGGTTTTGCGGCGAGAACGCGGAGGGGCCGGCGCTGGCCGCCACCCGGCAGGCCTACGTCGGCGAGGTGGAGGCCGTGGCGTACTTCGGCGCCAAGATGATCCAGCGGGGGGGCCGGATGGTCGAGCGACTGGCCGATGTCCGCTTTGGCTGCTGCGCCACGGGGGGACGGGCCGACAGCGGGTATCACTTCATCGTCGGCGCTGATGACAACAAGCGGACGGTCCTGCTGCGCCACGGGCAGGAGGTCGCGAGTTCGCCGTACCAGATCGCCCAGGGCCTCATCCACAACGACTGGCTGCGGCTGACGATCCGGCGCCGGGGCGCACAGGTGGCGCTCTGGGTGTGGGACACTCCCCTGCTGACATGGACGGACCCGGCGCCTCTCGCGGGCGGCCGCATCGCCGTAGGCACGTTGCGCAACGGCGTGGTCATCCCCCGGGTGACCATCTACGGCACGCAGGAACCGCCGGCCGTTGCTCGCCGCGCCACAGCCCCCTAACGGCGCCGGTACACCAACACCTTCGTCCCCGGACGGTCGTCTATTCCCACGTCCAGGCCGGCCGCCAGTTCCGCCCCCGGCCTCTCCCCCATCTCGCCCGCGTCCAGGTCCTCCAACGCGTACGTCACGTCCTCATCCAACCCCTGCAACTGCGCCGTGATCGCCGCCAGCGGGCTGTGCGGCCGGCGGAAGGCGATGACACAGCCTTCGCCCAGGTCCGGCCGGTCGAACTGCCACGCCGCCCAGCCCTCGTTGTCCAGCGAGTACGGCAGCAGCGGGGTGAAGTCGCCGCTGAAGTACGGCCGCAGGAGTTGGTGCTGGCGCATCATCTCGCGGAGCTGGTCGGGCGGGGCGAAATCCACCGCGTCCCGCTCAAAGATGTTCGTGGTGATGACCATCGCCGGGCTCAGGCCGCTGCGGAACGAGTACGTGTCGAAGTGGTCGCAGCAACCCGCCGAGAGCGGCACCCACATCCCCAGCCCCTGCGTCTGGCCCTGCAGCCCCACCGGGTCAAAGCCCGGGAAGCACTGGTAGTCGCTGCGCCATAGCGCGATGCTGCGGGAGATCATCTCCAGGTCAAGCCGCCGCCCGCCGCTGGAGCAGTTGTCAATGATCAGACCGGGGTGGCGTTCCAGTAGCTCATCCCACATCGCGTAGAGCCCTTCGATGTGGCGGATCTCGCTCATGCCCACCCGGTCGGGCGCGTCGGCCGCTTCCCAGAAGGGCGCCGGGTCCATGTTGAAGTCCTGGCGGTAGCAACTCACGCCCGCCTCGGTGATGATCGAGGAGAGCAGGTCGGTCATGGCCTGCCGCGCTTCAGGGAGGCCGAGGTTGAACAGGTAGTTCGACCCCAGCGGCCCCAGCAGCCACTCGGGGTGCTCGCGGGTGAAGAAGGTGCCCTCGCGCAGCCGCTCGGGTTCGAACCAAAGAACGAAGCCCAGCCCCATCTGCCGCAGCGCCTCGCCGACGGGCGCCAGGCCCTCCGGGTACGGCCCCTTGTTGGGCCACCAGTTGCCGACGTGCTGCGCCCATTCGCTGTTGAAGACCGTGGAGTCCTCGCGGAAGGCCCCGTCGCCATACCACCCGGCATCAATCCAGAAAAACTCCAGCGGCAGGTCGTGCTCCCGCCACCAGCCGGCCTTCGCGATCTGCTGGGGCGCGGTGTTCTCGCCCCACACGGCGTTGCACACCGGCGGCCGGAGGGGCTCGCCGTTGGGTTGGGGTGTGTAGTGCTGCAGGATGAGCCGGCGGAGCATGTTGTGTCCGTGCAGCGGCTTGCCCTGCCAGAACAGCAGCAGGATGCGCGGGGTGCGGATGCTCTCGCCGGGTTGCAGCGACAGGTGGGTGCGCGGCATCCCGGCGCGGATGCGTAGGCCCTCCTCCCGGATGAACTCCGCCTGCCACGAGCCCGTCCAGCCGATCGCGCCGATGATCCCGTGATCGCCCGACTCGACATTGAAGAACGGCAGCGCCTCGTAGGATGAGCGCCCCACCCTCGAGGCGAGTGTGCGGGTCCAGTGGTTGTAGAAGGTCGCTTGCTGCGGCGCGAAATCCTCGATGTCGCAGTCGCTGCCCTTGGCCCAGTGCAGCACCATGTTGGGGCCGAAGTCGGCGAAGTGGCAATCCAGCGGCCGGATGTCGCTGAGGATCGGCGTCGGCGCGGCGCCGGTGTTGGTCAGGTGCACGACCCACTCGACGGCCGGGAAGGCGTCAAAGCAGCGGGCCTCGAGGCGCACCTGCAGACCGGTGGCGGGGTCCGTCCAGACCAACTGGCGCACTACGGCGCCGTCACCCGGGGCCTCGACGACAGCCCCTTCCCCTTCCGGCAACGCCACGTGCAGCGGCTGCCCGTCGCACTGCAGCGACAGCGGCGGAGACGCTGCGAGATCAAGCGCGGTGTTGAACCAGGCGCGGCACCGCGCCATCTCGGCGTCGGTAGGGACACTGGACATCGTCGGCCTCCGTCAGCGAAAGGTCGGGTGAACGACGGGGTGTGGCTCAGGGCGCGGCGACGGTGAAGGGGATGGTCCCCAGCTCCTGCTCGCCGGCCTTGATGACGACCGACCAGGCGCCGGGCGGGAACGTCTCGGCGTCGGTCGCGTAGAAGGTGACGACAAACTCGTCACCGCCCTGGGCCGGCACCAGGTTCCGCTGCTTGAGCTTGCCCGCCTGGTACAGTGACACGTGCAGCATGGCCTGCGTGGGCGCTTGCTTGGCCTGGAGGTACAGGTAGACCAGAGCGCACTGGGCGGACAGCGTCGCGTTGGCCTGTACGCCGCGCCGGTCGGCCTCGAGGCGCTCGCCGAGGACGGCCTTGATCGCGGCGGTCTCAAGGAGGCCGCCGGCGCCGGCGGGAGTGGCCGCTGGCGTGTCGGTCGGGTTCGTCGTGGTCGGGTCGCTGAGGGGCTGACTGCCCGTGGCGCCGCCGGGAGTCGTCGCCGCCGGCGTGGCGGAGGTCGTCGTGGCCGGGTCCGACAGCGGCTGGCCGGCCGGTTGCGCCGACTGCACCTGTTCGCCGGTCACGGCGCCCGGGACGGCGGGTGCGCCGG
>CAZZDO010000066.1:0-16945 GCA_964653205.1 uncultured Armatimonadia bacterium | reverse complement strand
ATGGTATATGGTTGAACGAACAATCCAGCTCCTGGAATGGCTGTTTCACGTGAAACATGCATCTGGTTTGGAAGAAACGGCGCTCTGTCTGGAGAAATACGCTTCACGGCATGGACTGACTCTGACCGAGGCGCAGATCGAGCAGATTGGCTCGCTTGTGGCGTGGCTCGCACCGGCCGCACACCGGATGGGTCTGACGAGGTACGTAGATCCCCTCGCCATGTGTGAGAACCTGGTAGCTCCCGCGCTGCTCCTGCTCACCCATGATGTCATGCCCCTAGTGGGTTCACCTCTATTGGATTTCGGCGCCGGATCGGGCGCTGTGGGGCTTTCCCTTGGCATTTGTCTGCCAGGTCACAAAATTGTGCTTGCAGACCGGCGAGATCGTGTGATACAATTCACGGACGTGGCTGCACGGCGCCACGGCATCGCGAACGTGCGATCGTTGCTGACGGAACTATCCGAGCCAGCCCCAGGTAATGGGCCGGGCTTTGCGACGGTGCTTGTGCGGGCTTTTGGGCCTGCGGCGCAGGCTTTGGGCGATGCCGCGGGCTGGGTCAGACCTGGCGGAGTGGTCGCCCTATGGCACCAGCCTGGCCTCGTAGACGCTCCTGACGGCTTGAAAGCACTCCGGACGGATTCAACTGAACTCCCGTCCCTCGTGCTCACCCTATACCGGCGTGCGTAGCCGATTCTCGCCTGTTCGGCCGCATCGCCATGGGGAGGCCCTCACATGCAGGAGATCTACGCCATCATCAACCAGAAGGGTGGCGTCGGCAAGACCACCACAGCGGTGAACCTGGCGGCATGGGCCGCCAGTGACGGAAAGCGCGTACTCCTGGTTGATGCCGATCCCCAGGGAAACGCCACGAGCGGTCTCGGCGTGGACCGTCGCGCTCTGCAGCGCTGTCTCTACGACGTACTGACCTCGGACATCACCGGCGGCCCCCCTTTCACGATCAAGGACGCAACCACCAAGACCTGCGTGGACGGTCTCGACGTCGTGCCCGCGACCATCAACCTCGCGGGTGCGGACATGACCCTGGCCAGCGCCATCGCCCGCGACACCCGCCTGCGGCATGCGCTTGACCCTGTCCGCAAGTCCTATGACATCATCATCATTGACACTGCACCCTCATTGGGCATCCTGACCGTGAATGCCCTGGCCGCCGCGCAGAAGGCCCTGATACCGATCCAGTGCGAATACTATGCCCTGGAAGGCCTGTCACAACTCATGAAGGTGATCAACCTCGTTCAGAGCCAAATCAACCCGGCACTCCAGATCGGCGGGATGGTGCTCACGATGTACGACTCCCGCACCAACCTGTCCATGGAGGTCGCCGAGGATGTCCGGAACACGTTTCATGGGCGTGTCTACGAGACGCTAATCCCGCGCAACATCCGGCTGGCGGAAGCACCGGGGCACGGGCAACCGGCTGTGGTGTACGACCCGCACAGCGTCGGATCCAAGCGCTACTGGATGCTCTACAAGGAGGTATTCGGCAATGCGTAAGAAAGGTCTGGGCAGAGGGCTGAGTGACCTCCTATCCGGGGATTCCCTGGCGCAAAGCCGAGCGGTCATTGAGGTGCCGCTCGATGACATTGAGCCGAATCCGCTGCAACCGCGCCAGGCGATGGACGACTCCTCGCTCGAGGAGTTGACCCTCTCCATCGAAACGCACGGAGTGCTGCAGCCCGTCCTGGTGCGCAGCACGGACAGCGGCTACCAGCTGGTGGCGGGGGAAAGGCGCTGGCGAGCCGCCCGGCGCGCTGGCCTGCACACGATTCCCTGTCTCGTTCAGACTGTGGATGACGTTCAGTTGCTCGAACTGGCGATGATCGAGAACCTGCAGCGGGATGACTTGAACGCCATTGACGCCGCGCGTGGCTACCGGATGCTGGTGACGGAATTCGGGATGACCCAGGAGGACGTGGCCAAGAAGATCGGCAAGAGCCGATCCGGGGTAGCCAACACCATGCGGATCCTCGAGTTACCGACCGAGGTTCAGGAGGACATCCGCTCCGGTCAGCTCTCCGAAGGGCACGGCCGGGCCCTGCTGCCCCTGCTAGGCCACGAGAGCTTCGCAAAGGTGGTCGAGGAGGTTCGGGAGCAGGGGCTCAGTGTGCGGGAAGCCGAGCGCATGGTGCGGGAGACGCTGTCACCGGGGGAAGTGGAGGCGAACGAACGCCCTGCCGGCCCGGTCTCCCCGCGAGGCACGTCGGCGCGCGGGCGCGACACGGCGCGTGACCCGCACGTGGCTGCGGCCGAACAGCGCCTGCAGACCGCGCTGGCTGCCAAGGTGGTCATTCGCCCGGGGGCCAAACGCGGTGGCGTCATCCACATCCGCTACTACGACCAGACGGACCTGGAACGCCTCCTCACCACGCTGGCCCTGCCCGGCGACGAGGGATAGCGCTCCCTCAACGCACGGTGAAGCTGTCGGTCGCCAGAGCCTGCGTATCCCCTGAGGTCGCGGCGCGGACGGTGTATGTGCCGGCCGGCAGCCCGTTCTGGGCCTGCATCCAGGCGTGGGCCCATCCCTCGGTGGCGGGCAATACGACCTCACGCCGCGCCGCCTTGATCTCCAGATTGCCTACCCACCAAGTCACCCTGACCGCCATCCCCGGTTCAGCCCCCCGATAGCGCAGCACATAGTGGACGCGCTCGGTCTGTGTGAACTTGCTCGTTGGCCCGGATGGACTTCCGTCCTTCCCGACGCCACGCGCAACAACATGCTGTGTCAACGCCAGCGCCGCCTCGGCCGGAGCCGCCTGCGCGAGAACCGCCTGCGCCTCAGGAGCAGCGACGAAGCTGGCGCTGAACTTCCGCCGATCCGTCTGGAGCTGGAGTTCGTACGCGCCAGGCGCAAGCTTGCCGCCCGGTGCATGCAGCACAACCATGCCGTGCCCGGGGCGGCCTCGATCCGCCTGAACGTCGCCACTTCCTACGCCCCCCAAGGGCTTGCCATTGAAGCGCCAGGCCGCCTTCGGGAGACTACCATGGGGTAACTCCGGCAGGCAATAGAAGGCGAACACCGCGGCTGTGCCAGAGGGCAGCAGCTCTGCGGTTGCGCCCAAATCCTGAGGCGTGGTGGAGAAGCGTATCCCCTCCACGGGTGGGGTGGGTGCTGAGGCCGCCGCAGCGATGGGCACCGTGACGGAGGGATGCCGCCCCGTCGGCGGACGGCCGCGCAGATGAACCAACACCGCGCCGGTAAGGACCCCGACAGTGAACACCAGTAGCCCTAGCCCCAGCAGGCGCCGATTCATCTCATCCCCTCAATAATGGGGCGCGACACCTCGAAGTGACGGCGGTAGCTGCGCAAGTCGCCGTCGAGCGCAACCGTCATGGCATACGTGCCCGGGGGTGCGTCCTCGGGCACACGCCACTCGCCGGCGACCCGCCACTCGTCCTGTGCTGGAACCGAATCTGGACAAGTTCGTGAGTGCAAACTTTGTTGTGTCAGGTACATAGAACCCCCGGGCGACGCCACTGAAACCAACAGGTTCTCAACACGGGGCAGTGCCAGGGCAGTCGGCCCGGGATTGTAGATCACAAGTTCCCACGGCAGTGGACGTCCGGCGTTGCACGTGTGCTGCTGCAGCACCAGCAGGCAAGACACGCCCTGCCGGCCGGTGACGAAGCTGACCACACCGTGACGCAGGTAGGGCACGCCCGAGGGCGCCAACTGGACGCGACCCGTGACCGTAAGCCGCCGGCCGAGCGCACCGTACGGAGTGAGAACAGGCCCGGCTGGAAGGGCGGGAGCCAGCCCCGGCTGGGCGGGCGCGGGTGGCACAGGATCCGGGGTGCAGTAGATGGCACCGTCCTCGTCACCAAGCACCCAATCGCCGGGACCGACGGGGGGCCCGGTGCGCGTGGCATAGCAGAACGGGTAGGCGTCCCACCCGAGGTAGTCACCGACGAGGGCTACGGTGTGATCAAGCCATTGGGCGGGATTGTTCAGGAGCGCGGCGAGGGAGACTGCCGTTGGGGTGGGGTCGCGCAGGACGACGCGGCGCGCTCCGGGCTCCCACATCGGTTGCAGCCGGAAGCCGCGCAGCGCCAGCAGGGGGACGTACAGCACGTCACCGACGCGGCGCGCGAACCGCGCCTGCTCGGGCGTCGCCGGGGTCGGCCAGGGCGGTGGCTGTTCGGGGAAGACGAGCGTCTGGTCGCTGTACGTCGCAACCATTGCCCGCGGGTCGGCCTGCCATCGCACCTTGCAGCCGATGCGCTGCAGCACCTCACGCCCCGGCGCCCAGACCCGGCCCTGCTCGACGAACGCCGGCGCAGGGAGCATGATCTGCGTGCCCCCCAGCATCAGCACCACGGCGAACGCGCCAGCAGGTAGCATCAGGGACCTCTTCAGGGCAAGGGCCGGTTGATCTCCGAGCGGCCGCCCATGTACGCTCTCAGGGCCTCAGGGACCACTACGGTGCCATTCTCCTGCTGGTAGTTCTCCAGGATCGCCGCGAGGCTCCGCCCGATCGCGAGCCCCGAGCCGTTCATGGTGTGCACGAACGTGGGCCTGCTCTCCGCCTCGGGCCGGTACCGCGTATCGCACCGGCGCGCCTGGAACTCACCATACTGACTGCACGACGAAATCTCGACCCAGCGACCCATGCCGGGCATCCAGACCTCGAGGTCATAGGTGCGCTCCGAGCCAAAGCCCATGTCGCCGGTGCACAGAATGATGCGGCGATACGCCAGGCCCAACAACTCGAGGATCCTCTCGGCATTCTGCGTGAGCTTCTCCAGTTCGTCGGCGGCCGTGTCGGGTGTGGTGAACTTCATCAGTTCGACCTTGTTGAACTGGTGCAGGCGAATGAGGCCGCGTGACTCGCGCCCGGCCGCCCCAGCCTCGCTGCGGAAGCATGGCGTGTACGCCGTGTAGCACTTCGGCAGGTCGGCTGCTTCGAGGATGTCGCCCTGGTGGATGTTCGTCAAGGGGACCTCGGCCGTCGGGATGAGGTAGTGGCCAGTGGTGGTCTTGAAGAGGTCCTCCTCGAACTTGGGCAGCGACCCCGTCCCGACCAGCGACTGCGCATTGGCCAGGAAGGGCGGGCCGACTTCCGTATAGCCATGCTGACGCGTATGCGTATCGAGCATCAGGTTCATCAGCGCGCGCTCGAGCTGCGCCGCGCCGGCGAAGTCACAAGCAAAACGAGCGCCGGCCATCTTGGCCGCGGTGGCGAAGCTGAGGATGCCGAGTCTCTCGCCGACCTCCCAGTGGGGGAGGGGGTCGAAGTCGAAAGCGGGCTTGCGGCCACGCTCATGCAGGACGACATTGTCCTCCTCGCCGCCCCCGACCGGGACCTCCGAAAGGGGCATGTTAGGAACCTCTAACATTCGTAGATCAAAGACTTCGTCCACCTCCGCCAGCTCCGCCTCCATCGCGGCGATGCGCTCCTTGAGGTCCGCTACCTGGGCCTTCAGATCGTCGGCGCTCCCGCCGCTCTTGATGGCCTCCCCGATGTCCTTGGACAGGCGGTTGCGCTCGGCCTTGAGCTGCTCGACTTCGAGCAGTTCGCGGCGCCGCTCATCCAGGCGGATCAGTTCGTCCACGTCGAAGTCGGAGCCGCGGTTGCGGATCGCCTCGCGCAGGCGGTCGGGTTCTTCCCTGATGATCTTGCGGTCCAGCATCGGGCAACCTCCAGTGCGTTCGCAGCAGCGGCGGGTGGTCTCTCATTATGGCAGAGCCGCCGCAGAAAGGCAACCGGCAGCCGGCGACTGTGCTGCAGTGCGACTCTGTAGAACGGGACCGCCACATCGGCAAGGGGGACGCCATCGGGTGAGGCGCTCTCAGCGCTGGTTCGACTGCTGCCAAGGCTCGGTGGGGGAAGGCTGCTTGCTCTTGCGCGTCATGGACACCTCGGGCAAGGTCAGCTTCACCTTGCGGTCGGAGCGAACGGCCCGCGCCAGTTCCCGGTCGGTGGTCTGCACCGGCGCTGTGATGAACTCCGGGACGCTGAACGTCTTGAGAAACGAGTCGTAGAAGGTCGGGTCCCGTTGGGGCAGAATGAAGGGCTTGGCGATGCGGCCCTGCTCATCTACATGCGCGAAATACGTGCGCGTGAAGACCCCATCTATCCGCCGGCTGCTGAAGGCGATCCAGCGGCTGTTGCTGGACCACGAGTGCCACGACTCCGACTGGTCGCTGTTGATGTCCAGACGGCGGTAGGCCCCGGTGCGCAGGTCCATCAGGTACAGGTCGCTGGACGGGCGGTAGATCGGGAAGCAGCCATAGTCGCACATGCAGAACAGCAGCCAGCGCCCGTCGGGTGAGACACGGGGCTCCAGGATGCTCCGGCCCGCCTGCTCCACCGGCAGCACCGTCTCCGGGCGGCCGAAGCGATGGCTCGCGAGGTCGTACGACACCCGCCGCAACTCGTAGTGCAGGTCCGCGTACCGGATCGGGGGGACGGTCTCGCGGTCCTGCCAGAGGATCGGCGCGCTGCAGAAGTAGAGGGTCTTGCCGTCGGGCGACCAGGACGGATAGGTCTCGAGGCGGTCCGGGTCGGCGATGGCCGGGTCGCTCTCGACGGCGCCGGTGTCGGCGCGGTAGACGACGACATCGGAGTCCAGGTCCACCACATCCCGCACCTCCATGGCCGCGTCGTGGAAGAACTGGCGGACCTTGTTCATCGAGTAGGCGACGGCCTGCCCGGACGGATGCCAGGAGTTGTAGCCCCAGATGGCGTCCATCTTGGTGACGCGGCCGTGGTCGGCCACGAGCGCGCAGTTGCCGTACTTGCCGCTGCGGATGCCCAGCGTCATCAACTCGGGGCGGTTGTTGCAGAAGGTGTGGCAGTTCACACAGCCCTCCGCGGCCTGGCCCCCCCAGAACACCTGCCGCTCCGCGAAGCCGGTCAGGTCGCGCTGCATGACGCGGATGTCGCGGAAGTAGCTGAAGACCTGCCCGATCTGACGATACGCCAGGTAGCGGTCCACCGGCGGGCCGATGGTGTTGGTGACCGGCGCGAAGCGTTGCCAGCGCCCGTCGGCAGCCTTCACCGACACCTCCAGGGTGAGAGTGCTGCCCTCCGTGGCGACCAGACGGCGCCATTGACCTTGGGACATCACGATGTGCGGCGTGCGGCTGCGGACGGTCAGGGAGATCCCGTCACTTCCGCGCAGGTGCGCGAAGTACGCCGTGCCGGGCTCCTCGACGCTGAAGTTCAGGGGAGCGATGTTGCACGGGATGACGGTGCCAGTGTAGTCGGGCTTCAGCCGCGGCGCTCGGCTGGCGGTGGGGCAGGTGGCGTCGGGCTGGTCGCCAGCGCGACAGCCACAGAGGCTGAGAGCCCCCGCCACCCCGGCGAGCAGGAACAGCAGGCTAAGGCGCCGCACGCTCGTCATCGGGCGCCCACCCCCGACACCGCGAAGCTGTAGTAGTAGAAGTAGCTGTTACCGAAATCCGGCGCGGCCACGGCCTGGGCCTGCGCCATCTCCCCGGCTTCCTGGTAGGGGCGCACGAGGTCACCGAACCGCGCGAAGTCGGCATAGACCGCCGGCTCGATGAGGTAGCCCGGCAAGCCCACGACCTGGTGCGCGGTGGCCTCCCACAGCACCAGCGCCTCCTGCCACGGGCGCGGGATCGTCGCATACCCGACCTTGGGAAGACGCTCGATCAGTTCCGCGAAGTGCTTCAGGTCGCGGTTGAGCAGGTAGAACGCCATCAGCGCCTCGAAGGCCTGGCGATTCGTCTCATCATGACGCAGGAGCCCCCGCATCTGCTCCGCGAACATCATGTCGCCGGCGTGGACATCCTGCTTGACCCACGCCGCCCGCCGGCGACGGACTTCCGGGTCATCCGCCTGCGTCGGGTCGGCCTGCAAGGCCGCCAGCTTCTCGCGCGCCCATCGCGCACCCCACGGAATGCGCGCCAGCGCCTGCAGGTAGTGCCGTGCGGCCTCCGGCCGGCCCTTGACGATGTTGACTTCCGCCAGGGCCCGTAGCGTCCGCGCGTGCGGCCCGTTGCCTTCGAGCGACTCGCACGCCTCGCGCTCCGCCTGGCTGAGCAAGCCGAAGTCCAGGCACGCCTCGAAGCACTCAAAGGCGGTCGGCGGGTCATAGCGCAACGACCGGATCTGCGTCGGCCTCAGGCCGGGCCCGCAGAGCATGCCCATCATCAAGCCCTCGGCGCCCTGGGAGTACTGGCAGAGATCGTCCGGCCAGCGCCCCACATGGTAGAGGGACTGGTTGATGGCGTGCACAAGGCGCAGCGGCGGCGGATTGTGGTGCTTCCCGCGCGCCAGCCGGAGCACGTCCTCATAGCGCCCATCCCGCAACGCCGCGCTGGTACGCAACATGAGGGCGGGAAGGGGGAAGTAAGACAACACCACCGGCAAGACGAGGAGCGCCGCGACCGCGACCGTGCGGCCCCTTGAGGGTGCGGACGGGGCAGTCGCGGGGCGTGCGGCCCGCCGCGCGACGACGGCCGTGATGATGAGCAGCGCGGCCCACAGCGCCGCGAGCGTCAGGCGGCCAAAAATGCTGATGTCCGAGTCCAACGGCGTCTCGCCGGCGAAGGCCTCCCTGAGCCTGAGGCCGAGCACGTTCACGCCCAGCAATTGGGGCAGAGCCTCGCCCGAGAGCACATAGAGCAGCCCCGGCAGCCGGCCGCTCCCCAGGGCCGCTTCGAGAATGGCGCACAGCCCCACAAAGGCCAGGTAAGGCCCCCCGATCAGGCCGTAAAGCACTACGGACAGCACCGCGAACCAGCCGATCCGCACCGGCAGGGGCCTGGTGCGGCAGGCCGCGTAGGCTGCCGCCGCGACGGTGGCCAGGACCAGGCCGGTGACATCAGACAGGTGGAACTCGAACTGGCTGTAGAGAATGAGGGTGAGCGTCCCCGGCAGGAGCGCGACCCAGCCGGCGGGGCGGCCGGAGACCAGGCGGAGCAGTCGCGCCATCGCGGCGCACAGGGCCCCGGCCGCGAGGGTGAGGATGATGGCCCCCAGCCAGGACACGCCGAACCACTGCGCCAGCCAGGCGGACACGTACGCATTAGCCCCGCCCGGGCGCATCAGCGTCTTGAGAGCGAAGTGCCAGTCCGGCGCGAAGGCGGGGTAGCGGCGCGTGGCCTCGAACAGCAGGCTGGGGTCCAGGCGCAGCCACACGTACAGGAACGTGGCCACCGCCAACGCGGGAACCTGCCATCGCCTTCGCTTGTCGCCAGCAGCTCTGGTGTCCAGCAACGGGGACCTCACGCACAACGGGGCGCAACAGAGGAAGTTCGCTGCCGGGGGAGATCACACCTGCCGCCACGACATGGGCCGCACCGGCACGAGGGGTCAGCGAGACAGCGCAAACCAGATCCACACCGCGTACAGCGGACCGCCGAGGATGAGCACATAGGGGGAGAGGCGATGGCTGACCCGCATCGCGAGCATTACCGCCGCCGCCGAGAACAGCGCGACGATCGCCGAGGCCAGCGCCCGCGGGTCTAGATGCCACGGTGTCAACGCGACCCCCAGCATCACCGGGATGCAGCTTTGGAAGACCATCGCCCCCGTGATGTTCCCCAGCGCCAGCGTGTCCTTGCCCCGCCCCACCCAGATGATGCTGTTGAACTTTTCCGGCAGTTCCGTCGCCACCGGGGTAACGATCAGCGACAGGACCAGCGCCGAGATGCCGAAGAACTCCGAGACCTTCTCCAGGTTCTGCACGAACAGGTGAGCGCCGAAGAAGATCGCCGACAGGGACACCACGACCTGC
The DNA here is from genome assembly GCA_964653205.1 of uncultured Armatimonadia bacterium. Lineage (GTDB taxonomy): Bacteria > Armatimonadota > Zipacnadia > Zipacnadales > UBA11051 > JAJFUB01. Next base: position 7,221 of record CAZZDO010000066.1, on the reverse strand, counting down.
AAGAGCACGAAGCGCAGCCGCGGCACTTCCACCGAGCGGGTCAAGTGCAGTGGGTTGAGTTGCTCGCCCTCCTCCTCGCAGTGGCGGCAGAAGTGCAGACGGACGTAGTGCGCGTAGGCCAGTACGAGCGCAACGCCGCCGGCAACTTGCAGCGGCTTGCTGGGGACGAACGACAGGCCGATGGCGACGGCGTAGACGCCCAGGAAGTAGAGCATGTCCTGACCGAGGGTGGCGGTATCCACCGACAGCTCGAGCCCGCGCCGGCCCTTCCGGTGGTATACGATGACCGCCAACCCGGTCATCATGAACGCCAGCGTCGAGAGCATGAAGGGCGCGCCGAGGATGGCGCCGATGCCGATCTCCTCGGACTTCGCCCCCCGCACGAACACCAGCGCGACGATCGGCACGAGCGTCTCGGGCAGCGCCGTGCCGACGGCCGCGAGGACGCTGCCGACCGCGCCGGTCGAGAGGTTGAGCTTGCTGCCAACCCACTCGATGCTGTTGGTGAACAGCTCGCAGCCGGCGAGGATGACTCCCAGCGCAATGAGCGCGAAAACAGCGGGACCGATGATCTCCATGAAGTGACGTTCCTTGCTTGTTCCGCCGGCCCAGGCCAGTCGCATCGGGCCACCGGCGCTCGACCCACCTATGAAACACGACTTGTCGGCCAACGTCAAGCCGACGGGCCGCGGGCGTCGCCTACTCGAGCGCCACGCCGGCCGACCGCAGCTGCTCCTGCAGAGCGGGCAGTTGCGCCGCAAGCTTCGCGCGTCGGCCGCGATCCGCCGTGATGACGACCGCCTCGGACACCACGAGGGCCTTGCTGCGCAGACGGAGAATCCGTCCGTCCCTCTCCGTCTCCTTCGTCTTCACACCGCGGCATGAGACCCCGAAGACATCCGCCACCTGCAGCCACTGCGGCACGGCCACCTCGACCTCCAGGTCCACCGGCTCGTAGCTCTTGACCGGTTGCGGCTTGCGGGCGTTGAAGTTCGAGTCGATGTTCAGATTCACGAGCAAAAGCACAATGGTGTCCGGACCGCAGATAATGGCGCGGGCATGGGCGGCCGGCCCACCGCGCGGGTTGTGCTCCGGCGTGCAGCGCGTGACGGTGGCGAGGTCGGACACATCACCCATGGCCAGCAGCGGCCCCAGCAGTTGCAGTTCGGCGTTCACGCGCCCGCATTCCGCGGTCGCCGCCTTCAGCCCGGCCAGCAGCTCCGACGGGATGGTGACGCCGAACGCCTGCGGGTCCTTCTGGGCGGTCATGTTCAGGCGGATCGCGTCATGCTCCTTCGACAGCCACGTCGAGGTTTTCGGTGTGAGGTAGTTGACCCCGTAGTTCCAGTTGAGCGCCCCCTTCGCGCCATTGGCCAGGCAGGAGTACACCAGCAGGCGATGCTCGCGCGCATCAATCGGGCGATACTGGCCGACGATCTGCTTGGTCTGCGGGTCCAGCAGCACCGCGGCCTCAACGTTGCGGAAGTACGGCCAGAAGGGGCGGCGCGCGGTCCGTAACTCGCGGCGGGAGATGTCGCCCGGGGTCTGGAAGTCGAGTGCCCGCCGGAAGCCCTCGGAGTCGGCGATGCCGAAGTCAATGCCGTACTCGTGCGAGAGCGCATCGGCCAGCTCAACGTAGCCGGCATCCGCCCACGGGGCCATGATGTTCATGCAATAGGGCGCCGGGGGCAGGTCCTTCGCGGCCATCAGTTCGTCGCCCGTGGCGAGCATCTGCCGGGCGTCCTCGGGCGTCTTCTGCCACCCGTCTATCTCGTCTATCCACCAGCCGACGAGGGGCGGCCGCGGCGCGGGTTGCCCGAGGCAGGCATCGAGCGCCTTCTCGCTCGGGTAGGCGTACGGGAAGTAGCGGAGCCCGTGGCGCGCCAACTCGCGCAGGTTCTCCCACTTCGCGCCGCAGAAGCCGACCTCCGAGAAGCACAGGCCGGCGATCTCAGCGACTTCGTCCGGGCCGGGCTGGCGGCCGAGGATCACCAGTTGCACCGGGAAGCGCGACGGGAAGGCGCGGACCGCATGGCCGGCGGTGACACCCCCAGCCCGGACGGTGACGACGGTCGGCGCCGCGAGTGAGAGCGGCTGCGGCAGGCGCACGTGCAGGGGCAGCGTGTCCTCCCGCAGGCCCCCGAGCGTTTTGGGTCCAGGCTGCAGCCGCGCCGTCACCTCCTGCCCGTTGACTTCCACGCGCTCGACCGGCTGGCCGATGAGCTTCCCCGACGCGGCCACGTAGAGGTCCAGTGTCTGCAAGCCCTCGTCGAAGGCGATGAAGTTGAGGCGCAATGGTGGCGGCTGCGGGGCCAGCGCAAAGGCGACTTCCAGCGGCCCGCCGTCGCCCTCCAGCCGCAGGCTCATCGGCCCCACCGGCGCGCCGAGCACGGCCTGCGCCGCCTGGGCCAGGGGCAGGCTCGAGAGCTTCACCAGCACCTGCGCCACGGCGCCGGGCGGCACGTCTCGGGGCCAGGCGCGCCACCAGGCGATGCGGCCTTGCTCGCGCAACGTCGTGACAGGCACACCCTCGAGGGAGAGGTCCGTGACCGTCGCCGCCGCACGGCTGCGATTGCGCACATAGAGCGCGAGGCTGCAGCGGTCGGGCCCGCTGATCGTCGGAGAGAGAGGGGCGACGGCATACTCGACGCCCTCGAAGCCCCAGGTGGCGCTCGCCTGTCGCACCTGTGGCCCGGCGTCGAGGGCGGCCTGCGCGGCCTGGCTCACGTCGGGCAGGTCGGGTGGGCCGGTCACGGTGATCGAGTGGAACTGCGCGGGGGATTGGGCGTACACGCCGGGGCGGCCGGGACGGTCCGCGAAGGGGTCGCGATGCACGCCGACCGGCTTGCCGTCCAGCTCGACGAGGATGAGGCCCTGGGTGAGAGTCGCGCGGCCGCGGTAGCGCCGGCCCGGTTCGCACACGAAGGGGTGCAGGTTCGGGATCTGCTTCGCGCCGCCGATCATCGTCAGCAAGGCGATCTGCTTGTACGCCCCGAAGCGCACGACGACCCAGTTGCGCTCATCCACGTACCGCGCGACGAGCCCGAAGCAGCCGTCGCCGCTGGAGTTGCGGCCTGTCGCGGTCGCCTCGACCGTGATGACGCCCTCAGTCAGTTGCTCCTCCCGCACGGCGAGGGAGTAGGCGTCTTCCGGGCGCTGCTGGCACAGGGCGCCGTCCTGCCACTGCCAGTCGCCGGTGAGCGTCTGCCAGCCAGGGCGGCGGGCCGCGAAGTCGTCCTGGAAGTCCAGGGCCAGGGCCGGAGCCACAGCAGTCAGCGCGACAAGCAGCACGAGATGTCGCATCGAAGATCACTCCTGACGCGGGGCTCGCTAGTAGTGGTACTCGTTCACCGGCAGCGGGTCCTGCGTGGCAGCCAGGCGGTCCATGAGCAGCGCCTCCAGTTCACGGCGCATGGCCCGGTAGCCCGGCTCCGGCCACAGGTTCACGAACTCCCCGGGGTCGTTGCGCAGGTCGTACAACTCCCCGCCGAAGCGGTCGCCCGCGTCGCGGTACTCGGTGTAGTGGATGAGCTTCCAGTCCGACGTGCGGATGCCGACCTGCCAGACGAGGTGCTCATCCAGGCCCCGGGCCACAAGATCCGGCGCATGGCGCTCCTGGATCAGCACGGCCTCGGCGCCGCGCGCCCCGTCCTCGCCGCGCAACAGCGGCAGCAGCGACCGGCCCTGGACGCCGGGTGGAATCGCCACGCTGCACTGCTCCAGCAGCGTGGGCATGATGTCCACCTGCTCGACCATCGCGGGGTCTGTCCCCGGAGGCGGCGCGCTAGCGCGGCCGCAGGGGGCTGACCCCATGCCCCAGACCCCTGGCAGCCGCCAGATCTGCGGCACGTTGATGACCTCGTCGAACAGGAACGGCCCGTGCCGCCACTGCCAGTGGTCGTTGAGCGCCAGCCCATGGTCGGCCGTGAAGAGCACGATGGTGTTGTCAGCCACGCCCGCCTGCTCCAGCGCCCCGAGCAGCCGCCCGAACTGATGATCCACAAACCGCAACTGGTCGTACGCGCCGGCGAGGTAGCGCCTTAGTGTCGGCTCATCGGGCTGGCGGCCGTTGGCGACATAGCCCTCATAGCACTGGCGATACCAGGGCGGCTTACGGTCCAGGTCGTCCTGCCGCAACTCCGGCACGGTCATATCGGCGGGGTCGTACAGGCCGGTGTAGTTCGGCGGCGGGGTGCACGGCGGGATCAGCTCATGGAACGAGCACTGGCAGAAGAAGGGCTGCTCGCCCTGCGCCTCGCGCTCGATGAAGCTGATGGCCTGGTCGGTGATCCACGTCAGGTCATGGGCCTCCTCGGGGATGCGGTCGCGCGTGAGCGCCCGGTCCTTCAGGTCCGGGTGTCGCTCCTCGATGAAACGCATGTAGTCGGCCCCGAGGTGGTTCTCGCTCAGGTGCACTTCCTGGAAGCCATAGTACGGCCCGGTGATGGACGGGGCCAGCGGGCGGTACGGCTGCTGCGGCTCGTGGTGGATCTTCCCGGAGGCGCAGGTGGCGTAGCCGGCGTCGCTGAGTGTTTGGGCCAGCGTGACCTCGCTGTCCCGCAGGCGCACGCCGTTGGCCCACACGCCGTGGATGTGCGGGTAGCGGCCGGTGGCGATGGACGCGCGGGTGGGCATGCAGACCGAATGGACACAGAAGGCCTGGCTGAAGGTGACGCCCGAGGCGGCGAAGGCGTCGGTGTTCGGCGTGGCGCCGAAGTTGGGCCGGCTGAAGCGCGGCCCCTCCATGCAGCCGACGAAGTCGGTGCGCAGACCGTCCACGATGAACAGCAGGATGTTGGGTCGGGGCATGGCAGGCTCCCGTAGTGGCGCGATTCACCGCGCCGGGCGCAATGAATTGCGCCACTACATGATGCGGTACACGTGCACCTCGAACGGATCATACATGTCCGTGAAGGTCTTCTGGTCGGGCTTCAGCTCGAAGGCCGGGCGCTCCTCGAACATCGGCTGGACGGACTTGAGCCCGCCGGGGAACTCGTACGTCCCCTTGATGACCGCATCATCAATGTTGGCCGTCAGCAGCACGTAGCCCCCGTCAGGATGCTGCTTGAGCAGGCAGCGCACGGGGGTGTGGCTGATCGGCTCGCCCTCGGTCTTCAGCGAGTACTTCACGCTCTCGGGCGCGGTGGGGGAGAGGAGCGCGGGGGTCAACTCCTTGATCTCCCGGTTGATGAACGTCGCCGCCTGCCACAGCGCCGCGCCCTGTACCCGCTCCATGGGCGTGACCGGCGTGGGATGGGTCTTGTTGGGGCCGCCGGGTGAGTAGGCTACCTGCGGGTCTGGCGCCATGCCCATCACGCCGCCGTCGCGGCAGACGTACGTGTCCCAGGTGAAGTAGATGATCCCCGTGGCGCCGTGGATGAGCCCGGCGTACACCTGCGCGCGCAGTTCCATCGGCGTGGCGAAGCGGAACGGGAACGAGCCGTGGGTGCGCTGGGTGAACGCGCCGACGATCAGCCACACCGGCTTCTGCTCCTTGTTCACACCGGCGGCGAGCGAAACGGTCGTCGGGATGCCGCTGCGAGGGCCCTCGTCGCCGATGGTCGGCGAGCGGTGCTTGCGGGCGAGGATCGGGTAGTTGTCGTGGCACGACACATCGCCGGCGGTGTTCCACTTCGCCCACCAGGTGGTCGCGGGGGCATTGACCCACGGCACGTCATTGATGAACACAACGCGCCCGGGCGCGGCGGCATTGATCTGCTGCTTGTACCGCAGGAACTCCTGGTACTTCCCCTCCATGTCCTTGCCCCACAGCGAGCCGGTGGGCTCGTCCATCCAGCAGTTGCCCAGCCACGCCGGATGGTCCTTGAACTTGGCCGCCTCGGCCGGGTCCACTGGGTTCATCACGACGACCTGCAGCCCCGCCTCCTTACCCTTCTCCAGTTGGTGCTCGAACTTGGTGTACCACGGCCACATGGTGTTGAAGCCGGCGTCGGTGAGGACCTTGAGGTCATAGTTGACCCCATAGACTGCGCTCGTGGGGTTGCCCCAGACGCCAATCTGGAAGAACGACTTCTGCGGGTCATACTTGGTGAGCAGGTTGCCGTTCTTGTCGGTGTGCGGCACACCGCCGCGATACACGACCTGCACAGAGTTGAAGTCGTTCATGGCCTTCAGCAGCGCATCGGCGTCCTGGGCGAAGGCGGGGAGGGCTGCGAGCGTGGCGAGGAGAGGCAGAGTCGCTCTGCGCATGATTGTCACCGGCCGATCAGCTCCTCGTAGTAGCCGAGATAGGTCGTGAACGTCATCCCCAACTGCTTGGCCCGCACGAGCAGCAACTCTATTGGGTCCACTCCTGACCCGAAGTGAACAATGCTCCACGGATGCTGCACGAGCGACACGAACTCCAGGCCCGTCTCGCAGGCGTGCTCGAGCCAGCGCCCCTCCTGGGCGAACAGCTCGACGACGGTCTTGGGCCCGCGCGGCGGCAGCGCGAAGTCGTAGACCGGCGGGAAGAACGTCGCGTGCCCCGTCCACGTCTTGAGCACATTGTCATGCCACCCGTGGCCGGGGATCTCCATGATATCGCCATAGCCGTCGGCCTCGTACAGGTAGGGTTGCGCCATGTCGTTGGGGATCGTCCCCAGCGGGCCGCGCAAGTCGGCGCTGATGAACTTGATCCCATGGCGGCGGAACAGCTCGAGGCGTTCCGGCTCGCCGGTGAAGCCATTCTCGAAGCCGCAGCCGGGCCGGAAGCCGATGCTGTCGCACTCGAAGACCTCATCCACGAGGCGCTTGCCCTCGGCGATCTCGAACTCGGCGTCCTCCAGGCTCACGCCCGGGCCGTGCTGGGGGCTGTCGCGCAACATGCGGTGGGAATATGAGTGGCTCTGCACGTCGAACAGCGGGTCTTCGAGCAGCTTCCGGAACGCCGGGCCGTCCTTTTCCAGCAGCCGCCCGACGATGAAGAACGTGGCGGGAACGTCGTACTTGCGGTGCAGGGCCACGAGCTGTTCGACGGCGGGCAGGCACTTCTCGATGTTCTCGGTGTCATACGCGGCGATGTAGCGGGTCATGTTAGTGCATATCTCCGTGATTGATAGACGGTGAGTCGCTGTGGGCCGTCTGTAGGGCGGGGGCTCGTACCCCGCCCCGTGTGCCACTAACGGAACGGACTGGGCGGGGTACGAGCCCCCGCCCTACAGTACGGCGACGGCACGACCACGACTACAACCGCCACGGCGGGCGCTTGCGGAAGGGCGA
>CAZZDO010000065.1:0-17086 GCA_964653205.1 uncultured Armatimonadia bacterium | reverse complement strand
ATGATGGCGATGACAACCAGCAACTCAATGAGCGTGAAACCCTTGCGCATGGAGAACACACCCTTCATGTGGTCTTGGTGGCAGGAGCCGCCCTTGCCGTACTCCTTTTCGGCGTCGCGGCCCAGTACTCCTTCTCCCTGCCTGTTTCTTCGGAAGTCTGCCGCCAGGCAGGTCCGCCCCGCACCCGCGGAGCATAGCCATGGTGAGGTGACAAGCCGTGCGCATCCTGGTGGTCGTGGCCCATCCCGATGACGAGATGCAGTGCTCCGGCACCATCGCCCTGCAGGCGGCCGCCGGCATGGAGGTCACGCTGGCCGTGGCCTGCAACGGCAACCTCGGCGGCATCCCCGAGGTGGACAAGGCCGAACGCAGCCGCATCCGCCACGCCGAAATGGCGGCGGCCTGCGACGTGCTCGGGGCGAAGCTGCAGTGGCTCGACTTCGGCGACGACGACTTCATGGAGCATGTCCACAGCCGCTACTCTGACACGGAGATGGCCTTCCGCAACCTCGTCCGCCGCACCCGGCCCGACCTGATGCTCGTCCCGGCGCTGCACGACTACCACCAGCACCACCGGGCGGCGGCGGAACTCGCGCTGAACGCCTCCAACAACGCGGGCAACCCGGCCATCGTGTCTGAGGAACCCGCCTCGTCGGGCATCCCCATCGCCTTGCACATGGCCCCCCTGCCCGGCGGCGTCTTCACGCCCGATCTGTACGTGGACATCACCCCGGTCTTCGAGCGCAAGCTGCAGGCGATGCGCTGCCATGTCAGCCAGCACCAGTACCTGCAGGAGCACCACCGCACGAACATCCTTGAGCAGATCGAGGCGACGGCGGTCCTGCACGGCGTCGCCTGCGGCGTCAAGTACGCCGAGGCCTTCAGCCTCTGCCGCCAGTTCAACCGCCCGGCGCCGATCCAGAAGCTGGCGCCGTTCTTTCCACCAACCTGACGCGTGGGCCGGGACATCCTGGACCGGCCAATGGGCGGGATGACTGGCCGGTCCAGGATGTCCCGGCCCACGCGACACCAGGAGCCACCATGCCCATCGGCCGCGACCTATTGGACATGATCCCCTTCCGCGACGCCACCGCCTGCGACGCGGCCCGCGCCATCTCGGCCGCGGATATCACCCGCCGCGAGCCGCACCACCACCCGGACTTCTCCATCCGCGTCATCGGCGAGCCCGCTGCGCTCTACGACGCCATGGCCGAGGACATGCTGGGCCGCATCGTCCGCGCGGCGGACGAGGGGCGGCGCTTCGTCGGCGTCTTCCCCGTCGGGCCGACGGGCCAGTACCCCCCTCTGGCCGACAAGATCAACCAGCGCCAGGTCTCGCTGAGCCACGTCCACCTGTTCTTCCTGGACGAGTACGCCACCGAGGACGGCGCGACCATTGACAAGCAATCCCCGTGGTCTTTCGAGCACACGGCGCGGGCGAAGCTGATCGAGCCCATCCAGCCCGGCCTGCGCCCGGCGGCGGTTCACTTCCCCGGGCCGGACAACGTGAGCCGCTACGACGAGATGATCGCGGAGGCCAGCGACGGCCGCGGGGCGGATGTCATTTACGGCGGCATCGGCTGGTGCGGGCACTTCGCCTTCTGGGAGCCGCATCTGGCGGAGGTGTTCGGGGAGGCGCGCGCGTGGACAACGGCCCACGCCGCCCACGTCCGCCTCCACCCGATGACGATCCTGCACAACGCCCTGCGCGCCGGGGGCGACTGGTCGTCCATTCCGCCGTGCGCCTACACCATCGGCCCGCAGATCATGCTCTCGGCGCAGTTCCGCAGCTTCTGGCTGGACGCCTATCTCGGCAGCGGGATGAGCTGGCAGCGCTTCATCGGCCGGCTGGCCACGCACGGGCCGGTGACGCCGCTGGTCCCGGCCTCGTTCCTGCAGACCGCGCCGGGCGAGGTCGTATTTCTGAAGGCCGTGGCCGAGGACATCGGCGGGCCGAGGACAAGTTGGCAGTAGTTCCTGGGAGCGCCGGCTTCCCGCCGGCACGAATCACGACCAACGGCCTTGCTGGCTGGAAGCCGGCGCTCCCAGGTACGGCCCGACCACGAGGAGAGTCAACATGGACTTCGCCGCCTGGGGACACCCCTATTCCGAGTTCCCCGCCGGGCAGGACACCCCCGATGACTTCCGCCGCGCCTTCGCGCGCATGAAGGACTGCGGCCTGGACATCTACCTGCCCTTCGTGATGACCCACGGCCAGCACTATTTCGACTCCGCTACCCTCGGCGCGCCGGAGCGCGACCTGCTCGGCCCGTGCGTCGAGGCCGGCGCCGAGGTGGGCCTCGAGGTCCACCCCATCATCGGCCTCGGGGCCGTGTCCGCCGTCGCGGAGGGCGGCCTGTACGACCCGGGGCCCTCCGACGAGCCCCTCCCGTCCTGGGCGCTGAGCTGGCCCTGCGCCGCGTGGCCGGCGAACCGTGAAGCTACCCGCGCCGTCGCCCGCGAGATGATGGCCGGCTACAGCCCCGACGGCCTGCACATGGACTACTTGCGCTACCCCAACTCGGCGGTGCTCAACGCGCACCCGTGCCGCTGCGAATACTGCCAGGCCGAGCGCGAGCTGTGGTTGGGCAAGCCGCTCCCGGACGCGGACGACCTGGGCAATCCGGGCGTCGTCTACCAGGAAGTCAAGATGCGCGGCCGGTTCGTCAAGTCGGTCGTCCACGGGCTGCGCGAGGTGGCCGACGACGCCGGGGCGCCGCTGTCGCTGGCGGCCCGGGCGCGCTATCTCAAGGATGCCGTCCCCGAGGGGCAGGACTGGGTGGAATGGTGCGCCGAGGGCCTGCTGGACTTCATCTGCCCGATGAGCTACAACCCGTGCCCCGACCGCTTCCAGCGCTTCGTGGCCGAGCACACGGGCCTGCTCAGCGGCATCGGCACGCCGCTGTACTGCGGCATTGGGCGCAGCTCGAGCCTGGGGAAGATCGACGCGGCGCAGATGGCCGACCAGATCCGCTACGCCGCCGGCCACGGTGCCGACGGCGTCTGCATCTTCCACGTCGGGGCGATGGGGGACGACGACTTCGCGGCGCTGAAGGCCTTGGCGGAGGACGTGAAGTAGCCAGGGAACACGCGTCGGCCCGCCGGTCCACCGGCGGGCCCTGTTGTGCGCCGGAGGACCGGCGCACCTACGCGGGCAGTGTGTATGCTCTGCCGTTCCCGAATCCCGCATCCCGAATCCCAAATCCCACCTCTACCCCTGCGCCTCTTCTGCCAACACCTTCTCGATCGCCTCGCGCGCCTTGGGGTCCGGGTGGTGCTTGCTGGCCCAGCGCAGGCTCGGCCAGTCCTTCTGGGCGCGCATGGCCCCCAGCACCGGCCCCAGGGCCCGGGCGATGTTCGTGCGCACCGACGCCAGCCCCGAGTTCTCGGCCACGACGATCATATCCGCCCCGCGCCCGTCACGCGCCAGCCGCCGCATGACCATGTCATTGTTGGCCAGCTTCAGCGCCGCCATGCGCCGGGCATCCTCCCATGCCCCCGCCTTCGCGATGGCGATCAGCACTTCCCCGGCGCTCTCGGACGTGTTCAGCTTCGCGGCGATGCCGTTGACGATCAACTCGCGCAGGGGGTCGCGGTCAATGCCCGCCTCGCGGTTCAAGGCCGCCATGCGGCTGTTGTCGGCCGAGGCGGCGATGTCCTGCGCCTCCTGCATGATGTGCTCGGGGATGCCCGCCTCGTCCTCCTCGGTGTCAATGTCGCGGAAAATGCGCTTGGCGCGGGCGGGGTTGTGGACGATGACTTCCTGCCGCCGCACCTGCCGCCGCAAGCACGCCGGCAGCGCCAACTCCTCGAAGCGCTCCTTCTCCAGCAGCTTGTTGACGATCCGCCGGGCCGGCACTTCCGCCGCCGTGACGGCCCACACGGCCAGCAGCTCCCACTGTTCCTCCTGCGCCAGCCGCTGCAGGGCGTGGTCGAGGTCGGATTCCAGCAACCCCTCATAGATGTTCCGCAGGCTGCCGGCATAGCGTGACAGGGCTGTAATGTCCATGATGTGCCTCACGTGATGTGCTGCCCTCTCCTTCCCCGTCGCGAGCGGTGGACCTGCATTTGAGCGAGGCGGGTTAGGCCTGATGGCTCCTGACAGCCGGCCGGCAGGTATCCCCACCGCCCGAACGGAAGAACCCCCTACTCTCAACGACGGAGCCTGCCCATGCGCCTGGCCCTGCTCCTCCTGCTGCTCGTCGCCTCCTGCGCCCTCGCCCAGACGTCGCGCAACGACTGGTATCGCGGCTCGCTCGTGAACCTCCACATTGACAACCACTCGGCGCTGGTGGGCAAGGGCGTGCCCCTCGAAGAACTCATCGAGTCCTTCCGCGGCGTCCCGGTCACGATGATCCAGGTCTCGGCCCAGAGCAACATGTACGCGACCTACCCCACCCAGGTCGGCCTGAACAACCCCAAGGCGGACGGCTACGACACCCTCGCGACCTTCAAGACGGTCACCCAGAAGCTGGGCCAGAAGCTCTGCATCTACATGTCGGTGGACCGCCGGCCGCTGCAGGTCAAGGACCACCCCGAGTGGGCCATGCGCACGGCTAAGGGCGAGATCACGATCAACGGCGACCCGTGCATCTGCAACCGCCCCAACCGCGCGCACCAGGGCTACCTGTACGAGCAGTTCCTCCCGCAGATCAAGGAGATCATCGCCAAGTACGACCCCGATGGCTTCTGGTTCGACGGCGACTACATCCTGACGAAGCCCTGCTGGTGCGACAACTGCCTGAAGGAGTGGCAGGCCGACATCGGCCAGGAGGCCCCGCGCGACGAGGCCTCCCCGCTGTGGCAGAAGTGGTGCGACTGGCACTACCAGCGCTTCTGCGAATACCGCCGCCTCGTGGCCGAGACCATCCACACCGCCAGCCCGAAGGCGCTGTACACCAGCAACTGGTCGTGGTCACACAAGCCTGAGCCGATGCCGGATTGGGCCGACACGCTCACAGGCGATTGCGGCTCGATCCGCCAGCTCCCGCCGGTCATCATGCGCTGGGGGGCGCAGCAGCAGATCCCGTGGGACATCATGAGCTACGCCGCCCCCTTCCGCGCGCTGACACGGGTCTACTCGCCGCAACGCACCTTCCAGGAGGGCGCGCTGACGATGGCCTACGGCGGCAACTGGTTCGCCTGGACCGTCGGCGGCGACCTGCCGCCCTCAGCCCTCGCGATGACGCGGGCGATGGCGCAGTTCGTGCGCGACCGCGCCCCGGCGCTCGGCCCCTCGAAGTCCCTGTCGCAGGTCGCCGTGCTCGACAGCGAGACGACCTGGGTGGCGCAGGGCCGCAAGTGGGACACAGTCATCGCCGGCAACACCGCGCGGTGTCTGCAGGAGGCGCGGTACTTCACCGACCTCGTCAACGAGACGACGCTCCGCCAGGGCCTCGCGCCCTACCGCGTGGTCGTACTCCCGACCGGCAACGCCCTCGCTCCCGAGACGATGGCCTGGCTGGAGGCCTTCGTCCGCAAGGGCGGCGTGCTGCTCGTCTGCAGCGACGGCCTGCCCAACGATGAACTACTCGGCGTCAAGCGCACGGGCCGTCAGGCGGGCAAGCCCGCCGCCATCAAGATTGGCGGCCGGAGCTGCTGGATGCTCGGCTCATGGGACATCGCGCCCACCACGGCCAAGCCCCTTCTCTCCTTCGCCGACGGCCGCCCGGCGCTGACGGTCAACCCGCTCGGCGAGGGCCGCGTCGCGTACCTCGCCACCGACCAGGTTCTCTACCCGCAGGACGAGGCGCTGCTCGGCGCGCTGAAGGCCCTCGGCTGCGGGCCGTCGTATGGCGCGGTGGCCAACGCCGGCCTCGCCCCGCTGCTGTGCACTCTCCGCCAGAAGCAGAACCAGATCGTCCTGCACGTCGTGGACATGAGCAGCCGCGTCGGCGGGCGCATGACCGACCTCAACGCCGAGGACTACACCGACCTCAACCCCGAGCTGCGCAACGCGCGGGTGTGGTTGCCTATGCAGGGCGACGTCCGCCTTGTCGGCGCCTACCCCGCGCTGAGCGGCGCCACCGTGACTCGCCAGGGCGAATTCCTTGCCGTCCGGCTGGAATACCTCAAGGATCACGCGGCGGTAGTCCTCGGCTACGACACGCCGCCGACGTTCAGCCTCTGCGGCAACGTCGTGCCCGAGACCCTCGGCGACTTCCACCCGCTGGACCCGCAGACCAGCGGCTTCTTCGAAGACTTCGAGGAGTTGGCCGTCGGCAGCAAGCCCCAGCCGCCGTGGCAGGCGTGGAACCGCGACGCTGCGACCGTCACCGTCAGCGACGAGAACCCGGCGGCCGGGAAGCGCTGCGTGAAGTTCACCGACGCCGCTGCCTGCAGCTTCTGGCCCTTCATGCACCGCTCCGTCACGCCCTTCCGCACGGGCCAGGCGCGGCTGAGTTTCGACGTGCGCGTGGACGGCGCCGACTGTCTGCTGGAGGTCCGCTACGAGGGCAAGGGCGCCGGACCGCTGGCGCGCTTCAGTCACGACGGCAAGCTCTTCACGACCGCCGGCGAGGCGATGACGTTCCCACTCGGCCAGTGGCTCCACGTCCAGTGCGACTTCGCCCTCGGCGTTGAGAAGCCCGCGTACACGCTGACGGTGACCGTGCCCGGGCAGGAGCCGCGGGTCTTCGCGGACCTCAAGTACGCGACCGAGTGGTTCTTCCTGTGTGACAGCGTCTACTTCGTGGGCTCCGGCGATACGGCCGGGAGCTTCAGCCTGGATAACATCAAGTTCGAGCGTCTGCCGAACTGAGGAGGACGACAGTGAGAACGTTTCTCGCCGTGCTGATCGCGACTGCCGTGGGCACCTGCGCCCTCGCCGCCCCGCAAGTCGTCAAGGAGTGGAGCTTCAACACCCCCGGCGACAACGAGGGCTGGACGAAGGCCAACCACATCACGGGCCTCAAGGTCGCCGACGGCGCCCTGCAGGGCGCCATCACCGATTGGGACCCGTTCCTGACCGGCCCGCAGTTCGAGATCCCCGCCTCGCCCTGGCAGGCCGTCGAGATCCGCCTGAAGACCGATGACGACGGCAACGGCGAGATCTTCTGGACCAACACCACCGAGTCAGCGTACGGCGGCTTCTCGCCCGGCAAAGAGACCCACTTCACCGTCACCGGCGACAACGAGTGGCACGAATATCGCATCCAGCCGTTCTGGCAGGGCGAGGGCAAGATCATCCTGCTGCGGCTCGACCTCCCGGCCGCGAAGGGCGGCGGCAAGACCTTCGCCGTGGACTGGATCCGCATCGTGGACCTCGGCGCGGCCGCGCCCGTGGACGCCAGCCGCTGGAACTTCGCCGGCGGCCTGCAGGGCTGGTCGCTGTCCGGGAGCGGCGCGGTGCAGCCCGGCGCCGGGGGCGTGCAGTTCGCCGCCACGGGCAAGGACTGCCAGTTGCTCAGCCCGCCCCTGCGACTCCCCGCCGAAGACAAATGGAACGTGCATCTTCGCCTGACCGCCACCGGCTCGGACAGCGCCGGCATTCTGTGGGCCTCGGACAAGGCCTCCGGCCTCCACCGGCAGACCTTCCCGTTGCGCGCCGACGGCCAGCCGCATGTCTATAACCTGGACCTGTCGGGCGCGGGCGGCTGGACCGGCAACTGCCTGCTGTTCGGCCTGTCCCTGCCCGAGGGCGCGAAGGGCACGCTGCAGACCGTGGCCCTGACCACCGACCCCGAGGGCCCCGCCGATGTCGAGATCACCGGCTTCTTCGCCGAGGACGCCCTCAACCGCGCCGGGCGCGATTGCCCGCTGTCGCTGACGCTGACCAACCATGGCGGCGCGCCCGCCACGGGTCTGAAGATCGCGAAGCTGGACCTGCCGCCCGGCGTGCGCCTGATGGGCACGGGCACGGCGCTCAACCTGCCCGAAGTCCCGCCCGCCGAGACGATCCGCCAGCGCCTGCTCGTGCGCGGCGACCGGGCCGTCCGCGCCCCGGTCAAGGCCACTCTCGCCGGGCCCGGCGCACCCGCCGCCCCGGCCGTGACGGAGCTGGTCCTCCTGCCCGACCTCAAGCTCCCAAAGGCCTCCTACGTCCCCGAACCCAAGCCCGTCCCGTGCGACTACGAGATCGGGGCCTACTACTTCCCCGGCTGGGGCGCCGCCAACCGCTGGCAGTGCATCCGCGACATCGCCCCCATCCGCAAGCCCGTGCTCGGCTGGTACGACGAGGGCAACCCCGAGTGCGCCGACTGGCAGATCAAGTGGGCCGTCGAAAACGGCATCAAGTACTTCAGTGTGGACTGGTACTGGAGCGCTGGCGGGCGGCACCTGGAGCACTGGCTGCACAACGCCTACATGAAGAGCAAGTACCGCCAACACCTCAAGTGGTGCATGATGTGGGCCAATCACAACGCCCCCAACACGCACTCGGAAGCCGACCAGCGCGCGGTGACCCAGTACTGGCTGGACCACTACTTCACCATGCCCGAGTACTACCGCATCAACGACATGCCGGTGGTGTGCATCTGGGCGCCGGGCAACATGCGCCGCGACATGGGCGGCAGCGCCGGGGCCAAGAAGCTCCTGGACATCTCGCAGGAGATGGCGAAGGCCGCCGGCTACAAGGGCATCTACTTCACGGCCATGTGCAACCCGGACGCCGGCGCCGTCAAGGTCCTCAAAGATGAGGGCTACTCCGAGACACAGACCTACCACTACATGGGCCACGGCGGCAAGGCCGCCAACCCCATGCGCTTCACGTTCGACCTCGTGGCCAACTCCAGCCGCGAGCACTGGCAGCAGTTCCTGGACATCGGCATCCTCCCGTTCATGCCAAACCTCGCGACCGGCTGGGACAGCCGCCCGTGGCATGGCGACCGGGGCGTCGTCATCACCGGCCGCACGGTGCCGCTCTTCCGTCAGATCTGCGTGGAGGCGAAGAAGTTCGCCGATGAGCACGGCATCAAGCGCCTGATGCTCGCCCCGCTCAACGAGTGGGGCGAGGGCTCCTACCTCGAGCCCTGCGCCGAGTTCGGCTTCGAGATGTACGAGACGGTCCGGGACGTGTTCTGTAGCGGCGCCATTCATGGCGCCCCTGGCGCGATGAATCGCGCCCCTACGAACTTCGGCCCCCGGGACGTCGGACTCGGCCCGTACGACTTCACCGACATGGACGTCCCGCCGCGCACGAGTTGGGACTTCGCCGACGGCGGGCAGGGCTGGGGGCCGATGATGGGCATCGGCGACTTCAAGGCCGAGAACGGCGCGCTGACTTTCGTCACCGCCAGCCGCGACCCGGCCGTCATGGTCAGCCCGCAGGGCCTCCGCGCCAACAAGTTCACGAAGTTCGTGGTCCGCATCAAGGTCGCGGACCACCCGACCGGCAAGGACAGCGCGCAGCTCTTCTGGAACGTCGGCAATGGCACCAGCGAGGCGCTCAGTGCCAAGGCCGACGTGATCGCCGACGGCCAGTGGCACGACCTGACGCTTGACCTCGGGGCCAACCCCCGCTGGCGCGGCAAGGTCACGCAACTGCGCTTCGACCCGTGCAGCACGCAGGGGGTCAAGGTCGCGATCGAGGAGATCCGGCTGGAGTAGGGGCCCACCTTTCGCGTGGGTAGAGCGGGCGTCTCGCCCGCCGATGGTCGCCGGGGCGGGCGAGACGCCCGCTCTACCCACCATTCCGCCGGGCGGGGTACAAGCCCCCGGCTGCGCTCCGCCCTACAGTCCCGCCCACGAGGACCAGACCATGCGAACCCTCTTGCCCCTCGCAGCTCTTCTCGTCGTCGGCCTCGCCGCCGCCGCACCCATCTCCCTCGCCGGCGGCGCCGCCCTCGTCATCCAGCCCGAGAACAGCTTCAACGGCTACGACTTCACCATCACCGCCGCCCTGATGAGCCGGGGCTTCGAGGTGACCTCCGGCCAGCCGGACGACCTGGCCGACGCGGCGAAGCTCGCCCCGTACGACCTCGTCATCACCGACCTCAAGCGCAGCTTCACTCCCGCGCAGGTCGCCGGCCTGAAGGCGTATGTGGCCGCCGGCGGGGCCACCTATGGCAACTGGGGCGGGCCGATGGGCTGCCCCGAACTACTCGCCATGAGCGGCGTCAAGCACGCGCGCAGCGTCTACATCCACGAGCTGACGTTGCCCGAGTCGCCCCTGACCGTCGGCCTCGGTGAGCAGCACTGGGCCTTCCCCGAGTTCGTCGGCCACGTATTGCGGACCGAGAAGGGCCTGGAGATGGTCGCCTTCGACCTTGTGGACGGCCTCGAGGTGGCCCGGGACAAGGAGGGCCGCTGCCTGGGGTCGCTCCGCCAGGAGGGCGCGGGCCGCTCCGCCGTGCTCGGCTGGTGCCCCTCCAACTACCGCTTCGTCACCGACGACAGCCGCGAGGCCTCGCTGGTGCTGGACAACCTCCTGGCCTGGCTGCTGCCGCACGGGCTCAAGCCGCATCCCGCGCCACAGGCCGTCCGCGTCTCCCTCCCGCGCGAAGCGAAGATCAGCGCCGTGTCCGTGGACGGCAAGCCCCTGCCGCAGCCGAACATCACCATCCTCGGCTCGCTGCAGTCGGTGGCAGTCCCGGTCACAGCGCTTGCGGAGGGGAAGACGATGACCGTCCGCGTCGCCTGCGCCCTGCCCCCCGTCAAGCAGCATATCGAGACGTGGCTGCACGACCCCTCGGCGTGTCTGCTGACCAACTTCACGCCGCCGGAGGCCGCCGATTTCCTGGCCCGCCTGCACGTCGCGACGGTACAGCCGCTGCTGCGTTACGAGGGTGGCGCGATCAACTGCGCCCATGGCATTCCCGGCGACACACTGCGCGGCACGCTGAAGGACTACCCGGGCGACAAGTTCGCCGATGTGCTCGCCGCCTGCCAGGCGCGCGGCATCAGGGTGATCGGCGGGCTCTACCTGGACTGGCGGCGGTTCCCGGTGCACCTCAAGGACGCGCCGCCGTACGTGGATAAGAGCCGCGTCGTGCCCGAGCCCAAGCCCCGCCAGACCGTGTGCCCGCTCGACCAGGGCGTGTGGGAGCACAACCTGGGGATCGTCCAGGCCCTGCTCGACAGCTACCCGACCCTCGACGGCGTCATCCTGGACGACAACTTCGAGTTCGACCGCCAGCCCTGTTACTGCGCGGCGTGCCTGGCGAAGTTCGCGGCGTGGTGCGACCAGCAGCCGGGGAAGCCCGACCCGCAGACGGAGACCGACACTGGCGGCCCGGCGTGGAAGGCGTTCTGGGTCGAGCGCAAGCTCGAGTTCTGCAAGCGCGTCCGCGACCTCTGCGCCGCGAAGGGCAAGCCGGTCGGCGGCTGGACCGGCCAGCGCGGCCCCATCGCCTTCCGGGGCGTCTTCGACTTCGCCGGGGACATGGTCTACGTCGAGCCCCCGTGCAGTGTCGCTCCGCTGTGGCCGGAGGTCGGCGACTTCCCCGTCGTGACGCTGCTGTGGGGCATGAATCGCAAGCCTGCCGGGATCGAGGGTGACTTCGGTGAGGCCATCCGCGCGGGCAGCAACATCGTCGGCTTCTGGATCCAGTTCGCCCGCCTGGAGGGCATCACCGACAACCCCTGGTCGCTGGGCTGGACGAACGCCTCACGCTTCGGGCTCACCCCGGGGACCCTCTCCGCCATCGAGCACGCCTTCGCCGGAGCCGAGCCGGCCTGGCGCGAGTACTACCGCGCCAACCTCCTCCAGGGCGACCCGCGCTTCGTGGTCACGAAGGCCTCGCTCAGCGCGAACGGGCTGTCGCTGACCATCAAGCGCCTCACTGAGCCCTCGCCCGAGCGGATCGTCGGCCCGGTGGAGCTGCCGGGACTGCCGCCAATCGAGCCCTGACGCGCCAGACATTTGCCCCGGCGAGCAGGGGTTTCCGCGCATGGTGGCGAAGCCTCCCAATAGGCGCAATCACTTTGCAGGGGAGGAACTACCATGCGTCAGGTCTATCTCTGTCTGGTCGTGATCGCCGTCGTAAGTCTGACGTTGGCCAGCACCGCCGGAGCGAGGGAGCACGTCCTGCTGGCCATGCCGGGCGCCCCCGGCTCGTTCACGCAGGCGCCGTACCAGAACTGGATCGCGGGAGTCAACCTGCAGTACAACATTGAGGGTCTGCCGGAGCCACTGCAACTGCTGAACGGGGAGCGCCCCGAGCTGAACGAGGGCAGCTTCACCTACCCCGAGGGCGTCACGGTCCTCTACAGCAAGACCATTGACAAGTCCTCGGCCAAGCTCTTCGACCTGTGCCGTGGGGGCCGGCTGATCATGGAGATGAAGATGGTCTTCTGGTCCGTGGTGGATGGGCAGACACGGGCGCGCCTGTCCCTCAACTTCGAGGAGATCAAGCTCTGCAGCTACCAGCTCTTCGCGCCGGGGTTCGGCGACCGCGGCGCGCTGCTGACGCCTCTCGAAGACAACCAGCACATGGAACTGCTGCTGATGATGCCCAAGCACGTGCGCTGGAAGCTGGCACTGATGTAGCGCCCGTCAGGGCTGCAGTTCCCAGTCCGGCGCCAGGCCCTTCGTCGGCTCCTGGCCGAACCGGTCCAGGAGCGTGAGCACGGGCCGGCCCGCGACAAGCTTCGCGTGGTAGACGGAGCCGCTGCCGCGCGCCTCCAGCGTGACCCGCCCCAACTCCGGCGCCTCGACCGCCACCTCCCGCCGCCGCCCGGTCGTGTCCCATGCCGTCAGCAGCCACTCCGCCCTCCGCTGGTGCTTGCGCGCCAGCACGCGCACCTCGCGGCCGGCGCCGGTGGGCAACTCATAGGCCGGCTGGTCGGCGCTCCAGACGTGCTGGTCCGGCCCGGGCAGCAGCTCACTGTTGCGCACGAAGCCGTCCAGGTGCGAGAACAGCGCCTGCACGTGCCCCAGGCACATCAGTTGCCAGATCCAGTTGTCCTCCGAGTCATACGCGAAGTACCCCGCCACTCCACCGACCATCCCCGCCGTGTAATAGCACTTCAGGTACCCGAAGTAGCGCGCCGGCTCGGACATCCACGGCTGCTTGGCTGTCTTCACTTCCCACCCCGGCGACATCCAGTTGTACGACCACGTGTCGCCGTAGGGCAGTTGCTGCCCCACGGCGTTGGTCGCATGGGTCAGCAGGTCGTACGGCCCCACCCAGCAGTCCTCTCCCGGCCGCCAGTAGATCGAGGTGTTGCAGATGTCCGACACCGTGCGGAAGTGCTTGTAGTCCCAGCACCAGTCCTTCCACCCGCCCCAGCGCATCCGGAACGGCGGCGGCTCAGTGTAATAGTAGATGTACAGCCGGCGGTCGGGCACGAGCGCCCGCAGCCGGGTGCTGATGATCATCTCCTGATGCGTCTTGCGTTCGGCGAGATACTCCCACCAGTCCCGGTCCCCGCGCGCCGCCTGGATCTTCGGGTCCTGCTCCCACAGCTTCTTGTGCCAGCCCAGGCAGCTCGTCGCGTACTCCCCGCCGTTGGTGAGCAACGCGATGGGCGCGTGCTTGAGCACCTCCTGGATCATCGCCGCCTCGGCGTCGGCGATCATCTCGAACGCCTCATCGGGCGCCTCGGTGCTCCACACCTGCTTGCCGTCGGGGAGCTTCCCTTCCTGGTCGTGCACCCAGCACGCCTCGGGCAACTTGTCCTGGTACTCGCGCAGCGTGAAGCCCGGCGCGGTGATGACCTGGAGCGGGTACCGCTGCGGCTGGGCCCTGGCCAGGGCGCAGACCTGGGCGGTGATACTGGCAGGGTCGTCAAGCTCCTTGACCAGCTCGGGCCGCAGTCGGCCGAAGTACAGGCAGTAGCCCCAGTGATCGGCCAGCTCCACCCGCGTGGCCAGCGGCAACTCCGGCCCCCAGATGGACAGGGGGATGAGCGTGTGCCCCGACCGGAAGACCGGCGGGGTGGCCGTCTGGAGTTGCTCCAGCGCCGGAGCGCAGCGCGCGGCGGTCGCAGTGGTGAGGACGAAGACAAGCAGGAGCGGACGCATGGGGCAGCCTCCGGGATAGCAGGGCGGGCTAGTCGCGCGAGGACTTCAGCCGCCACCACAACCGCCACAGGTCCCAGAACGTCCGCCAGATCGTGCGCGGCTTGCTGATCGTGGCCACGCCCTTCAGCCGCGCCGCCATCGGCGACTCGATCTCGACGAACCGGTAGCCCAGCCGCCGGGCCTTGGCGAGCACCTCCGCCAGGTACACGATCCCCCCGAACTCGATCTGCAACTCCCCGAACAGGCGCGTCGGGTACAGGTGGATCCAGTTGATGTCCCGCAGCCGCAGCCCCAGCAAGGCGCACGCCAGCCGGTGGTACACGCCGCTGCCCACGTGCTGCCACCCCCGGTAGCCCAGCCGTCGGGGCCGGTAGCCGACGACGATCGTTTCAGGCCCCGAGGCGGCCAGGAAGGCCCTCAGTTGCTCGGCCGACAGCGGGCTGTCCACCGGACAGATGATCGCCCGGTCGCACCGCGCGTTCTGGCCGGCCGTGGTGATGCCTCCGCCGATCCCCCGGTTCTGTGCGTGGTGCAGCGCCCTGACGTGCCCATCGGCTGCGGCCAGCCCGTCCAGGATCTCCCCCGTACGGTCGGTGCTGCCGTCATTGACGACGACCAGTTCGAAGTCGTCACAGGCCTCCGCCGCGGCCGCGCGGATCTGCACCACGGCGCTGGCGAGCAGCTCCTCCTCGTTGTACGCCGGAATGAGCACACTCAGCCCCGGCCGCAGCCCGTTGCCGCCAGATTGTCGGTCAGTCCCCTGCATGTCGCTTGCCTGTCGTTCCCCCGATTCCCAAGTCCCGCTGTTTACAGCCATCGCCGCAGAAACTCCAGCCCCTCCCGCACGCGGATCTCGTGCCCGCCCTCGTGCAAGTCCAACGCCATCCGCTCCGGTTCCAGCCCCAGCCTCACGTAATGCTCCCGCGCGCGCTGTGCCTCTTCCATCACGAACGGCCACCAGGCGATGCCGTCGGCCTTGCCGGTCTGGCTCATGAAGGGCCGCGGGGCGATCAGCGAGACGAGGTCGCTGTCGCTGAACTCCCGCAGCCAGCCGGGGATGAAGATGTGGTCCTCATCCACCGACAGGAAGCAACTGTAGCGCGGGTCGTCAATGACCATCTTCTTGATGCGGTGGTTGAACCACGCCGTGCAGATGCCGACCTTGATTCGCGGCTCCAGCGGCATCGTGAACATCGTGTACGCCCCGCCCAGGCTGATCCCCCACATCGCCACCCGCGACAGGTCCAGTTCCTCCCTTGTTTCGGCATAGTCCAGCAGCCGCTTGATCTTGGCGATCTCCAGACCCCACAGCGTCTTGCCGAGCATCGTGGTCATGCGCGTCAGGCGCTGGCGGGGCTTGGACCCCGTCACGTTCATCGGCGCCAGCACGGCGTAGCCCGCCTCGGCCAGCCGTTGCCCGTAGCAGTGGTACAGCATGGCGTCATCCCCGAAGCCGAAGACGCGCTCGGGCGAGCTGCCAATGCCGTGCTGCGCGATCACCAGCGGGAACGGCCCCTCGCCCTGCGTGGGGACCGCCAGCACGCCGCGCCCCCGCAAGTTGCCGTACAGGTTGAGGGTGATCCAGTGGGCCCGGAAGTGCTCATTCTCGGCGCAGGGCTCCACCAGCGGGGCCATTTCCGGGTCGGGCGCGCCCCAGGCGCCCACGGCGGCCAGCCACCGCTCGCGGTTAGGTTGGACCGAAGCCGCATACGCCTCCGGCGACGAGTAGTCCCGTTGCCAGCACTCCGCGGCCCGCTCGGAATAGGCCTCGGACACCGCCCGCAGGAAGTCCTCGGCTTCGTGGCGCAGGAGGTTCTGCCGATCCTCGGCGCCCCGGGCGATCAGCCCCGGCGGGGCCTCGAACGCATTCTCATAGAAGGTCATCGCCATCACTCCCGGGGCGTGTTTCGCCTCGCAGAACCGGAAACCCTCGTGCCCGACGCCAGTCGCCGCGAATCAAACGGGGCCCTCCAGTTGGAGGGCCCCGGTAGGTCACAGCAAAGTTGCGGCGTTAGCGGTTCTGGAAGCGCTCCGTCACCTGCACGGGGTCTAAGCCGTTGGCGGCGATGGTCCACACCTCGTTGTCGCGGGTGAAGGCGATGCGGCTGGCGTCCGCGGCCCACACCGGGAAGCCGTCCGAGCGGGCATCGTCGGTCAGAGCCACGCCCGGGGCGTCGCTGCCGTCCAGGTTCATGCGCCAGATGTCGAAGTCCCCGTTGCGATTGGACGAAAAGACCACGACCGGCGTGGCACCGACGTTGACCACCGAGGGAGCGCCCTCGCGGAAGCCGTCGTTCTCCGTGCCGTCAATCTCGGCGCTGGCGCCGCCGGCGACGTTCACCCTGCGCAGAGATGTGTCCACGCCGATGGCATCAATGCGGCTCTGGTAGATGATCTGCGTGCCGTCCGGGCTGAACACCGGCCACTGCGCATCCGTCGCGTCCACATCGGGCGCGCCGGTCCGGGCCACCATGTGCGGGTTGCTGCCGTCACGGTTCACGATCCAGATCTCCCACCGGCCCGCCGCGCTGCCCTTGGTGCTGACATACACAATCTGGCTGCTGTCCGCGCTCCAACTGGGCTGGGCATCGGCCCCCGGCAGAGCGACGTTGTCCGCCGTCAACCGGGCCTCGCGCGTGCCGGCGCCGCTGGTTGGGTCAATCAGGTAGAGGGACTGCTGGCCTCCCCCGCGCCGCGCCACGATCGCCATGTCCACTCCATCCGGCGAATAGGCCGGCTGCTTGCCACCCTCGTCCGTCAGGTCCTCGTCATTGTCCGTCGGCGTCAGCAGCGTCAGGTTGCCGCCCGTGTTCGTGACCGAGTACACGTAGCGCACACCGTTGCCGCCCAGCGACGTGAAGGCCACCCGGGTGGCAGCCAGGTTGTAGCACACGCGCTCCAGCACCCACTGGTACACCGTCTGGTTGTTGGTGCCGCTACAGCCGATCAGCAGCAGTGCCGCGATGACTACAACGAGACCCACCGCAACGAACTTGGACATCCTGGCGCTCCCTCCGCCGCGGCCGGGGCCACAGCATCTCAATGATAGGCAAGGGGTTTCGGCGACAAAGCGGCGGAAGGTACGCCGCCGCGCGGGATATTATACACTGGACGGCAATCACGGGGCAATGGGCAATGGCGCCCTACTGCTCTGCCGCCGGCAACTCACCCACCCGGAACTCG